>JBCCRT010000001.1:0-104991 GCA_039201235.1 Planctomycetota bacterium
CGAGACGCCGCGTTCGTAGACCTTCTGGCCGATCTGGATGAAGTCGTAGTCGAGCCCGGCCCCGGCGGCGTCGAGGACGGCGAGGGTGGCGTCCATGATCTCGGGCCCGATGCCGTCGCCGCGGGCGACCGTGACGGTGGTCCGGGTTGTCGCCGCGGGGGCGGCGGACGCGGACCGGTCGGGGGCGGCGGACGGGACGAACGGCGCGGTGAGGGTGGCGGTCATGGTGTCTCCGGGCGGGGGTCGTGGTGTGGGATAGTGCTAGACTGTTCGTGAAGATTTTTACCTGAACTCACGTTCGTGAAAATATTATCGCAATTAAACCCGATGTCAATCGACCGGACGCCGCCGGATGAAAAAAAAACCGACCCGCCGACCCGATACCGCCCCCGGAACCGAGACCGCGCCCGCCGCGGGCCCGCCGCCCGGGAAGGGCTGGACCTTCCTGAGCAACCACTCCCACGTCTTGGTGCTGCTGGCCGCCGAGCCGGACCTACGACTCCGCGACCTGGCCGAGCGGGTGGGCATCACCGAGCGGGCGGTGCAGAAGATCGTGGCCGACCTCGAAGCCGGCGGGGTCCTCACCCGGCAGCGTGACGGGCGACGCAACCACTACCTCGTCCACCGCGACCGGCCGCTGCGCCACCCCGTCGAAGCGCACCGCACCGTCGCCGACCTGATCGGTATGGTCCACGGCTGACGCGTCCCGCGGTCGGTTTCTTATACTCCGACCCCACCGCCGACCGACCGACCGCGAGACCCCGATCCATGCCCGACCGCCCCACCGTTGTCTACACCCACACCGACGAGGCCCCCGCGTTGGCAACGGTCGCCTTCCTGCCGGTGATCCGCGCGTTCGCCGGCGCGGCCGGGGTCGGTGTCGAACTGAGCGACATCTCCCTCGCCGGCCGCATCCTCGCGCAGTTCCCCGACCGACTCGCCGAGGACCAGCGGGTGCCCGACGAACTGGCCCGCCTCGGCGAGCTGGCCAAGACCCCGGCCGCCAACCTCATCAAGCTGCCCAACATCAGCGCGTCGATCCCCCAGCTCGCCGCCGCCACCGCCGAGCTGCAGAGCCAGGGCTACGACATCCCAAGCTACCCGGCCGATCCGCAGAATGAAGAGGAGCGGGAGGTTCAGGCCAAGTACGCCAGGGTCCTCGGCAGCGCCGTCAACCCGGTGCTCCGCGAGGGCAACTCCGACCGCCGCGTCGCCGCCCCGGTCAAGGCCTACGCCAAGAATAACCCCCACTCGATGGGCGCCTGGACCCCGGACCGCCAGACCCACGTCGCCCACATGACCGGCGGCGACTTTTTCGGCAGCGAGCAGTCTCACACCTGCCCCGAAGCCACGACCGTGTCGATCCGCCACGTCGCGGCCGACGGCACCGCGACCCCGCTCAAAGACGGCCTGTCTCTCGAGGCCGGCGAGGTGATCGACGCCGCCCGCCTGGGGGTCGCCGCCCTGCGGTCTTTCTTCAAAGAGCAGATTCAGGACGCCAAGGACCGCGGCCTGCTCTTCTCGCTGCATCTCAAGGCCACGATGATGAAGGTCAGCGACCCGGTGATCTTCGGCCACGCCGTCGAGGTCTTCTTCGCCGACGTCTTCGAGAAGCACGCCGACGCGCTGCGGGCCGTTGGGGCCAACACCGACAACGGCCTCGGCGACGTCGTCTCCAAGATCACCAAACTCCCGGCCGCGACGCAGGACACCATCCGCGCCGACCTCGAGGCCGCATTGGCCGACGGGCCCGACCTCGCGATGGTCGACTCGGACCACGGCATCACGAACCTCCACGTGCCGAGCGACGTGATCATCGACGCCTCGATGCCCGCGATGATCCGCGCGTCGGGCCAGATGTGGGGCCCCGACGGCAAGCAGAAGGACACCAAGGCCGTCATCCCCGACCGCTGTTACGCCGGGGTGTACCAGGCCGTGATCGAAGACTGCATCGCCCACGGCGCGTTCGACCCGACCACGATGGGCAGCGTCGCCAACGTCGGGCTGATGGCCAAGAAGGCCGAGGAGTACGGCAGCCACGACAAGACGTTCGTCGCGTCGTCCGACGGCAAGATCGAAGTCGTCGATACCGACGGCAGCGTGATCTTCAGCCACGACGTTTCCGGGGGGGACCTCTGGCGGATGTGCCAGACCAAGGACGTGGCGATCCGCGACTGGGTCCGCCTCGCGGTGCAGCGGGCCCGGGCGACGAACACCCCCGCCGTGTTCTGGCTCAACGAAGACCGTGCCCACGACCGCGAGCTGATCAAAAAAGTCGAGGCCTACCTGCCCGACCACGACACCGATGGCCTGGAGCTGCCGGTGCTCGCGCCGGTCGCGGCGACGAAGTTCACCCTCGACCGCTGCCGGGCCGGTCAAGACACGATCTCGGCCACGGGCAACGTGCTGCGCGACTACCTCACGGACCTGTTCCCGATCCTGGAGCTGGGCACGTCCGCCAAGATGCTCTCGATCGTCCCGCTGCTGGCCGGCGGCGGGCTGTTCGAGACCGGCGCGGGCGGCTCGGCCCCGAAGCACGTCCAGCAGTTCCGCGCCGAGTCGCACCTGCGTTGGGACAGCCTCGGCGAGTTCCTCGCCCTCGCCGTCTCGCTCGAGAGCCTGGCCGAGTCGACCGGCAACACGAAAGCCAAGGCCGTGGCCGACGCCCTGACCGCCGCGACCACCCGGCTGCTCAACGAGAACAAGTCCCCGCTCCGCAAGGCGGGCCAACTCGACAACCGCGGCAGCCAGGTCTACCTCACGCTCTACTGGGCCGAGGCATTAGCTGATCAGAGCGACGACGCCGAGCTGGCCGCGACGTTCCGGCCCCTGGCCGAAGGTCTCGGCGGGCAGATCGACACGGTCATCGCCGAGATCGACACGACCCAGGGCCAGCCCGCCGACCTCGGCGGCTACTACCGCCCCGACCCCGCCAAGGCCGAAGCCGCCATGCGGCCCAGCGCGACATTCAACGGTTTGATCGAGAACCTGTCGCACGCCTGACCCCGGAAGGGTCCGGCTATGCTTGGTCATGAATCAACCGGACCTGCCCCAGATCGAAAACGAAACCCTTGGCATCCACGACCGCAAGAAATCGACCGACGGCGGGCCGCCCGGTTGGTTCGCTTTGGCCGTCGTCGGCGGCGTCTTCCTGTCGATCGCGGCCGTGGTCTTCTTGGTTCTGTTCTTCGTGATCCGCTGAACGAGTGGTCAGTAACCCGCGCCGCCCGTCGCCCCCGTCACGATCGCCACGCCCGCCGAGCAGCCGAGCCGGTCCGCCCCGGCGTCGAGCATGCGTAGCGCGTCCTCGCGGTTGCGGATGCCCCCGGACGCCTTGACCTTGAGGTTCGGGGCGTGCTTCCGCATCAGCCGGACCGCCGCGACGCTCGCGCCGCCGGCCGGGTGGAAGCCCGTCGAGGTCTTCACGAAGTCGCAGCCCGCCTCGGCCGCCGCTTCGCAGGCCACGGCGATCCGCGCCTCGCCCTCGGCCGCGTCGACGCCCGCCAGCAGCGCGGCCGACTCGATGATCACTTTCACTACCACCGACGACCGCACCGACCGTACGTTCGTGGTCACCGACAGGAAATCCGTCCGGGCCGCGTGCCGGTCCTTCGCCAGCAGGTGCGGCAGGTGGGCGACGAAATCGATCTCCGCCGCGTCGTCCTTCGCCAGGCTCGTCGCCTCGATCGACTTGACCGCCTCCTTCATCGCCCCCAGCGGGAACCCCGCCACCGCACAAGACTTCACCCCGGAAGCCTCCGTGCCCGCCGCCGCCAGCCGCCCGACCACCCGGCCGAGGTACACGCCGTTGACGCACACCGACGCGAAGCCGTGCGCCACCGCCTCGTCGACCAGCCGATCGACGTCTCCCGGCAGCGCCTCGGCCCGCAGCAGCGTGTGGTCGATCGTCCCCGCGATGTCGTCGGCGTTCATGGCCCGATGCTAGCACGCGGCGACGCCCCGGCCGGCGAAGAATCCGCCGCCACATCGGCAAAAAACGCGGCGAACGTCTCACGCGTCGCCCCGGGGTCGACCGTCAGCAGGTGGTTATGCGTCCCACCGGGCACGACGTGCAGCCGACCCCGCGGCGCGGCTTCGGCGATCGCCCGGCCGGCGTCGAGCGGGCAGATCGCGTCGTCGTCGCCGTGGACCACCAGCAGCGGCGCGGTGAGTTCCGCCGCGTCCGCCGCGCGATCGAAGCCCGGCCGCTCGCCCAGCCCCCACCGCCCCGGCCACACCCGCAAAATCAGCCCCACCAGCGGCACGACCGGCCACGCCGGCACCCGCCGACGCCGCAGCTGGCCCCGCAGCCCCTCGTCCCAGAACCGGTACGGCGCCAACGCGACGACGCCGCCTCCGTGCCGGAAGACTTCCGGATGCCGCGCCGCCGCCTTGACCACGAACGTCGCCCCCATCGACGATCCCATCAGCACCACCGCCCCCGGAATTGCCCCCGGAACCGCCCCCGCCACCACCGCGGCGATATCGTCCGCCTCCCGCGCGCCCATCTTGCCCGACGCCGCCTCCGCTTCGCCGTGGCCCGGCAGGTCGAACACCACCGCTTCGCGCACGAACGGCAGGACCGTCTGCGCCCGGTACATCGCGCCGAACCGGCTGTCGCGGTGCCCGTGCACTACCACCGCCGACGGGCCCGTCGGCGCGTCACCCCGGATCCGCCAGCCCGGGCTCCGCGACCCGTCGCCGAGGTTCAGCGTCACCGCCTCGGCCTGGAGCCCGAGGTCGGCCGGGTCGCCCGCCCCGCCCGCCGCGAGCGCCACGCCCAGCGTCTTGCGCCGCGGCCGGTTCATCTCCCGCAGGACCGCCGCCGCCCCGCCGACCACGACCAGCCCGTACGCCAACGCAAAGAGGGGAATCAGTCCCAGCATGACTCGCTAGCATAAGCTGCTCACAAAGCCGGACCTGAGCGAAGCGAAGGTCCGGACATTCTTCACCGCCATCCGGACCTTCGCTTCGCTCAGGTCCGGCTTCGCCGCCAACCCACCAGACCCAACCCCCCATGACCGACGCCGACCTGATAGACGCCGCGCTGCAGCAGGCGCAGAAGAGCTACGACGAGGGCGGCATCCCGATCGGCGCGGTGCTCTACGACCCCGACGCCGACGCGGTCGTCTCCCGCGGCCACAACGAGCGGGTCCAGGGCGGCGACCCGACCGCCCACGCCGAGATGATGTGCGTCCGCAATGCCGGGCGACGCCGCGACTGGCCGAACCTCACGCTCGTCTCGACGCTGAGCCCCTGCATCATGTGCACGGGCATGGCGCTGCTGTTCCGCATCCCGCGGGTGCTGATCGGCGAGAACCGCAACTTCCTCGGGGCCGAGGACCTCTTCGCCGACCGCGGCGTGGACGTGACGGTGATGGACCACGCGGGCTGCGTCGCGATCATGGAGAGGTTCATCGCCGAGCAGCCCGACCTGTGGAACGAGGACATCGGGGTGTGAGACCGGGCTACGATCGCCTCATGCCGATCCGCCGCCCCGCCTTCACGTTGATCGAGCTGCTGGTCGTGATCGCGATCGTCGCGCTGCTGATCGGGCTGCTGCTGCCCGTGCTGGGCAACGCCCGGGACGCCGCGGTGGACGTCCGCTGTCAAGCGAACCAGCGGACGATCCACCAGAGCTTCCACGTCTACGCCAACGACTTCGACCAGTACGTGCCGATCGGCTACCGGGCCGCCCCCGGATTCAAGCAGTTCAACCTCAACGTCTACAGCGGCTTTGCGGACCGGTTCGTGCTCTACGGCTGGCTGTACCAGCACGGGCTGATGGACGCCGGCGAGGCGTTCTACTGCCCGGCGGAGACCAGCGACGGCGAGTCGTTCGACGGCGACGACAATCCCTGGCCCCCCGGCACGCCGGGACGCAACACGCTGGTGAGCTACGGCCTGGCTCCGCTCGCCGCGATCCCCGACGACCCCGCGGACGCCAACGCCACCAACCTGCCCCGCCTCGAGCTGCAGGGCCAACGCGCCATCCTCGCCGACAGCGTGGGCCTGCCCGAGCGGGTCGACTCCCGCCACGGCGACGGGGTCTTCGCCCTCTACGCCGACGCCGCCGTCCGCTTCATCGAGCGCGACCGCTTCGACGCCGACCTCGAACTCTGCACCGCGCTCGACGCCGCGTTCAACGACGAACAGCAACGCATCTGGGACGAGATCGACAAACGGTAACCCCCGGAAGGCTCAGACCGCTTCGATCTCCCTGGTCTTCTCCGCCACCATCGACTCGACGGTCCCCTCGTACTTCTTGAGCAGGTCCTGGACCTCGTCCTTTGACGACGCGACCTCGTCCTCGCTCAGGGGCGACGACTTGTCCTTGGCCGCCGCGTCGAGGTGCTTGTTGGCGTCGCGGCGGGCGCTGCGGATCGTGACCTTGGCGTGCTCGCCCATCTGCTTGACGCTGGCGGCCAGCTGCTTGCGGCGGTCGCCCGAGAGCGACGGGATGTTCAGGCGGACCTGCTTGCCGTCGACCTGGGGGTTGAAGCCCAGGCCGGCCCGCTCCAGGCTCTTGGCGATCTCGTTGGTCGTGCTCGGGTCGAACGGCTTGACCAGCAGCTGCGTCGGCTCGGGTGCGGAGATCAGCGCGACGCTGCGCAGCTCGGCCTCGGCGCCGTAGCACTCGACCTTGACCATCTCGATCATCGCGGGCTGGGCCCGGCCGGTGCGGACGCCCTTCATCTCGCTGCGGACGTAGTCGACCGCCTTCTCCATCGCCTCCTCGGCGTCCATCAAGATCTCGTCGGGGTCCATGTGAATCCTCTCGGGGTGCGGGGCTCGGTCTCAGCCGACGCGGGTGCCGATGGCCTCGCCGGCAACGACCCGGGCGATGTTGCCGGGGGTCTTCATGTCGAAGACGACGATCGGGATGTCGTTCTCCCGGCACTGGGCGAAGCTGCCGATGTCCATGACCTTCAGGTCGCGGCTGATCGCCTCGTCGAAGCCGATGGTCTCGAAGCGGACGGCGTCGGCGTGGCGGTTCGGGTCCTTGTCGTAGATGCCGTCGACCTTGGTGGCCTTGAGCACGACGTCGGCGTTGATCTCGCTCGCCCGCAGGCTGGCGCCGCTGTCGGTCGTGCTGAACGGGTTGCCCGTGCCGGCGGCGAAGATGACGACTCGGCCCTTCTCGAGGTGGCGGATCGCTCGGCCGCGGATGAAGTTCTCGGCGACCGACGAGACCATCAGGGCGGACATCACCCGGGCCGGCTGGCCGAGCGTCTCGAGCGCTTCTTTGAGCGCCAGGGCGTTGATCACCGTGCCGAGCATGCCCATCTGGTCCGCGACGGCCTGCTCGACCAGGCCCTCCTTCGCCAGCGCCGCGCCGCGGATGATGTTGCCTCCGCCGACGACGACGGCGACCTGCGTGCCGGCCATCGGGTTGTCGCCGCTGCGCCGCAGGCGGTCGGGGTCGACCGTCGCGCCGACCTTCGCCGCCTCGGCGATCTCGTGGGCGATCAGCTTGAGCTCTTCGGGGTCCACGCCGAAGCCGCCCTCCACGCAAAACGCTTCGCCGCTGATCTTCAGCAGCACCCGGCGGTAGCGGGGCGACGGGTGCGGGGCGTCGGCTTCGGCGTCGGACATGGGCGGTAATTGAAGTGTGGCCCGGAGGTTTCGTCAAGTAACCGCGCGACGCCGGCCCGTGTTTCAGTCGTCGTCGCGGAACCCGAACTGGCGCTTCCACCGCGTCACCAGCTCGGGCGGCAGCGGCGCGACCGTTGGCCGATCCGTGTGACTCGGACCCCGCGTCGAGGTCCGCCGCAGCTGCTCGACCAGTCGCGTCACGAACGCCTCACTGGGCCAGTCCCGCGCCCGCCGCCGCCGCGCCGCGGCGCGGACCGCCCGGTCGCTGCTGACGACCGTGAGCCGACGCGGGGCCGAGTGCCGGGCGATCAGCCCCGCGATCACGTCGTCCGCCGACCGCCCCCCCCCGGAACCCCCGGAATAGATCAACTCCACCCCGGAAGCCGGCGACGCCACGGCCCCGCCCGGCTTCGGCCGGCCGTCCGCCACGACCGTCACCCCCGCCGCCGCCCACGCCGTCCGCCCCAACGCCCGGCACAGCCCCGCCTCGTCCAGCCCCGCGAGCCCCGGCGGCAGGGCCGTGTGCAGCACGTTGTAGCAGTCGATGATCATCCGCACGGCGGCTTACCCTAGCCCCCGCGGCTTGACCCCACCCCCCCGGGCGGTACATTACCCGGCTTGCGATCTCGGCCGCCGGTGACGCACCGGACTAGCCTTTTGTGACACGACTTGCGACTTTAACCAGCCCGGCTCGACCGGCCGAGTTCGGTACACCCGACCCCCTTGCCCCCGCGTAATCCCATGAGCACCACCCTCACCCCCGCTTCAAAGCTCACCCGCCTCCAGAAGACCCGCAACTTCGGGATCTGCGCCCACATCGACGCCGGCAAGACCACCACCACCGAACGCGTCCTCTACTACACCGGCAAGTCCTACAAGATCGGCGAGGTCCACGACGGCACCGCCACCATGGACCACCTCCAGGACGAGCAGGACCGCGGCATCACCATCCAGTCCGCCGCCACCACCTGCCCCTGGACCCGCCACGGCGTCGAGTACACCTGCAACCTCATCGACACCCCCGGCCACGTCGACTTCACCATGGAGGTCGAACGCTCCATGCGCGTCCTCGACGGTGCCGTCGTCGTCTTCGACGGCAAAGAGGGCGTCGAGGCCCAGTCCGAGACCGTCTGGCGCCAGGCCGAGCGTTACGGCGTGCCCCGCATCTGCTTCATCAACAAGATGGACAAGATCGGCGCCGACTTCGAGTTCAGCTTCAACTCCATCGGCGAGCGCCTCGGTGCCAAGGCGGTGCCCGTCCAAATCCCCATCGGCGCGGGCCACGAGTTCGAGGGCCTGATCGACCTGCTCGCCATGAAGGCCTTCTACTTCACCGGCGAGATGGGCTCGGTCGTCGAAGAGAAAGACATCCCCGACGAACTCAAGGACCTCGCCGAAGCCAAGCGTGAGGAGATGATCGAGGGCGCGGCCGACGTCGACGACGACCTGGCCGAGAAGTACCTCGGCGGCGAGGAGCTGACCAACGACGAGATCGTCGCCGCCCTCCGCAAGGGCACCCTGTCCAAAGCCATCCACCCGACCTTCTGCGGCTCGGCCCTCCAGAACATCGGCGTCCAAAAACTACTCGACGGCATCATCGACTACCTCCCGAACCCCACCGAGGTCCCCGAGACCGAGGGCACCGACCCCGACGACGCCGAGAAACGCCTCACCCGGCCCCACGACGAGAACGCCCCCCTCTCCGCCCTGGTCTTCAAGATCGTCAACGACGCCCACGGCGACCTGACCTACGTCCGCATCTACTCGGGCAAGCTCGAGAAGGGCACCCGCGTCCTGAACTCCAACAACGGCAAGAAAGAGATCGTCAGCCGCATCTTCGAGATGCACTCCAAGGACCGGCTGGCCCGCGACGAGGCGCTGGCCGGCGAGATCGTCGCCGTCGTCGGCCTCAAGAACTCCTACACGGGCGAGACCCTCTGCTCCGGCGACGACCCCATCGTCCTCGACCGCATGGACTTCCCCGACCCCGTCATCTCCATGTCGATCGAGCCCGCGACCGCCGGCGACAAGGAAAAGCTCTCCAACGCCCTCGGCACCATCCGCCGCGAGGACCCGTCGTTCCAGGCCAACTACGACGAAGAAACGGGCCAGACCATCATCGCCGGCATGGGCGAGCTGCACCTGGACATCATCACCACCAAGCTGACGCGCGACATGAAGATCGGCGTCAACGTCGGCACGCCCCGCGTCGCCTACAAGGAGTGCATCACCGGCACCGCCGAGGCCCGCGGCATCCACAAGAAGCAGACCGGCGGCCGCGGCCAGTTCGGCGACTGCACCATCACCGTCAGCCCCATCACCGAGGAAGAGGCCGAGGCCGAAGAGCTCAAGTGGGACGACGGCGTGGTCTTCGTCGACAAGATCGCCGGCGGGGCGATCCCGCGGGAGTACATCCCGTCGGTCGGCGTCGGCTGCCGCAACACCGCGCTCGGCGGCGTCCTAGCCGGCTACCCGCTGCTCGGGGTCAAGGTCGAGCTCATCGACGGCAAGTACCACGACGTGGATTCGAGCCAGATCGCCTTCGAGATGGCGGGCACGCTCGCCTTCAAGGACGCGACCAAAAAGGCGGGCCTCCAGCTCATGGAGCCGATCATGAAGGTCGTCGTCACCACGCCCGACGAGTTCTTCGGTAACGTAACCGGCGACCTCAACCGCCGCCGCGCCATCATCGTGGGCGACGAGGAGCGCGGCGTGGTCCGCGTCATCACCGCCGAAGCCCCGCTCGCCGAGATGTTCGGCTACAGCAACAGCCTCCGCGGCATGTCCCAGGGCCGGGCGTCTTACGCCATGGAGCCGCTGAAGTACGCCCCCGTCCCCGCCAACGTCGCCAAGGCGATCCTCGAAGGCAAGGACTGAGTTCCCCCGGAAGCCCACGGTCGCCGACCGTGGGCTTCTTTTCTTTTTCAACCACCACATTGCCAAAGAGCGGGCAACCCCACGCCCCCACCTCCTCCGCTTCGCGGCCGCCGCGGCGGGGTGGTGAGGTCCGATCCGATTTTCGCCGCCAAGGACGTTAAGAGCGTTAAAGAAGACACAGGTCAAAAATTCAAACTGACTTGATGCCTCCCTTAGCGCTCTTGGCGTCCTTGGCGGCAAACGGATCGAAACCTCCGGGCGTGCGCCCCCGACCGAGCCGCTGGTGCCGTTGACCCACGGGGTTTCCGACAAGGTGGGTCCCGTGGCATCGCCGCCGACACGCGAACACTCAGCCCGGCCGTCCGCCGCGGGCGGGCCCGGCCTTGTCTTTACCAGGGGTCCCGCCGGCAAAACGGGGGCCGACACCATGGGACGCCGCGCAACGTTTGTGCGCGGAATCAACCCCTTTTTGACACCTCGTCACGGCGTAGCTTCCGGGGGCAGCACGGTTTGAAAATTTTTGCGGGTCGTCCGAATTTTGGTGGCAGAATCCCGCGATCCTGTGCGCACCAACCGGCCCGCGTCACCCCGCCGCCGCGGCGTCGTCGAGGTACCAAGTCAAGCTGCCGGAGTCGGGCCGGATGCCGGTGATCGGGACCTGGTTGATGTCGGGTCGGCCGGTGGCGTACTGGTCGGCGACGAGGCGGAGGGCGGGGGCTTTGCCCCGGCCGACGGCGAGGACGGCGAGGTGGCGGGCGGCGTTGAGCAGGGGGTAGGTCATGGTGACCCGCGGCGGGGGGACGACGTGGGTGCCGTCGTTGGTGTCGATCCAGCGGGTGGAGCTCAGGGCGGGCGAGCCGGGGAAGAGGCTGGCGGTGTGGCAGTCACCGCCCATGCCCAGGAGCACGAAGTCGAGGCGGGGGTAGTTGCCGCCGGCGGCCCGCATCCCGAACGCCTCGCCGAGTTCGGCTTCGTAACCCCCGGGGGGGTCGTCCGACATCACGGGCATGGGGTGGACGTTGCCGGGGGGGAGGCCGGCGTGGTCGGTCAGGGCCTCGCGGATCATCCGGATGTTGGACTTCTCGTGGTCTTCGGGCACGCGGCGTTCGTCGACGATCCAGACGTGGGTCTTGGCCCAGGGGACGGCGCGGTACTTCGGGTCGGTGACGAGGCGGACGTAGAAGGGTTCGGGCGTGCCGCCGCCGGAGAGGGCCAGGTGGGATGCGCCGCGGTCCTCGACGGCGGCCAGGGAAGCGGCGAGCAGGGCGTCGCCAAGCTTTTCGAAGAGGGTTTCGGTGTCGGGGGCGGTGACGACGGTGCCGGGCAGTTCGAGCATCGGCGGAGGGTAACAGACGCCCGGGGGTTCGGCCGGGTCATGGAGCCGGCGGGTCGGCGAGCGGGCGGGGCAGGTCGGCCTCGGGGCTCGGTCCGTGCAGCGGGGGCAGGCGGTCGCGGACCATCAGCCACTTGTCGAACTCGATGCCGTCTTCGCGCATGGAGAACTTGACGGTGTGCGGGCCGGGGGCGGCGACGTCGAGGTAGATGGTGTTGGGGAAGCCGCAGTGGTTATCCGGGACGCGTTGGCGGGCCTCCCAGCGCCAGGTGTGTTTGTCCTTGCACCACTGCATGCGTCGGCCGGAGCCGGGCCAATCGTCGTCGAGGCCGACGTGCATGCCGTTGTCTTCGCTGCCGGTGGAGAAGACGCGGGCCCAGACGTAGTAGCGGCCGGGGGTGGTGAAGGCGACGTCGTACTCGAGTACGGCGAGCTTGCCGGGGCCGGTGATGTTTTCGCCGCCGACGAGCGGGTCGTCGTGGGTCCGCCGGGTGTCGGGGAGGATCTCGAGGTAGGCCCCGCCGCTGGCGTCTTCGAGGTGGGGCGGGTCGCCGTCGGGCCGCGGCAGGGACGCCGGGTCGGTGGCGGCGTCGACGCGGTACCAGGCGCGGACGTCGGTGAGCGTCTGGCGGTCGTAGGCCTCGGCCTCGACGGCGAGGACGCCGTCGCGCTCGACGGGGCGCGGGGCCGCGGTCTCGGCGGCGGCGGGGTGGGCGGCGGTCAGCGTGACCAGGCCCCACAGGACGCAAGTCAAGCCCGGATGCCGGAACGTAGTCGGCTCATGTCTCGCGTGGTGATTTCGCATGGTTGAATTTGAAGTGAGATGTTTTGACCGTGAAACCGACCGGAAACCGCGTGGGTTGCGTCCGCCGATCCTAACCAAAAATCCACAATTCAAAACCAAAAATCCCCGTCAGTCGTTGCGCCAGTACCGCCCGTCACGCTGCATCATGAGGTCGGCGGCCGGCGGGCCCCAGGTGCCGGCGGCGTAGTTGGGCAGGTCGTCCTGGGGGTTGTCTTCCCAGTAGTCGAGCACGGGCTGGCAGGCATACCAGGAGGCCTCGATCTCGTCGCGGTGTTTGAAGAGGGTCTGGTCGCCGCGCATGCAGTCGTGCAGGAGGGTGGCGTAGCCGTCGGGCGGGTCGACCTGCCACTGCTTGACGTAGTCGAAGTCCATGACGACGTCGTTCATCTTCATGCCGACGCCGGGCTCCTTGCCCTCGAAGCGGATGCGGACGCCCTCGTCGGGCTGGATGGCGATGACGATCTGGTTGGGCTTCTGCCGGCGGACCTGCTCACGGAAGAGGTAGTGGGGGGTGGGCTTGAAGTAGATGACGATCTCGGTTTTTTTGTCGGCCATCGCCTTGCCGCTGCGGAGGTAGAACGGCACGCCGCCCCAGCGCCAGGTGTCGACGTTGAAGCGCATCGCGGTGAAGGTGTCGCGCTGGCTGGCGGGATCGACGCCGTCCTCGTGGCGGTAGGCGGGCACGGCCCCGCCCTTGACGGTGCCGTCGCCGTACTGCCCGCGGACGGCGAGGTCGGGGATGTCACGCTCGTCGGGGACGCGCAGCGCCTTGAACACCTTGATCTTCTCGGTGCGGATGTCCTCGGCGTCCATGCTGACGGGGGGCTCCATGGCGACCAGCGACATGACCTGCAGCAGGTGGCTCTGGACCATGTCGCGCATCGCGCCGCCGCTGTCGGAGTCGTAGTAGCTGCCCCGGCCCTCGACGCCGACGGTCTCGCTGGCGGTGATCTGGACGTGGTCGATGTAGTCGCGGTTCCACAGCGGCTCGAAGATGGTGTTGGCGAACCGCAGCACGAGCATGTTCTGAACCAGCTCCTTGCCGAGGTAGTGGTCGATGCGGTAGACCGAGTTCTCCCAGAACACGTCGGCGAGGCAGTCGTTGAGCCGGACGGCCGACGCGGGGTCGCGGCCGAAGGGCTT
The DNA here is from genome assembly GCA_039201235.1 of Planctomycetota bacterium. Classification (GTDB taxonomy): domain Bacteria; phylum Planctomycetota; class Phycisphaerae; order Phycisphaerales; family Phycisphaeraceae; genus Algisphaera. Next base: position 13,755 of record JBCCRT010000001.1, read on the forward strand.
CTCGACGACGATGCGTTGCCAGGTCGGGTCGTCCTTGTCGATCGGGACCATGCGCTTGCCGTCGGTGATCAGGCCGCTGCTGCCGAGGTGCTCGATGATGGGCTCGAAGAACTGCGGGGCCATCGACAGGTAGGCGAGCAGGTTGCTGCCCGTGCCGTGCTCCTTGCCGAGCTCCTTGATCCGGCAGGTCAGCCCGTCGCCCCAGGCGTCGGCCCGCGTCGCGTCGCAGGCCTCGTAGTGCAGGTGTTTCGCGAACTCGTCCCAGTTGCCGGCGTCGTACTGCTGCGGCTTGAAGTCGTGGACCATCTGGCGGAACGAGTCGTCGTCGAACTTGGTGCGGCTGACGCCGAGGACGGCGAACTTCTCGGGGGTCATGCCCCGCTCCCACAAGTAGTACAGCGCGGGCACGAGCTTGCGTTTGGTCAGGTCGCCCGAGGCGCCGAAGATCACAATGAGGCAGGGGTCGGGTCGGCTGGGCTCGGCGGGGTGGGGCATGGGCGACACTAGACACGAAAGCGCGGGCGGCGGCAAGCGTTACGGCGGTGCGGGGGGGCGGAACGCGTCGCTGTCGGCGAGCTGCCGCGCAGCCAGCAGGCCGAGCCGGCGGCGGCAGGGCCGCAGCACCGCCTGCGCGTTAAGACGGTGCAACACGGCCAGCAGGACGACGCAGACGCAGGTCAACACGTGCACCGGCCACGTGTCGAGCCGCAGCTCGACCGGCCCGCCGACGACCAGCGCTCCGAACGGTTCGAGCCGATCGGCCAACCGCGGCAGCCGGGATAACGCGTCGTGCGCCGCGACCACCAGCATGACCAGCCACAGCACCGGCACCACGCACAACCCCGCCCCCACCGCCGCCAGCAGCTGCGCCCCCGCCCACAACCGCACCCCCGTCAAGCCCCGAAACACGCGGTACGCCGCAAGAGGGCTGGCCACCCACGCCGATAGCCCAAGCACCACGAGCAACGCGGACGGCAGGAAAAACAACCATTCCGCTTCGCCGCCCGAGACATACGCCCACAGCACAGACCCCAGCGGCACGCCCACCACCAGCACCAACGGGAAAATACTGATCAGGATCGTCAGCCCCAGCTTCACCTCTTTGTTTACCGGGTTCTGGTGCGGCCGGAGCCGTTGGACCTGACGCACCAGGTCGAGCCGGCGGCAACCCAGGCCGCACTCGGGGCACTCGGTCCGCCCCCGCTCGGCCAGGCCCCGTAGGTCGTAGCCGCAGCCGAGGCACACCGGGTCCTTCGCCCATTTCTCGAACCGCCCGATCGTGGCGAAGTGCCGCCGCGCCGCCCGCCGGCCCGGCCGCCACCGATCGCCCTGACGTTTCACCGCCCCGCCCCCGGAAGTGCCCCCGGAAGTGCCCCCGGAAGTAAAACCGCCGTTGCCCCCCGCAGGCTCACCGACAGCAGCATCACGTCCGCCGGGTTCACCCCCGCCAGCCGGCCCGCCTGGCCCAGCGTCGCCGGGCGGAACTTATCCAGCACGTCCGCCGCCTCCCGCCGTAGCCCCGGCAACCCCCGGAAGTCGAAACCGCTCGGCAGCACAGCGTCTTCCCGTTCCGCCAGCCGCGCCGTGTCCCGCCGGCTCCGCTCGACATAACCCGCGTACCGCCGCTCGGCCAGCACCGCCGGAAGCGCCCGCCGATACCCCCTCGGACTCACGTCCGGGTGATCGGCGAGGAACGCGTCCCACACGTCTTCGGGGGGCACCGCCGGGTCGTTCACCCACTTGCCCATCGCCCGCTCGCCCACCCGCGACCGCTCGATCCACGCGTCCAGCTCCGCCTTACGCTCCCGCTTGACTCGATACACCGCCCACCGCGCATCGTCCACCGTCCCGAGCTCCCGGCCCACCGGCGTGAGCCTCTCGTCCGCGTTGTCGCTCCGCAGCGTCAGCCGGTGCTCCGCCCGGCTGGTAAACATCCGGTACGGCTCCCGCGGCGTCTTGGTCACCAGGTCGTCCATCATCACGCCGAGGTACGCCTGGTCCCGCCCCACCCGCCAGAGGTCGTCACCCGACAAGAACCGCGCGGCGTTGACCCCCGCGATCAGCCCCTGCCCCGCCGCCTCCTCGTACCCCGACGTCCCGTTGATCTGCCCGGCCAGCAGCAACCCCGGCACCGCCTTGGTCATGCACGTCGCGTCGATCTGGTGCGGCCACACCATGTCGTACTCCACCGCGTACCCCGGCTTGAGCATGTCGGCTTTTTCACATCCCGGCATCGCGCGAACAATCTGAAGTTGAACTTCCGGGGGCAGCGAGGTGCTGATGCCGTTGCAGTAGACCTCGTTGGTCGTCAGCGACTCGGGCTCGAGGAACACGTGGTGCGAGTCGCGGTCGGCGAAGCGCACGACCTTGTCCTCGATCGACGGGCAGTACCGCGGCCCGGCGTCCGCCTCGATCGACCCGTTGTACATCGGCGCGTGTTCGAGGTTCGCCCGGATCAGGTCGTGCGCCGCGGCCGTGGTGTGCGTCAGGTGGCACGGCACCTGATCCAGCACCGGGAAACACCCGGCGTGCGTCATCTCGCTGAACGCCAGGGGCTCGTGGTCCCCCGGCTGCACCTCCAGCCCCGCGAAGTCGATCGACCCCGCCGCCAGCCGCGGCGGCGTCCCGGTCTTCAGCCGCCCCAGCTCGAAACCCAAACGTTGCAACGCCCCGCTGATGCCGTCGGCCGTGCCCTCGTCGACCCGCCCGCCCGGGGTCCGCCGCGGGCCGCTGTGCATCAGTGCCCGCATGAAAGTCCCCGTCGTCAGCACCACCGCCCCGGCCCGCAGCGTCACCGTCTTGTCCGCCGTGTCGATCGCGCCGAACTCGCCGCAGCAATCGGCCGTCTCCTGCGGGTGTCCCGATCCGTATCCGCCCCGGAACCGCACGCCCACGCACCGGCCGTCTTCGACCACGAAGTCTTCGACCAGCCCCGGCAGCACGTCCAGATTCGGACGGGTGCCGAGCAGGCGTTGCACCTCCGCGGCGTAGGCGTACTTGTCGTTCTGGCACCGCGGGCCGTGGACCGCCGGACCCTTGCTGGCGTTGAGCAGCCGGAACTGGATCCCCGTCGCGTCGGCCGCCCGCCCCATCAGCCCGCCCAGCGCGTCGATCTCCCGGACCATCTGCCCCTTCGCCAGCCCCCCGATCGCGGGGTTGCACGACATCACTCCGACCTTCGCCGGGTCCATGGTGACTAACCCAACACGCCCCAAAGCCCGGGGGCAGCCGCCCCCGGGCGTTAACACGTTCGCCGCCGCCCACGCCGCTTCCGCCCCCGCGTGCCCCCCGCCGATCACGATGACGCCGTAGTCGCTCTTCACGACACGATTTTAATCCTCCCCTTCGGCCCCGTCCCCCGCGAACGTGAACCCGCCCAGTTGCTCGTAGGCCGTCGCCACCGCCTGCGTCCCCAGCGACCCGCCGCCGTTCGCCGACACGCTCCGCAGCAACGCCTCCATCACCGGCACCAGCATCAACGGCAGCCCCCCCGCCCGCGCCGCGTCTCCCACGATCCCCAGGTCTTTCAAGAGGTAATCCACGAAGAACCCCGGCGTGTGGTCCCCCGCTGCGACCTGCGGCCCGAGGTTCGATAGCTGCCACGAACCCCCCGCCCCCGCCCCGACAACCCCGAGCATCTTCTCGGCGTCCAGCCCCAGCGATTGCGCCAACGCCAACGCCTCCACCGCCCCCAGCAGCGCCCCGCAGACCGCCACCTGATTGCACGCCTTGCACGCCTGCCCCGCCCCGCTCGGCCCGACGTGCGTCACCGCCCGGCCCACCACCTCCAGAAGCGGCCGTACCCGCTCCACCGCCCCGCCCGGCCCCCCCGGTCCGCCGACCATCACGCTCAGCGTCCCGTCCCGCGCCCCGATATCGCCCCCGGACACCGGTGCGTCGATAAACGTGACCCCGTGCTCGTCTCGCAGCCGCTCCGCGAACTGCTTCGTGCGCACCGGACTGATCGTCGAGTGATCCACGACCACGAGGCCGGGCGAAGAAGCCGACGCGACCCCGTCCCCGCCGAACAGCACCGCCTCGACGTCGTTGGTGTCGGTGACATTGAGGAACACCACTTCGGCCCCCCGCCGCACGACGTCGGCCGGGCCCTCCGCCCGCTCGGCCCCCGCCGCGATCAACGCCTCCGCCTTCGCCGGCGTGCGGTTCCACACCGTCAGCCGGTGCCCCGCCCGCCGCAGGTTCATCGCCATCGACGCGCCCATGATGCCCAGCCCGATGTAGCCCAAATGTTGCGGTGAAGACATCGCGGGATTTCCTCGGGTAGCGGCCGGTTTCAATCGGCCGTCGATGCGGCGTGACGCTCGGCCGGGTCGTCCCGTCGCATCACCTGCGTCAACGCCGGCGTCGGGTCGTCGAGATCGAAGCGTAGCGCCGCGAGCCGGGTAACCGCGTCGCCGAGGCCAAGCGCGTGGCGCCCGTTGACCGTCGCCATCCGCAGCAGCATCGCGGGGTCGGTCCCGTCACGCCGATACAGCCGACGCATCTGCGGCAGCACGCCGAGCGGCTGCGGTTCTTCCTCGGGTTGGCAGACGATCGAGTCGGTGCCGAGGCAGACGTTGACCCCCGCGGCCAGCATGTCCCGGTAGCGGTGTGGCGGCTGGCCCTTCCGGGGATGCCCGAAGTACTCGCTGGCGATCGGGCAGAAGGCGACCGACGCGCCGGTCTCGGACAGCAGGGCGATGTCGTCATCGTCGACGTAGTTGCAGTGGGCCAGCAGCCACGGCCGGCGGCGGAGATGCGGCTCCATCCAGCGGACCGGGCTCAGGCCGTCGCCGTAGGCGTCCGCGAAGTCGTCCGACCACTTGCCCAGGCGTTCGAGCAGGTCGCGGAACGGGCCCCGCCCCGTAGCGACGAACTCGGCCTCCTCCGGGGTCTCGGCGAGGTGGCACGAGACGGGTCGGCCGGTGTCGCACGCCGCGGCGAACACCGCGGGCCCGGCCGAGTACGGGGCGTGCGGCTGGAACCCGTCGGCGGGTTGTCGCAGGCGGGCCAACGCATCGGCGTCCCACGGCGGGCCCAGGCCGAACACCTCGACGAAGCTCACCCCCGCGAGGCCGACGCCCCGCCGCGCCTCGGCCACGGCGTCGAACCGGCTGATGTCTCCCACGGCGTCGGTGCCCGCCGCGACGGCTTGCCGCGCCCCGTCCGCGGCGGCGGTGGCAAACCAGTCCGGGTCCGGCCGCTTGGCGAATGCCGCGCCGTCGCCGGGCCAGTGCGACCGCAACATCTCGACCCAGCCGACGAAGTCGCCGCCGTAGGCCCGCGGGCCGATCGTCGTAAGTTCGAGGTGGGTGTGCGCGTTGACGAACCCCGGCACGAGCAGCCGCGGCCCGAGGTCGCACTCGGGCACGTCGCCGTAGCGCCGCCGCATCGCGTCGGCCGGGCCGGCATCGATCACCCGCCCCCCGCGGACCACCACCTCCCCGGGCCGGTGCTCGCCGCCGTCGGGATCGAAGCCGCACACCGCCGCGGCCCGCAGCCGCCGCGGGGTCGGGTCGTCGGGGGCTCCGCTGTTCATCGGCCGAGCATAGCCCGCGGCGGCCCGCGGCGTAGAGGGTCGCCGATAAGCCGCGCCGCCGCCGCAACGGCCGCGCCGCGGTGAACCCCGTGTTAGTATCCCGGCCATCCAAGCCACGGCCCGCCCGGCCCCGAACCCCGCAGGAACGCCCGCCATGATCCGCCGCCTCCGCCCGACCGCCGCCGCCCTCGCGTTGCCGGCCCTGCTCGCCGCCGCCGGCTGCGTCAGCCAGAACGAGATCGACAACCTCCGCGATCAGTACCGCCTCTCCCAGGAGCAGATCTTCGACCTGCAGGCGACCATCGAAGACAAGAACCGCGAGATCGACATCCTCCGCGGGGCCAAGAACCCCAACGCCGACCTCCAGGCCCAGCTCGCCGACGCCCTGGCGGACCGCGCCGCCCTCGAAGACGCCCTGGCGACCGCCAAGGACCAGCTCGCCCGCGCCGGCACCACGCCGATCCCCGTCGAGCTGGCGGACGAGCTCGAAGAACTCGCCGCCGCCAACCCCGACCTCATGAGCTACGACAGCGAGACCGGCGCGATCCGCTTCCGCAGCGACGTGACCTTCGCCCTGGGGCGGGCCGAGCTGCGCGACACCGCCCAGCCGATCGTCGAGAAGCTCGCCGGCGTGCTCAGCTCACCGGTCGCGTCGTCGTACGAGGTGCGCGTCGTCGGGCACACCGACAACGTGCCGATGCGCAACGCCGCCAACGTCCAGCGGTTCGGCGACAACTGGGGCCTGTCCACCGCTCGGGCCGTCGCCGTGATGAAGGGCTTCCGCGCCGCCGGCGTACCCGAGGCGCGGATGAGCGTGGCGGGCTACGGCGAGTTCCGCCCCGTCGAGCCCAACGGCGCCCGCGGGTCGGAGGCCAACCGCCGCGTCGAGGTGTTCCTCGTGGCCATGCCCGCCACCGCCTCGGTCGGCGCCCCCTCCGCCCCGGCCGCCGAACCCGCTTCTCCTAGCACGGGGTCGGGTGCCGTGGTGCCGATGGATTCGCCCGCCCCGTCTGCGCCCGACGCCAACAAGTGATCCTCACGGCCGAAGGCGGGTGCGTGGTCGGTTGACAGGGAGCGGCCCCCGACTAACCTACCCCACCGGTCGCAAGCGCCGGCCCCGCCCGCCGAACCGGCGGCAAGGGGGTGTAGCTCAATTGGTTAGAGCATCGGACTGTCGATCCGAAGGTTGCGGGTTCGAGCCCCGTCACCCTCGCTTGCAAACGCCCGCGGCGCTTCATCGCCCGCGGGTTTTTTGCGGCCCGCGACGGGCGGACAAGTCCGCCCGCTACCCGTCGGTGTCGGGGATGAGCAGTACCACCGCGTGGCAGGCGATCGCCCGGTTCTCGCCCAGCGCGTCGACGCCCTCGTGCGTCTTGCCCTTGAGGTTGACCCGCTCCGCGGCACAGCCCAGCAGCTCGGCCAGCCGAGCCCGCATCGCGTCTTTGTGCGGCGAGAGCTTCGGGCGTTGCAGGATCACCGTGACGTCGAGGTTGCCGACGGCGTAGCCCGCCCCGGCCATCTGCCGGCGGGCTTCCTCCAGGAACACGGAAGAGTCGGCGGCTTCCCACCGCGGGTTGTCGTCGGGGAAGAGCTGGCCGATGTCGTCCTGCCCGAGCGCCCCGAGGACGGCGTCGGTCACGGCGTGAAACACGACGTCGCCGTCGGAATGGGCGACGCAGCCGCGGTCGTGGTCGAGCGTCACCCCGCCGACGACCAGCGGGTGGCCCGGTTCGAGGCGGTGCAGGTCGAAACCGTGGCCGACGCGGGGGGGTGGCGTCTGGCTCATGGGCTGACGTAGTTGCCGTCCTCGTCGGTGAACTTAACGGCAACGTCGGCGAGATCGAGTTGTTCGAGCAGGTCTTGCATCAGGCGTTCGTGGGTATGGCGTTGACCTTGGCCGTAGTCGAGGTAGGCCACCGCCTGGCCGGGGTAGATACGGACGCGGGACCAGCCGCGGGCGATCACGAACGCGTTGGCGTCGATCAGCAGGGCTTCCCGCTGGTCTTCGTCGAGGGTGTTGGGGTCGGTGACGGTGCGGACGACATCAGCATGAGAGACCCGCGGCGGGACGGGCACCAGCTCGCCCTCGACGGTAATCCAGTAGCCGATGCCACGTTCAATCATAAGTCGATCTTCGCCCCCGGAAGTTGTCGCGGCAAGGCGCAGTGCCTGATGTGCGAGGCTGACCATCCAAAAGCTTTCTACTTGAGGCCGTACTCTTTGAGCTTGCGGTACAGCGTGCGTTCGCCGATGCCGAGCATCTTGGCGGCTTGTTCGCGGTTGCCGGCGGTGGTGCGCAGGGTGTCGCGGATCGCCTGTTTTTCCAGTTGATCCAGCGACATACCTCCCGTGCTGACGCGGCTGTCTCTCGACGCCACCGTACCTGCAGGGGAAACTTCCGGGGGGAGGTGGCGGGGCTCGAGGGTGTCGCCGTCGGCGACGACGACCATGTTCTGGATGACGTTCATGAGCTGGCGGACGTTGCCGGGCCAGTCGAACTGCGTCAGGGCGGTCTGGGTGTCCTCGGCGACCCCCGGAACTTCCCGCTCCATCTCCTGGGCGTAGCGTTGCACGAAGTGGCGGGTCAGCAGCGCGATGTCTTCGCGGCGTTCGCGCAACGCCGGCAGCCGCAGCTCGACGCCCTTGATGCGGAAGTAGAGGTCTTCGCGGAACCGCCCTTCCTTGACCCGCTCGGCGAGGTCGTGGTTGGTCGCGCTGACGAGGCGGACGTCGACGATCCGCGGCTCGTTGGACCCGACGCGGACGACCTCGCCGGACTGCAGGACGCGGAGGAGCTTGGCCTGCATGGAGGCGGGCATGTCGCCGACTTCGTCGAGGAAGAGGGTGCCGTTGTGGGCGTACTCGAAGCGGCCCTGGCGGTCTTTTTCTGCGCCGGTGAAGGCGCCGCGGACGTGGCCGAAGAGCTCGTCCTCGAGGATGGACTCGGAGAGCCCGGCGCAGTTGAGCGGGGCGAACTGGCGTTTGGCACGTTTGGAGTTGTTGTGGATCGCCTGGGCGACGAGCTCCTTGCCGGTGCCGGACTCGCCGGTGATGAGCACAGGGATCGGCGACGGGGCGATCTGCTTCATGGTGGCGATGACGGCCCGGATCGCGGGGGAGCCGCCGATGATGCCCTCGAAGCCGTAGCGTTCGTCGAGCCGGCTGCGCAGGTCGTTGTTTTGAGCCCGCAGGAAGACGGTGTTGAGCGCGTTGGTGCAGAGGGTGCGGAAGACGTCGAGGTCCAGGGGTTTCTCGATGAAGTCGAAGGCGCCGCCCTTGATCGCGGCCTTGGCCGTGGGCACGTCGCCGTGGGCGGTGACCATGACGGTCTCGGCGTTGGGCTGCGTGGACCGGGCGGCGGCGAGGACGCGCATGCCGTCCTCGTCGCCGTCCATCTTGAGGTCGGTGACGACGAGGTCGAAGCCGCCGTGCTTCAGCTCGTCCTCGGCCGCGGGCAGGTCGTGGACCAGCGTGCAGACGTGCCCGAGCCGACGCAACGCCTCGGCCATCACCTCGGCGTGGTCGGGCTCGTCGTCGACGACCAGGACCTGGGCGGTGATCGTCTCGTCGGGGTCGGGGCTGGGGGGCATGGGCAGTGGGGTTCGGGGTCTAGGGTCTGGGGTCTGGGGTCTGGGGTCTGGGGTCTTGCGGGGTGTCGGGGCGGAGCCCTGACCGCCCGCCGCGCAGGCGACGGCGAAGAAAAGCCAGCCGCTGGATTTAACGCTTCTACAATTTAGCGGAATGACGCAAGTCGTTAAAAAAACGGAATCGCCCCGACTCGGCTGCGTGTCGTACCTCAACGCCAAGCCGCTGATCCACGGCCTGCCCCCGGCCCCGGAAGGCGGCGTTCATCTGACCCTCGACGTGCCGTCCCGGCTGATCGGCCGGCTGCTGAGCGAACAGATCGACCTCGCGTTGTGCTCGATCGCCGACCTGTTCGCCCACCGCGACACGGTGGAGTTGGTCCCGGTCGGTGGGATCGGCTGTGCCGGGCCGACGTGGACGGTGCGGCTGTTCAGCCGGGTGCCGGCCGAGGCGGTGCGGGTGGTCCACGCCGACACGGACAGCCACACGTCCGTCCAATTGCTGCGGGTGCTGCTGCGGGAGATGTACGGCCACGATCCGGAGCTGATCCACTACGACGCCCGCCGGCGACGGGCCGAGGGGCGTGACCTGCAACCTGGTCGCCCGCCCGAGGCGGTGCTGCTGATCGGCGACAAGGTCGTGACCGACGGGCCGGCCGCGACGGTGTACCCCTACCAGCTCGACCTCGGCGCGGCGTGGCACGACCTTACCGGTCGGCCGTTTGTCTTCGCCGCCTGGCTCAAGCGCCGCGGCGACGACCTGGGCATGTTGCCCAACCGGCTGGCGGACCTGCTGCACGCAAACTTGCGGCAGGTCGATGCGATCGCCCAACGGTACGCCGAGCCGCACGGCTGGCCGATCGACCTCGCGTCGCGGTACCTCGGCGAGGTGCTGCGGTACCGCCTCGGCCCGGCCGAACTCGACGCGATCGCGCACTTCGACCGCCACCTCGCCGACCTGCCCCGGCCCGCGGCCGCGACCGACTAAATTGACCGCATCGCCCGCGCCGCCCCCGCCTACCGCTGCAAGCCGCTGGCCGAGGCCGCCCGACGCTGGCTGGCGCTCGACGAAGCCCGGCGCGACGCCATGCTGCGGGCCGCCGAGGCGCTGCATGACGCGCTGGACCCCGACCGGACCTACCCGTTTGACTTCGTCGCCTACCGGCTGACCGGCTACCGGCGGGACTACGGCGACGACTCGCTGCTGGTCGGCGAGGCCGTGGCCGAGGACCTACGGCTGCTGATCGACCGGCTGTCACGGGGCCTCGACCTGTCGCCGAGCGACGGCGACACCCGGACGGTCGATCAGGTTGCCGCGGCGCTGGGCGTGAGCACCAAGACCCTGTCGCGGTGGCGGAAGGACGGGCTGCGGTGGCGGTGGGTGCGGCCGCTGCCCGGGGCGCGGCGCGTCCTCGGGTTCCCCGCCGCGGCGTTGGATCACTACGACCGCCTCCGGCCGGGCCGGCTGGAGCGGGCGGCGCGGTTCACCGCCGTATCGGACGAGGAACGGGCGGCGCTGCTGCGTCGTGCCCGCCGCATCACCGAGCGGGTCGAGGTCGCGCCGCGGCGGGTCGCCGAGCACCTGGCTCGCCGCAGCGGCCGGGCCGTCGAGACGCTGCGGCTCTTGATGGCCCGCCACGACCGCGAGCACCCCGACCACCCGATCTTTCCCGACCGCGGCCACCCGCTCACCCCCCGGCAACGCCGGGTCATCGCCCGGGCCCGGCGGCGCGGCGTGCCGGTGTCGCGGTTGGCCGAGCGTTTCGACCGCACGCCCGCCGCGATCCACCGCGTCCTGCTCGACCGCCGCGCCGCCGACGCCCGGCGTGTCGACCTGACCCACGTCCCGCACCCGCAGTTCGACCGGCCCGACGCCGCCGAGGTCTACCTCCGGCCGATCGCGGGCACCGCCCGTTTCACCGATCCCTTTCCGCCGGACCCATCCGGCGACGCCGGGTCGGTGCTGCCGGACGACTTCCCGCCCGTGCTTCGGCCGCTGTTTGCCTGGCAGCCCCTCCCGCCGCCGGCGTTGCGCTCGCTCGTGCTGCGGATGAACTTCTTGAAACACCGGGCCGAGCAAACCCGGCGATCCTTCGCGGGCCGGCCGGCGCGGGCGGCGGAGCTGTCGTTGTTCGAAACCGACGTCGCGGCGGCCGCGCGGCTGCGGGGCCGGCTGGCGGCGGCGCACCTGCCGCTGACCGTGTCGGTCGCGCGGCGGCAGCTCGTGGGTCAGGCCACCTCGGGCCCCGTCGAGCTCCTGCGGCTGGTCGAGACGGCCCTGCCCGTACTCACCGAAACCCTCGACCGCTACGACGCGACCCAGCGGCCCCGGCTCGGCTCGGTGCTGCGCAACCGCCTGCTCCGCCGCTTCGCCGACACGCGGCCCGATCCGGATCACCCGGCCCGCGCCCGGCGGCGCGAGAGCCCCGAGGCCGCGGCCGACCGCCTGCTCGCGGAGGCCCGGCGGCTCGGGGTGGGCGGGAGCGGGTAGCCCGGGACGCTGCGCGTCACCCGCTAAACAGGCTGCGGACAGTTATCTCCCGTCGTCCGACGACCCGAACCGCCCGGCGTCGACCCGTAGTTTGACCCGCCGGAACGCCGCGCCGCGGTGCGACGTGACCAGTTGTTTCTCCAAACCCTCCCGCAGCCGGCGGTCCAGGTCGTACAGCCGGCTGGCGGTGTCGACCGACACGGTCAGCACGCCGCGTTGCAGCGACTCGAGCCGGGTGCCGACCGCGACCTCGGCCGGCAGCAGCGACTCCCACCGCCGGGCGAGGTCGCCGAGTTGCTTGAAGGGCCGGGCGACCTCACGCTGGAACTGCTCGGGCAGGAACGCCAGTGACAGGTCGTTGTCGGGCCGGACGCGGCGGTCGCGCAGGCGTTCCAACGCCGCCTGCTGCCGCTCGATCTCGGGCTGGGGGTCACGCATCACTCGGCCGCCGGGCGTCAATAGGAGCGGCAGGATTCGAACCCGCGACCTAACCATTATGAGTGGCCTGCTCTAACCACTGAGCTACGCTCCCGCGGGGCGTACTATAAACGGCGATGCGAAACGTACGGGCGATCGGGTCGGCGGCGTGTTTGATCCTGCTGGTCGGGACGGTGCTGCCGGGCTGCGGGCCGGCGACGCTGGTGGTGGGCATCGCCCCGGGCGGGCAGCAGATCACGGCGACGGCGGTGCAGCGGGACGGGCGGCTCGGCAGCCGACGCGTCGCGGTGATCGATGTGTCGGGGCTGATCGTCAACGCGGACCAGCCGGGGCTGCTGTCGACGGGGGTCAACCCGGTCTCGACGCTGGCCGAGTCGTTGGATTGGGCGGCGGCGGACCCGCGGACGGCGGCGGTGGTTCTGCGCATCAATTCGCCGGGCGGGACGGTAACGGCCAGCGACCTGATGTACCGCGAGGTGATGGAGTTCCGGGGGCGGACGGGCAAGCCGGTGGTGGCGGCGATGATGGACGTGGCGGCCAGTGGGGGGTACTACCTCGCCTGCGCGGCGGACCACGTGATTGCCCAGCCGACGACGGTCACCGGCAGCGTGGGCGTGGTGCTGCAGACGGTGAGCGTGAAGCCGGCGCTCGAGCGGATCGGGGTGCGGGCCGAGGCGTTGGTGAGCGGGCCGAACAAGGCGGCGGGGTCGCCGCTGGAGACGCTGGACGACGGGCAGCGGGCGGTGCTGCAGGGGCTGGTGGACGGTTTCTATCGCGACTTCGTGGCGGTGGTGCGGGAGCGTCGGACCGCGGTGGCGGCGGAGAGTTGGCCGATCGTGGCCGACGGGCGGGTGTTCACGGGCCGGCGGGCGTACGAGCTGGGGCTGGTGGACGCGGTGGGCGACCTGGATGATGCGTTCGCGGAGGCGAAGCGGCGGGCGGGGATCGACCACGCGGACCTGTTCGTGCTGCACCGGCCGCTGGACTACGTCGGCAGCGTGTACGCCCGGGCCCCCGCTCCGGCGAGCGGGGCGGCGACGCAGCTCAACCTGGTGCAGATCAACCTCGAACGCGGGCTGCTGACCGGCGACGCGGGGTTTTATTACCTGTGGCGGCCGAGCTTGGATTGAGGCGGGAGAGCGCTAAGCCGCAAGCGGCAACTTCCGGGGGCCGGGGGGGGCAAAGAAGCCCACGGCACGGGTCCGTGGGCTTCTGGGGACACTCCTTGTCCGCCTCCCACTCAGCCGGCCGCGGGCGGCCGACTCGGCGGAGCAAACGGAAATATTGTTCCGGTTTTGTTCATCCTACCCCGCGCCCCGGCAAGTCAAGTTTATTACGGGAAAATCAGAACAAATAGCGCAAACCGAGGTTCACGCCCCACTCCAGCTCGGCCCGGTTGTCTAGGTCCTGGAACGCCGGCAGGTGGATCGTGGCCTCGAACGCCCACCGCGGGTCTTCGTACATCCAACCCGGGGCGAGCATGAGTTGGGTGTCGCCGTTGGTCTCGTAGCGGCCCAGGAGCTGGACCTGGAAGTAGTGCGAGGCAAAGGAGTCGGCGGTGTACGCCGCGGGGGCGAGGCGGTAGAGGTACGAAGCGTCGAGCCGCAGGGCGTCGTGCCCGGTGTCGCCGAACTCGAAGGCGAAGTCGGCGGCGGCGCCGGTGTTGAACTTCCAGAGGGCCGAGGCGTTGAGCCCGTGCCGCCCGTCGATGCGGGTGTAGGCGACGCCCAGCAGCGGGTCGAAGCTCTCGGACGAGAAACCGTCGTCATAGGACGGCACCTCGACCCCGGCCAGCAGCACGGCCCGGCGGGTCTCGATCGGCCCGACGTCCTCCTGATAGAACCGCCACTGGAACATGACGGGCAGGTCGTCGAGGCCCCAGCCCTCGGTGTCCGGGTCGGGGTCCGCGTTGTCGAGGCCGTGGTACATGACCGGGACGTGGACCATGACGGCGGTGTCGCGGCTCGTGCCGTAGGCGAGGGTGGTCTCGAGCTCGACCATGTCGATGCCTCCGAAGCCCGCGGGGCGGGGGTCGTCGAGCCTCATGTACCGCGTCTCTTGCCGGACGATCAGCAGCTCCCAGCCGGGCTGGACGGCGGCGGGCATGTCGGTGGCCTGCTGCGCGGCGAGCGGGGCCGGGGTCAACCAACCCGCGGCCAGGGCGGCCGCGGCCGAAAAACGCCGGAGCGTCGTCACCGGACGGCGGCCCCAGCCTCGGTGTCGTTCATCCACGTAACCGACCCGGCGGTGAAGCCGGCCCAGCGGACGGCGTCCCGCAACGCCTCGGCGTCGGGCGTCGGCTTCGCGGGGTCCAGCCCCACGGTGACCGTGCCGCGGCCCAGGTCGATCCGCGTCCAGGTCACGCCGTCGATCATCATCAGCCGGCGGTCGGCGCTGCCGGCACACTGCGGACAACTCATCCCGCGGGCCTCGATCACCGCCACGGCCGAGGAGCCGGATGGCGGCGACGTCGCGCAGCCTGCGGCGTACGTGACACCGATAAGCAGGAAGAGGAGGGTGATGCGTCGCATGTCGTCAAGCAGTCATGACTCTCGCCGCCGCACGCCGTCGATCCACCCGCCGCCGAGGACGGTGTCGCCGTCATAACAGACCACCGCCTGACCGGGCGTGACGGCCGAGACCGGCGTGTCGAACTCGACCGCCAACGCGTCCCGTGCCGTCGCCCGCACCCGGCCCGACGTCGGCGACGAATTGTAACGCACCTTCACCTCACACCGCCGCCAGCCGTGCGTCGGCACGTCGGCGGGATCGATCAGCCAGTTGGTCTGGTTGGCCGTGCAGCCGTCGGCCCGCAGCGCCTCCCGCGGCCCGACGGTCACGGTGTTTGCGGCCGGGTTCTTGTCGACGACGTAGATCGGGTAGCCCAGCGCGACGCCGACGCCGCGCCGCTGGCCGAGCGTGAAGTGCTGCTGGCCGGCGTGGATACCCAGTTCGTTGCCGTCCGTGTCGAGGATGCTTCCGGGGGCAAAGCCGTCGGGCGTCCGCCGCTCGACCAGCCGGGCGTAGTCCTGGTCGGGGACGAAGCAGATCTCCTGGCTGTCGGGCTTGTCGAACACCGGCAAATCGAAGTCGTCGGCGACCTGGCGCACCGCGTCTTTGCGCATCTCGCCGATGGGCAGGAGCATGTGGTCCAAGCGGTCCCGTGGGCTGCCGAAGAGGACGTAGGACTGGTCTTTCTTGCGGTCGAGGCCGCGGAGTAAAGCCCGGGGGCGGCCGCCCCCGGGCTTTGCGATGCGGGCGTAGTGGCCGGTGGCGACGTAGTCGCAATCGATCGATTTGGCGTAGTCGTGCAACTTGCCGAACTTCAGCCAGTCGTTGCAGCGGACGCAGGGGTTGGGGGTGCGCCCGGCGTTATACTCGTCGACGAAGTAGTCAATGATCCGGCCGAAATCCTTCTTGAAGTTCATCACGTAGAACGGCACGCCGAGGATCGCGGCGACGTGGCGGGCGTCGCCGGCGTCGTTGACCGAGCAGCAGCCCTGCTTGTGCCGCGTAGCCGCTTGCGGCTTGGCGTCGAGATCGCAAACCTCATCGCGGACGTTGTCGTAGCCGTCGGCGGCCTCAACCGAATCGTCGCTGCCGAGGCGCATGAAGCAGCCGACGACCTCGTAGTCGTCGTGCTTCAGCAGCGCGGCGACGACGGACGAATCGACGCCGCCGGACATCGCCACCAGCACTTTTTTCCCGGTTCCGGGTTTCATCGCGGCGATTGTAGCGGGCGCGGGGCGTGTGCCCGCGGCGGCGGCGGATATGATCAACTGTGCTTCGAACCCGTCCACGCCCCGCCCCTGGAGCCGCTATGCGTTACGCCATGACCCGCCTGTTCGCCGCCGTGTTGTCCGTCTGCGTCGCGCTGCCGGTCGCGGCGGCCGAGCCGGACGCGGAGGTCGTGGCCGCGTTCGACCAGGCCGCCGACGGGGCCGAAGTCGTGGTGGTGATCCCGTCGCTGGCGGGGTTGAGCGAGCGGATCGCCGCGTTCGGGGCCGACACCGGGCTGGACCGGCTGACCCCGGAAGTGGGCGACGTGCTCGGGGCGTTCAAGCAGGAGATGAACTGGCGGCAGGGCGTCGACGACGACGGGCCACTGGTACTGGTCGTCACCGGGCTGGCCGCGGCGATCGAGGCGGAGCTCGCCGGCGAATCGAAAGAACCCGAGGCCGTCATGCTCGTGCCGGTGGCGGACTACGACGCGTTCGTCGCGCAGCTCGGCGGCGACCCGCAGCCCGACGTCACCGCCCTGAACCAGCCCGGTGGCAAGGCGGGCGCGGCCAAGAAACTCAACGGCTTCGCCGTACTCGGCCGAGACGTCGAGGGCGTGCAGGACTATGCCGCGGACGGCAACGGCCAGGCCATCGCCGCGGCCCTCGGCGGCGTCGTGACCGAGTACCTCAACGTCGGCGACTCGCTGATCTACATCGACGTCGCCGCATTGGCCCCGGCGCTGAACAAACTGATCGATAAGGGGCTCGAGGAGGCCGAGCGGGAGATGGCAGCCAACGCCGACGGCCTGCCCCCCGCCTTCGCCGGCCTGGCCGAGGCGGCCGTCGCGCTCTACGGCGAGACCGCCCGGCAGTGGGTGGATGGCACCGGCAAGCTGCTGCTCAGCCTTGACCTGACCGAGCGCGGCCTGGGGATGACCAGCGCGACGCAGCTCACCGAAGGCTCGACGCTCGCCGGCTACTTCGCCCCGGGGGCGGACGCCGAGGGTGAGCCCGCGGCCGCCGCCCTGCTCGCCGCGCTACCCGACGAGCCGTACATCTGGGCCAGCTCGATCGACGCCAGCCGCTTCGCGTTGGACTCGCTGGTCGATCAGGTCGCCGAGGCGATGGACGCCGTCGAGGGCGGCGGCGGCATGCTCGCGCTGTACCGCGAGTCGCTGACGTCGCTCAAGGAGACCAACGGCGTCGCCAGCGTGTTCTACACCCCCGACCCCGCGGCGATGATGGGCGGCGGCTTCATGACCACCCTCACCGTCTACGACGTCGAGGACGCCGAGGCGTACCGCGCCCTGCAGAAGAAAACCTTCGAACAGATGGCCGACCTCAAAGTGCCCATGCCTGCCGTCGACGGCGGCGAGGCCGGCGAGATCACCTTCAACACGACCTACACCGACAAGGCGCTGGTCATCGACGGCGTCGAAGTCGACCAGTACGCGGTCACCACCGTCCTGCCGCCGGCCGTGATGCAGCAGATGGGACCGATGGCCATGATGATGGGCAACTCCGGCACCCGCGGCTACCTCGCGGCAAAGGGCGACAAGGTCCTGGTCACCACCGTGACCGACCCACAGCTGATCACCAAGGGGCTGGCCGCGCTCGACGGCGACGGCGGCGTCGGCTCGGCCGGCGCGATCGCTACCCTCCGAACCGCCGACCTACCCGAGGACAGCTCGCTGGAGCTCTACGTCAGCGTCGCCGGCATCACCGAGACGGTGAACCCGTTCCTCATGATGTTCGCCCCCAACGCCGGCCAGCTCGACGTGCCCGACGGCCTGCCGCCGCTGGCGATGGGCGGCGCAAGCGACGGCGAGGGGCTGGCCCTGCGCATGTTCTTCCCCGCCGAGCTCGTCCGCTTCGGCGTCGAGACCTACGAGCAGTTCGCCCCCGAGCCGCAGGACGCCCCCGGAAACGGCGCGCCGCGGGCGCCCAGGGCGTTCTGAGCCGACGCCCCCGGGACGTCCGGTAACCCGGCGACCCTATCCGCCGCGTCTCAACCCGCCGACGCCCCGGCCCGATGGCCCATAGCCGGCCCGCTCGCTTCCGCCGGCGGAGACGCCGCGTGCCCCTTCGCTCCCGCCCCGTCATCCTGATGCTGCTGGGCCTCGCCGCCTGGCTACCCGCCGCCTCGGTCCATCCCGCCGCCGAGACGCTGCTGGTCTACGGCCCGCCGCTGCCGCCGCCCGCCGCGGCGGCCGAAACCATCGCGTCCTCGACGTCTTGGCCCGTGTCGGCCGCCGCCGTCCCGGCCACCCTCGCGGCCATCGGGTTGGCGGTCTACGCCTACCGCCAACACCGCCGGGGCGTCGCGCTGCGGGCGTGGTTGCTCGCTACCGCCGAGGGGGACCCGGCCGCGCCGCCGCCGCGTCGGCTCGGTCGCCGATGGGCAGAGGCCGCCGACGCGGTGGCCCAACGCCACACCGAGTCCTCCCGTTTGCGCGACGAGCTGGGTGAGATCGCCCGCGGCCTCGACGCCGCCGCGGCCGAGGTCGGCGCCGCGGTCGGACGGCTCATCGAACCGGGGCCGCACGACAGACCCGGTGGCGACGGCGTCGCCGCGGCGTTCGACCGGGTCGCGGCGGCGACGGCCGAGGTCAACCGCCGCGCCGCCGACGCGGCCGCCTCGGCCGAGCGGTCGGGCGCGATGGCCGCCGACGGCGTGCGGGTGGTCGACGAGACGGTCGCCGGGATGCAAGCCATCCGCGAGGCCGTCGAGGCCAGTTCCGCCAGCGTCGCCGAGCTCGGCCAACGCGGCGAGCAGATCGGCCAGGTCATCGGGGTCATCAACGACATCGCCGACCAGACCAACCTGCTGGCGCTCAACGCCGCCATCGAGGCGGCCCGCGCCGGCGAACACGGCCGGGGCTTCGCCGTCGTTGCCGACGAGGTCCGCAAGCTCGCCGACCGCACGACGCAGGCCACCGAAGAGATCGCCGGCTCGATCCGCGCGATCCAGGACGAGACCACCTCGGCGGTGCAGCGCATGGACGCCGGCACCGCGCAGGTCGCCGCCGGCGTCGAGCGGGCCGGCACGGCCGACGCGTCGCTCCGGCAGATCGTGGACTCGGCCCGCGAGGTGGCCGGCATGGTCCGATCCATCGCCGCCGCCGCGGAAGCGCAGTCCGCCGCCTCCGACGAAGTCGCCCGCGGCATCGAATGCCTCACCGCCGGTAGCCGGCCTCGCACCGAGTACGGCAGCACCGCCGCCGCCGGCGTCGCGGAGCTGCGTGAAAAAGCCGCGCAACTCCGTGTGGCCTGCGACCGTCTCGCGGTGTAGACCCCCGGCTCGGCCGCGGTATGTTGCGTCCGTGGAATCGGCACCACTTAGCGACGACAGAAGTCAACCACAGGCCGAGCGGCCGGGCCACGATCCGGGCTCGCTGCTCGGCGGCATCGCGACCGACATGCTTCTACTGGCCGGCGTGCTGCTGCTGGGCTGGCGGATCGAAGAAGTCATGCTGACCTATTGGCTCGAGGTTGCGATGGCGCTGCTGCTGCCGCCGGTCACTCTGGGGCTCCGATCCGGGATAAGCGGCGTGATTGAGGGCTGTTTCGGGGTCCTCGCACTCGGCGTTTTCACCGCGGCCCACTCTTTTTTCCTCGTCTGCCTGCTCTACGGGGTGGTGTGGTCGCAGGCCACCGGCAGCCCCGGCGGTTTCTCGGCACCGACACGAGGCCAACCCGCGGACTGGTATCTAGCCGCTCTGGGCGACCTGCCGGCCGTGGCGGTCGCGTGGCTGGTGGCAATGCAGGTCGTCGGCCTTGCCGTGGCGTGGCGGCAACGACGGGACGGCGACGCGCCCCCGTTACCAAAGGGCGAAACCCCCGCACCGGCGCCGGCGGCGGACGTGTTCATCATGCACATCACGCTCATCGTCGGCGCGTCGGTCGTCCTCGCGGTCGGCGGCTCGGTCGGGCTGGTGCTCACGCTGGTGGCCCTACGAACCGGCTACGGCTTGTACGGCCTGATCACCTCTCGCGGCGGGCGATAGCCGACCCCGGGGATTGTCGCTACGCTGCCGCCCCTATGGCCAAGCGAAACAAGCCCCGCGCGACCGACGCGCCGCCGACCGACCCGATGAACGTGCTGGTGCTTGGCGCTGGCGGCCGGGAGCACGCCCTGGGCTGGAAGCTGCGGCAATCGAAGCGTTGCAAGAAGCTCTACTTCGCCCCCGGCAACGGCGGGACGGCCGGCCTGGGCACCAACGTCGACCTCAAGATCGAGCCGGTGGACACGAAGAACGTCGACGCGATCGACTACTTCTGCCGCCACCACGACATCGGGCTGATCGTCATCGGCCCGGAAGACCCGCTCTGCGGCGGGCTGGCGGACCGTCTGCAAGCCCCCGGAAGGTTCATCTTCGGGCCCACCAAAGACGCCGCCCGGCTCGAGGGCGACAAGGCGTTCGCCAAGGACCTGATGCGGGCCGCGTCGATCCCCACGGCCGACGCCCGGACGTTCACCGACTTCGGCCGGGCGAAGGCCTACGTCGAGGCCCGCGAGACGCCGGTCGTCGTCAAGGCCGCCGGCCTGGCCAAGGGCAAGGGGGCGATCGTCACGTCGAGCACCGAAGAGGCGGTGGATGCCCTACGCCGCTGCCTCGTCGACCGCGAGTTCGGCGACGAAGGCGAAACGGTCGTCGTCGAAGAACGCCTGATCGGCCAGGAGGTGTCGATCCTCGCCCTGGTCGACGGCCGCAACCTCTTCCTGCTCGACCCGTCGCAGGACCACAAACCCATCGGCGAGGGCGACACCGGCCCGAACACCGGCGGCATGGGCGTCTACTGCCCGACGCCGCTGGTCGACGACCCACTGCTCACGCTCATCCAACGCGAGGTTCTGGTGCGGGCCGTCGACGCGCTCAAGCGTGACGGCATCGACTTCCGGGGGGTGCTGTACGCGGGCCTGATGCTCACGGCCGGCGGACCGAAGAACCTGGAGTTCAACGTCCGCTTCGGCGACCCCGAGACGCAGCCGCTGATGGTGCGCCTGCGCGGCGACCTCATGGAGGCGATGCTTGCGACGTGCAGCGGCACGCTGGACCAGGTCGATCTGCGGTGGGACCCGCGGGTATGCTGCTGCGTGGTGATGGCCAGCGGCGGCTACCCGGGGCCGTACGAAATAGGCAAGCCGATCACTGGCCTCGACGACGCCGAGGCCGACCCGGACGTGACGGTGTTCCACGCCGGCACGAAGCTCGACAAGGCGGGCCGCGTGGTGACCGACGGCGGCCGGGTGCTGGCGGTCTGCGCGTTGGCCGACACGCTGAAGGAAGCACAGGCCAAAGCCAACGCCGCCTGCGACCGGATCCACTTCGACGGGGCGCAGTTCCGCCGCGATATCGGCTCGCGGGTGATGTGACCGTTTGATGCCACCCTGGCTAACCTAACACCATGAGCAACCTCGAAGACCGCATCGCGCAGTGGGAGAAGATGGCCGCCGAGGCGCCGGACGATATGGCGTTTTTCAGCCTCGGCAACACGTACCGCGAGGCGCAGCGTTACGACGACGCCGCGAAGGCGTACGGCCAGGCCGTGGCCATGAATCAGGGCATGAGCCGGGCGTACCAGTTCCTCGGCGAGTCGCTGGTCAAGGCGGGCCGGGGCGACGACGCCAAGCCGATGCTGCTCAAGGGCTACAAGGTCGCGGCCGAGCGCGGCGACGTCATGCCGCAGCGGTCGATGGGCGAGATGCTCAAACGCCTCGGCGAAGAGCTGCCCGACGTCGAGGATTATGCGGCCCGGAAAGCAGAAGTTGAAGCTTCCGGGGGCGGGAATATGGTGCTCGACCGACGGGCCGGGCAGCCCCAGCCGCGCCTCGCCGACCCGCCGATGCGGGGACCGCTCGGGAAGTTCATCTACGACCACTTCGGCCAGATCACCTGGAACCAGTGGATCGGCCAGGGCACCAAGGTCATCAACGAACTGCGGCTGGACTTCTCCAACGTCGCCCACCAGGACCTCTACGAGCAGCACATGCTCGAGTGGCTCGCGGTCACGCGGGAAGAGGTCGACGCCTACGCCCAACGGGGCGAGGGCGAGCCGGCCCAAGGCTGATCTGTAACCCCATCAGGCCGAGACGGGATCGCAATTGCCTGTTGCGACGAGTTATTGCGTTCGGGATGTCGAATCACGCATCGTGGGTGTCTAGACTTACATACTGCGAACAGCGTGCCCGGACGACGTCCCATCGCGTCCCGCCGACCCCGCGGTTTGCGGTTACCTCAGGAGATCAACCATGACCACCAACGCCGAAGTTGCGGAGATGGCCGAGGAGCGGCGGGAGTATTCCGCCGGCTTCGTGACCGAGATCGAGCAGGAGTTCGCGCCCCCCGGGCTGAACGAGGACATCGTCCGCTTCATTTCCGCGAAGAAAGACGAGCCGGACTGGCTGCTCAAGTGGCGCCTCCGCTCGCTCCGCATCTGGCAGAAGATGGAGGAGCCGGAGTGGAACTTCCTGCCCTACCGCTACCCGCCGATCGACTACCAGGCCTTGAGCTATTACGCCGCCCCCAAGAAGGGGCCCGCGAGCCTCGACGAGGTCGACCCGGCCATCCTCGAGACCTACGACAAGCTCGGCATCCCCCTGCGTGAGCAAAAGGTGCTACTCGGTATCGAGGACGGCACCCCCGCCGAGGCCCTCGCCGCTGAACCGGCCGAGGGTGGACGTAAAGTCGCCGTGGACGCGGTCTTCGACTCGGTCTCGGTCAAAACGACCTACCAGGACGAGCTCGCCGCGGTCGGTGTGATCTTCTGCTCGTTCTCCGAGGCGGTGCAGAACCACCCCGACTTGGTCAAGAAGTACCTCGGCTCGGTGATCCCGCCGTCGGACAACTTCTTCGCCGGGCTCAACAGTGCCGTTTTCAGCGACGGTAGCTTCGTCTACATCCCCAAGGGCGTGAAGTGCCCGATGGAGCTCAGCTCCTACTTCCGCATCAACGCGAAGAATACGGGTCAGTTCGAACGCACCCTCATCATCGCCGACGAGGGCGCCGAGGTCTCTTACCTCGAGGGCTGCACCGCGCCACAGCGCGACGAAAACCAACTCCACGCCGCCGTCGTCGAGCTGGTCGCCCACAAGGACGCCAAGATCAAGTACTCGACGATCCAGAACTGGTACCCCGGCGACGAGAACGGCAAGGGCGGCATCTACAACTTCGTGACCAAACGCGGCGTCTGCCTCGGCGACGACAGCCACATCTCCTGGACCCAGGTCGAGACCGGCAGCGCCATCACCTGGAAGTACCCCTCCGTCGTCCTCCGCGGCGATCGGTCCAAGGGCGAGTTCTACTCCGTCGCCCTGACCAACCTCCGCCAGCAGGCCGACACCGGTACCAAGATGATCCACATCGGCAAGGACACCAAGAGCACGATCATCTCCAAGGGCATCTCCGCCGGCGAGGGCCACAACACCTACCGTGGCCTCGTCGCGATGAACCCCAAGGCCCACAACGCTCACAACTTCACGCAGTGCGACTCGATCCTCATCGGCGACCGCTGCGGGGCCCACACCTTCCCCTACGTCGACATCCGCAACGCCTCGGCCACCGCCGAGCACGAGGCCAGCACGACCAAGGTCGCCGAGGACCAGATGTTCTACTGCACCGCCCGGGGCATCAGTGAGGAAGACGCCCTGAGCCTGCTGGTCAACGGCTTCTGCAAAGAGGTCTTCAGCGAGCTGCCCATGGAGTTCGCGGTCGAGGCGAACAAGCTGCTGGCCGTGAGCCTTGAGGGCAGCGTCGGCTGACCCCCCGGAATTTTAATCCCACCCACCCGCGACCAGACGAGATCATCGGATGACCACCCCCCTGCTCGAAATTAAAAACCTCCACGTCCGCCTCGAAGACGATCCCGACGTCGAGATCCTCCACGGCGTCAACTTGACCATCATGCCCGGCGAGGTCCACTCCATCATGGGCCCCAACGGCTCGGGCAAATCCACCCTCTCCCAGGTCCTCGCGGGCAAGGAGGACTACGAAATCACCGAGGGTGAGATCCTGTTCAACGGCGAGGACATCGACGAGCTCGGCCCCGACGAACGCGCCAACGCCGGCATCTTCCTGGCTTTCCAATACCCGGTGGAAATCCCGGGGGTCAGTTCGATGCAGTTCCTCAAGGCCGCGGTCAACGCCAAGCGTGCCTTCGAGGGCAAAGACGAGCTCGACGCCGGCTCGCTGCTCAAGCACTTCCGCGCCAAGGCCCAGCAGATCAACGTCCCCTTCGAGATGCTCAAGCGCAACGTCAACGAGGGCTTCTCCGGCGGCGAGAAAAAACGCTTCGAGATCTTCCAGATGGCCGTGCTCGACTCGGTCCTGGGCATCCTCGACGAGTCCGACTCGGGCCTCGACATCGACGCCCTCCGCATCGTCAGCGAGGGCGTCAACTCGATGCGTGACGGCAACCGCAGCTTTTTACTGATCACCCATTACCAGCGACTGCTCGACTACATTGTGCCCGACCACGTCCACATCCTCATCAAGGGCCGGATCATCAAGTCCGGCGGCAAGGAGCTCGCCGCCGAGCTCGAGGAGACCGGCTACGCCCCCTACGGCGTCAACGAGGCCGTCGGTGCAAGCTGATATCATTTTTTTACTTGTCCCTAAACCGAAGGTAGCCCGATGAGCACCCTCGACACCCCGCGTATGATCGAACCAGTGATCGACGTCACCCCCGCCCGCCCGCTGCCCGAGTGCCAGTCCTGGCTCAGCGACCTGCGCGAGGCGGGACGGGAGACCTTCACCCGGATAGGCTGGCCCGACCGCAAAAACGAGTCGTGGCGGTTCACCGATCTCGAAGCCCTCAAGTCGCACAATTTCGTCTCCGCCATCGACGACACTGAGGTGTCGCGCGAGACCGCCGGGAAGTTCGCGATCCCGGATTTGGACGACGTGACGCTCGTCTTCGTCAACGGCCGCTTCCGGGCCGACCTCTCCGACGACCCTTCCGGGGCCGCCGCGTTGGGCGAGAACGTCACCTGCTGCACGCTCAAAAAAGCCGCGTGCGAGCACCGCGACATGCTCGAGCCCTACATCGGCCGGCTGACCTGGGAGACCGACGACCCGTTCACCGCCATCTCCAACGCCAGCGTCGAGGACGGCGTGTTCGTCCACGTGCCTGAAGGCGAGGCGGCCGCGAAACCGCTACACATCCTGAGCATCGCCACCCCCGCGACTTCCGGGGGCGAGCCGGTCGCGGCCCACCCGCGCAACGTCGTCGTCGTCGGGGAAGACGCCCGCGCCACCGTCATCGAGCACTACGTCACGCTCTCCGACGAGGCGGTCTACCTCAACAACGCGATCACCGAGGTCTTCGCCGCCGACCGCGCCGAGGTGCACCACTACCTGCTGGAAAAGGAGTCCGAGGCGGCGTTCAACGTCTCGTCGCTCTACGCCCACCTCGGGCAAGAGGCCGACATGCGGTCGCACACCGTGTTGCTCGGCGGCAAGCTCGTCCGCAACAACGTGCTGCCCACCCTCGCCGGCACCAAGGCCCACTGCCTGATCAACGGCCTCTATGTGGGCCACCACGAGCAGCACCTCGACAACGCGATGCGGGTCCACCACGCCGCGCCCGACTGCGAGTCCCGCCAGTTCTACAAGGGCATCCTCAACGGCAAGTCCCGCGGCGTGTTCACGGGCCGCATCATCGTCGACCAGATCGCCCAGCTCACCGACGCGGTGCAGTCCAACCGCAACATGCTGCTGTCCGACGACGCCCGGGTCAACGCCCGGCCGCAACTCGAGATCTACGCCGACGACGTCAAGTGCACCCACGGCTGCACCACCGGGGCCGTCGATCCCGAGAGCGTCTTCTATTTCATGTCCCGCGGCCTGTCGGAATACGTCGCCCGGGCGATGCTGATCTACGCCTTCGCCGCCGAGGGCTTCGACCGCATGGAGCTCGTGCCCGTCCGCCGGCTGCTGGCCCGCGAGATGATCGCCAAGCTGCCGAAGGCCTCGGGGCTTAGTATCGAGGTATGAAAAGCCTCCCCCCGCCCTCGCCATGACCGACCTCGCCACGCCTGCCGCCGAAGCCCCGCACCGGGCCGTGTTCGACGTGGATGCGCTGCGCACCGAGTTCCCGATTCTGAACCGGCAGGTCCACGGCAAGCCGCTGGTCTACCTCGACAACGCCGCGACCAAGCAGAAGCCGCAGGCGGTGATCGACGCCGTCGAGGGCTACTACCGCTCGACCAACGCGAACGTCCACCGCGGCCTGCACCTGCTCAGCGAAGAGGCGACGCAGGCGTACGAGGCCGCCCGCCACGCCTGCGCCGCGTTCATCCACGCCAACGACCCGCGCGAGATCGTGATGACCGCCGGCGCGACGGATGCGCTGAACCTCGTGGCCCACAGCTTCGGCGGGGCGACGCTCGGGCCGGGCGACCGCGTGCTGCTCACCGAGATGGAGCACCACTCGAATATCGTGCCGTGGCAACTCGTCGCCGAGCGCTGCGGGGCCGAAGTCGTCGCCGCCCCCGTGACCAACGCCGGGGAGATCGACCTTGAGGCCTACGCAAGCCTCCTCGACGAGCGGGTCAAGGTCGCGGCGATGGTGGCCATCTCCAACACGCTCGGCACGGTCAACCCGGTCGCTGAGATGGTGCGCCTCGCGCAAGGTGTCGGTGCCGCCACCGTCGTCGACGCGACGCAGGCGGTGACCGTCTACCCGATCGACGCGGCCGCGTGGGGCTGCGACTTCCTGGCGTTCACCGGGCACAAGCTCTTCGGGCCCACGGGCATCGGCGTGCTGTGGGGCAAGCTGGACCGCCTGCAAACCATGCCCCCTTTCCGCGGCGGCGGCGAGATGATCGACTCGGTGAAGTTCACCGGCAGCACCTACGCCGCGCCGCCGATGCGCTTCGAGGCCGGCACCCCCAACATCGCCGGGGCCGTCGGGCTCCGCGCCGCGGTCGACTGGTACACCGCCCAGGACCGCGACGCGATCGCGGCCCACGAACACGACCTCGCCGTCTACGGCCACGCCCGCCTCGCCGAGGTCGACGGGCTGCGGATGATCGGCACGGCCCCGGGCAAAGCCCCGATCTTCAGCTTCGTGCTCGACTGGGCCCACGCCTACGACGTCGGCCCGCTGCTGGACCACCGCGGCGTCGCCGTCCGCACCGGCCACCACTGCACCGAGCCGCTCATGGACCGCTTCGGCGTCCCCGCCACCGTCCGTGCCTCCTGCACGGCCTACACCACCCGCGCCGAGATCGACGCGTTGGTCGAAGGTTTACACCGCGCCAAGGAACTCCTCGCTTGACCCCCGCCCCCGGAAGTGCTTCCGTCATCCCCCCGCTCGACGAGATCGAAGAGACCTTCGAGCTCCTCGGCGACTGGGAAGAACGCTTCGGCTACCTCATCGACCTGGGCAAGAAGCTCCCTGAGATGCCCGATGCCGACCGCAACGAGGCGACCCGTGTCCACGGCTGCCAGGCGTCGGTCTGGCTCAAGATCGACCTGACCGACGACCAACGCCTCACTGTCCGTGCCGCGAGCGACGCCCACATCGTCAACGGCCTGATCGCGATCATGCTCAGCCTCTTCGACGGCGCAACGCCCGCGCAGGCCCGCGCGGTGGATGCGAAAACCACCGTCGAGCGCCTCGGCCTGTCGCAGCACCTCAGCCCCACCCGCCGCAACGGCCTCTGGGCCATGATCGAACGCATCAACGCGCTGACCGCGAACGCCTGATCCCGAGAGAGGCCACCCATGGACTCGATCCGTGTCTTCGATTCCAGCGGCGGCGGTCGGCCCCGCGTCGCTCCGACCGAGACGCCGAACCCCGACACCGTCGAGGGGCGGATCATCGACGCGATCAAAGAGGTCTACGACCCCGAGATCCCGGTCAACCTCTACGACCTCGGGCTGATCTATTCGATCCAGATCGAGGGCCGCCACGCCGACATCCGCATGACGCTGACCAGCCCCGCCTGCCCGGAAGCGGGCACGCTGCCGCGGCTGGTGAAGGCCGCGGCCGAGACGGTCGACGCGATCGACACCGCCGACGTCGCGCTCGTCTGGGAGCCGGCATGGTCCAAAGACATGATGTGCGACGAGGCCCAGCTCGAGCTCGGGCTGCTCTAGAAGCCCACGGACGCCGTTGGTGGGCCCCGGGGGTGGACGTCGGTCCGCTGCGCGGTACCATATGATTGGATAATGTTAGGTATGCGGAACGGACGCCGCTTGGGACGGAGATCGGCGTCGTGCTCAACTGGTTGTTTCTGGACATGAACAGCTTCTTCGCGTCGTGCGAGCAGCACGACGACCCGTCGCTGCGCGGCCGCCCCGTGGGCGTGTGCCCGGTGCTGGCCGCCGGCGGCGCGGTGATCGCGGCGAGCTACGACGCCAAGGCCCGCGGCGTGGGCATGGGCTGCCGCGCCGCCGAGGCCCGACGCCTCTGCCCCGACATCGCGCTGCGGCAGGCGCGCCCGGCCCGCTACGTCGCGATCCACAAGCTCGTGATGAAGAGCATCGAACGCCACCTGCCGATCACCAAGACCTGGTCGATCGACGAGTGGGCGCTGCGGCTGATCGGCGACGAGCGGCAACCCGGCGCGGCCGTGCGGATCGCCCGGCGGATCAAGGCTCAAGTCGCCGAAGACTTCCGGGGGGCCCTGCCCTGCTCGGTCGGGCTCGCGCCGTCGCGGCTGCTGGCCAAGGCCGCCTGCGAGTGCCGCAAGCCCGACGGGCTGACCGTGATCACCCTCGCCGATATGCCCGACGCGCTGTCGTCGATGAAGCTCAACGACCTGCCGGGGGTCGGTAGCGGGATGGACGCGCGGCTGCGGCGGGCCGACGTCGACACGGTGGCGAAGCTCTGGGCGCTGTCGCGGGCCGACTGCCGCCGCATCTGGGGCTCGGTGCAGGGCGAGTACTTCTGGTCGGGGCTGCACGGCGTCGATCCGGTGATGCCGGCCGAGCGCCGCCGCAGCATGGGACACGCCCACATCCTGCCGCCACAGTACCGCACGCCGGGCGGCGCCCACGCGATCCTGACCCGGCTGCTGTGCAAGGCGGCGGTGCGGCTGCGGGAGCACGGCTACTTCGCCCACGCCCTGCGGGTCCACGTGTCGCTCGAATCCAAGCGGAGCTGGTGCGACGAGATCGCCCTGCCGGGGGTGCAGGACACGCCGACGCTGCTGCAACACCTCGGACGGCTGTGGGCCCGCCGCCCCGCCGCGCTGCGAGCCGCAGACGGCCTGCCCGGCGCGGACACCTCGGCGGACCCTCCCAAAAAAGTCGGCGTCGACGTCGGCGGCCTCACCGCGTCGGCCGCGACGCCGGGCCACCTGTTCCCCGACGCCGACCGCCCGCGGCGCCTGTCGCACGCCCTCGACACGATCAACCGCAAGGTCCGGACCAAGAGCGGCCGCCACGCGATCTACCCCGGCTCGATGGCCCCCGTCGCCGACTACGTCATGGACGACAAGATCGCCTTCGGCCGCATCCCCGAAGAAAGCCTCGCGATGTGAGATCGCGCCCTCACCGCCGGGCCGTCACCCGTGGCCCTGCGACCCGTGCCGCATCGACGTGCCACGGACCGGCGGGCGTCTTGTGGGCGGCGCGTCACCGCGGCGGTGTCTGCTTCATCGGTGTCCCAGAAACGCGACCCGGCGGCGGCGATGCGTCAGTAATTGGGGCCGGATATGCCGCCCGCGCTTGTACAATCGTGGCGTCGTTTCGGTTGGTCACGTCATCTTTTTGTCCGGGCCGCGCCCGCAGGATCATCTGCCCCATGCGTCTAGTCTCCCCGCGACCGGTTCGATTTCTCGGGACGAGGATCCGCTGCGGGGTGGCGCCGCGTCTGGCGGGTTCGTTTCTGTTGCTGACGGTGTGGGCGGCGGCACCGGTGGGGGCGGACGCCGAGAGCCGGAGCGTGACGGCACCGGAAAAGGCGCTGCGTTACCACGCGGCGCTGCGGCGGGCGCCGCGGCCGGGGCTGGTGTTCGAGCGGTTCTGCGACGCGTGGCTGGAGGAGAGACCCGTCGACACGCTTGACAGTTTTCTGGTGCAGCGGGCCGAGTCGGACGCGCCGGAGGACGCGTTGATCCTGGGGTTCTACCGGGCACGGGAGGGGCGGAACGTCGAGGCGCTGCGGGTGCTGCGGCGGACGCTCGAAGCGCACCCGGGCGAGGCGTCGGCTTGGTTCTTCAAGGCGGAGCTCGAGGCGGCGACGCTGGACTTCGACACGGCGTTGTCGGACCTGACGCGGGCGGCCGGGGCGGACCCGGACGACGAGCTGGCCGAGTCGATCGCGACGCTGCGGGGTCGGCTGCTGGTGCGGGTGGGTCGGCCCGACGACGCGGCGGCGGCGTGGTCGGCGCTGATCGAACAACGGCCCGACGACCCGGAGTTGTACGAGGCGCTGGTCGTCGTGCAGGCCGACGAGGGCCAGTTCGACGCGGCGCTGGCGACGCTAGACGCGCTGATCGAGCGGACGACGGACCCGCAGAAGCGGGTGGCCCGGGGGCTGTGGCGGGGCGACCTGCTGGACCGGGCGGGCCGGGGTGCCGCGGCGCGGGAGGCGTACGAGGCGCAGCTCTCCCGGGTCGGGGCGGGCGACTGGCTGGAACGTCAGGTCGTGGCGCAGCTCGAACAGGTCTACCGCCGAGAGCGCGAGGTCGAGGCGTTCGCGCAGCGGCTGGCCGAGCTGGCCGAGCAGCACCCGGACCGGCTGCTGCTGCTGCGTCGGCGGGCGGCGGTGCTGGGCGAGTTGGGGCGGACCGACGACGCGATCGCGCAGTGGCGGGCGGTGCTGGAGCGCAGCCCGGGCGACGCGGAGGTGCGGGGCCGGTTCGCGGACGTGCTCGCCGACGCGGGGCGGTCGGAGCAGGCGATCGCGGTGGTCGAGGCCATGCGGGACGAGCGGCCGAACGACGGCGAGCTGCGGCTGCGTCTAGCGGGGCTATACGCCAAGGCCGACCGCAAAGACGACGCCACGGCGGAGGTGCGGGCGTACCTCGACGGCTCGGACGGCGCGTTGTCCTCGGCGATGCGGGCCGTACGCACGCTGGAACGGCTGGAGCTGGACGACGCGGCGGAGGCGACGGCGCGGGCGTACGCCGAGCGGCATCCCGACGAACCGGGCGCAGCCGAGGCGCTGGCGGAGCTGCTGTTCCGCCTGGGTCAGGCGGACGAGGCGACGGCGATGTGGTCGGCGATGGCGGCGGGGGCCGGGGACGCGGCGGGCCTGCTGGAAGCCGTGCGGGCGATGCGGTCGCGGGGCCTGGTCGAGCCGGCGATGGCGGCGTTGACGCAGCGGGTCGGAGACTTCGCGGACGAGGCGGAGGTGCTGGCGGCGTTGGCGGACACGGCCCTGCGGGGCGGCGACGCGGGGGCGGCGCT
Source organism: Planctomycetota bacterium (assembly GCA_039201235.1). Taxonomy (GTDB): domain Bacteria; phylum Planctomycetota; class Phycisphaerae; order Phycisphaerales; family Phycisphaeraceae; genus Algisphaera. The sequence goes on from JBCCRT010000001.1 coordinate 44,894, forward strand.
GCCGTGGCTGCGGCGATGGGTGGCGATGCTCGACGACGCCGAGGCGTTGGGCCGGGCGGTCGACACGGCCCGGCGGGTCGCCCGCAGCGCGGAGGCCGACGACGAGCTGATCCGCGAGCTGGCGGCGGCCGAGCCGGCGCGGCGGTCGGCGGGCGAGGCGTGGCTGCTCGCGGCGCTGCACGAACAGATCGGGGACAGCCCGGCCGCCGACGCGGCGTTGTCGGCGTCGGCCGAGGCCTTCGGTGACGTCGGCGACGGCGACAGTTCGGCGCGGCTGCTGACGCTGGCCCGCGTGGAACTGCTGCGGCAGCGGCGGGAGTACGGGGCCGCCGCCGACACGCTCGCCACGCTGGCCGAACGGCCCGGCGGGGCGCGGTCGTCGGTGGTGCGCGACCTGATCGACCTGTACGAAAGGGACCAGCGATCGGACGACGCGTTGGCCTGGGTCGAGCGGTGGAAGCGGGTCGCGCCCGGCAGCGTCGGGCCGTGGCTGCGCGAAGCCCGTCTGCTGACCACCGGCGGCGCGGACGAGGAGGCGCTGCGGGTGCTGGAGGGGGCGCGGCGTCGCTTCCCGGAAGACGTGACGGTGGCGACGACGCTGGCGGAGCGTTACGCCGCCGCGGGCCGCAACGCCGACGCCGAGCGGGTGTACTGGGGCCTGTACGACGCGGCCGAGTCGACGGCGGCGAAGATCGGCTGGGTGACCCGGCTCGCCGAGCTGCGGCGGTGGGAGAACGGGGCCGAGGGCGTGATCCGTCAGCTCGAGCAGCGCCGCGACCAGGACCGCACGGCCGTCGAGCCGCACCTGGCGTTGGCGGAGGTGTACCGCGTGCTGGACCGCTACGAGCCGCGGCGGGCGGCGCTGATCGAGGCGGCGCGGGTCCAGCCGCGGAACGTGGACCTGCTGCTGACAACCGCGCGGACCGAGGAGCGGGCCGGCGACTTCGAGCAGGCGGCCGCGACGCTACGCCGGGCCCTGACGCTCGACGCCTCGTCGCGGACCCGTCAGCGGTTGGCCGCGCTCTACGTGGCGACAGGCGACACCGAGCGGGCGGTCGCGCTGATCCGCGGCACGGACGGGACGCCGCCGACCGCCGACGAGGCGCTGGCCTTCGCCGACGCCCTGGCGGCCCGGGACGAGTGGCAGGCCGCGGCCGAGTTCCTCGACACGGTGGGCGCGGCGGCCGCGGGCGACTACCGGGTCGCCTACCTGCGCGGCGTGGCGCTGCTGGAGTCGCGGCGGCTTGACGCGGCGGCCGAGCATTTCTTCGAGGTCCTGGCCGTCGGGGAAGAACGCCCGGGCCACACGCCGCAGACGGCGAACATGTTCACGCAGATGCTCGGGCGGTTCGACGACCTGCTGCCGCCCGAGGCGATGAAGCTGCAGGAGCAGATGATGGCGGGCTGGCGGGCGGTGCAGCACCGTAACGCGCAGAACCGGGTGGTCTTCATGGGGGCCGCAACGCCGGGCACGACGGTGCCGCTGCCGATGTCGTACGAGGACGGGCACATGCTGGCGGTCGCGCACCTGCGGATGCTGGCCGACGAGGCCGACGAGGCCGGGCGGGCCGCCATCCGCGCGGGGCTGGAGCGGGCGGGCGTGGCGTTGGTGGACGTGCTGATGGCGCTGCCGGCCGACCCGCAGATGGGCTTCAACGGGCTGCCCCCCGACGTGCTGGAAGACCACGCCGACGAGCCCGCGGTCCTGGCGATGGGCACGCTCATGGCGTCGTTCGGGCAGGGCGTCGCCGACCCCGAGCTGATGCAGCGTGCCGCCGAGACGTTCGACACGACCTACCCCGGCTCGGCGATGCTGGCACGCATGTGGCTGCTCTCCGACGCGGCCCGCGGCGACGAAGAGGCCGCCTTCGCGGAGCACTGGCCGCCGCTCGAGGCGCTGCTCAAGCGGGTCGAAGAGCCGTCGGACTACCTGGTCATCGTGCTGGCGCAGCGGCTGGGGATCGCCGGGCAGATGGGCGTGTCCGACCTGGTGCTGCCCGAGGACAAGCGTCGCTTCGTCGCCCGGCGGCTGATGGACTGGTACGGGACGCTGGACCCCAACAGCCAGCTTCGGCCGTTCGTGCTGCAGATGATGCTCGCCGAGGCGTTCGGTCGGGAAGACTGGGCGGCCGCCGCGCAGCTGCTGCAAGAGGAGACCCGCCGCCACCGGGCCGCCGCGGGGCCGACCACGAACCAGACGATGATGATGCGATTCGCCGGCCACGGGAACGCGACGGAGGTGATGCCGCTGGCGTTCCCGCCCGCCGAGCTGACGAGCGTCCCGCCACTCGCGGCGCAGGTCCTGGGCGGCAACAACCCGTTCGGGGGCGCGGTGTCGGTGGACACCGAAGCCGTGGCCGACGCGATCGACGGCGAGGCGTATCCGCTGCTGCGGGGCTTGGTCGCCGGGCTGGCCGACGACGAGGCGGCGCTGCGGGCCGCGGTCGAGCCGCTGGCCGAGGGCGAAGCGCCGTCGCTGGACGCGCTGCTGCTAATGGCGGCGTGGGACGGCCGCGAGGGCCGCGCCGCCGCCGCGGGCCAACGGCTGGTCCGCGCGTCGTACCTGCCGATGCGGCGCGAGCAGCGCCGGCGGATCGACGGGGCGATCGTGGCCTACGCCCTCGACGCCGGCGAGCCCGAGAACCCGGAGCTGTTCGCCGCGGCCCGACGGTCGGCGCTGCGGCTGCGGGCCACGGCCGCGACCTACGAGCAGCGCGCCGCCGTCGTCGACGCCCTGGCCTCCCTCGGCCTGGAAGAAGAGGCCGACAAGATGGAAGCGCGGCTGGCCGCCGCGCCCGTCGCCCCGAGCCCGGGCAACTTCCGGCCCGCCGCGGCGGCGACCGTGACCAGCCCGGTCGAACGCATCCGGACCGCCCTGAACGAGGGCCGACGCGACGACGCGTTGCGGCTGGCCAAGCGACAGGCCGAGGCCCTGGGCCAGAACCTGGCGCAGGGCAACGCCTGGGTCCTGCGGCAGAACGAGACGGCGGAGCTGCGGCGGCTGCTGTCGAGCCGGGGGCTCACGGCCGAGCTGATCGCCGACGCCGACCCGGGGCCCGACGCGCCGCCCCGCCGCCTGACGCAGTTCGGCCACCTACTCGAGGTGCTGGAGGACACCGACGGCGCGGCCGAGGCGTACCGCGCCGCGAGCCGGGAGCGGGGCGACCCGACGTCCGTGGCCCGGCTCGTGCTGATTGAGGTCCAGCGGCAGGACCCCGAAGCCGCCGCGGCCGCCCTCGCCGTCGTCGAGCCCCGCCGCGTGGCTGCGCTGCACCAGTTCCTCCAGAACGCGTCGCACTCGGTCTCCCACGAAGACCCCAGCTTCGGCACAAACCTGGCGCTGACCCACGCGATCTGGCTCGAGGGCCTCGACGACGAAGACGTCACGACGCTGCAGGTCCCCTGGCTCACCACGGTGTGGTGGGGCCTGATGCAACAGATGTGGGTCAACGGCGAGCAGGTCCCGTCGCTCTACAGCCGGACCGCGTGGAAAAAACGGGTCGAAGACACATCGGTTGATCCCGACCCCGACCCCGACCCCGACACCGACACCGTCTATCCGCTGACGCAACGCGCCGAAGCCCACGACCGGCTGGCACGGGCGTGCCTGCGCCTACCCTCGGCCGCGCCCGACGCGGCGGCGCGGCTCGTGCTGCTCGCCGAGCTGCGTGGCCAGCCGCTTACGCCGCTGATCGACACGCTAGCCGCGGCACTCCGGTTGGAACGCAAGGCGGCGGCGTTCGGGGGCATCCACTACGGCCACACGAACGACCTGGATATCGCCACGCCGCGGCCGGCGCACGTCGAGCTGGTCCGGCTGGCGTCGCGGGCCGACCGCCTCGACACGGTGCGGCAGACGTCGGCCGCGCTGCGGGAGCAGCGCCGCCGCGCCGAGGCCGACCGGCTCGACGCTTTGCTGACGCTCTACACCGCCGAGGGCGACGACATGGTGGCCGCCGCCGAGGCCCTAGTGCAACGCGGGCGGCGGGTCACGCCCGGCCCCGGCGACGGGTCGGCCCGGACGATCGTCGAGGCGTGGGAAGCGGCCGGCCGCCCGGCGGTCGCGCTCGACCGGCCGCTGATCGAAGTTGCCGAACGGATGATGGCCAACGATACGGCGGCCGCGGCCGCGATCGTCGACTACGCCGCCGCCGTCGCCGAGCGCGACGGCCGGCACGCGGGCGCGGCCCTGCTCGAATCCTTCGCTTCGGCGTTCATCGCCCCGCCCACGCGGCGAGACGACCTGATCCGCCGCCACTACGCGGCCAACTCCTGGTCGTCGAACAGCCCGACCGGGAAGATGTATCTGTTCGTGAATCTCATGCAGCAGCACGCCGCCCGCGAACCGGCGCTGGTCTGGGCGGCCCTGGACCAGCTCCGCCCCTACGCCGACCACCCCGAAGGGCGGGACGTCGTGTCCAGCGCGATCGAGACGGCGACCGACCGGCTCGGAGCCGTCTACGAGGCCGGGGACGACGTGGCCGACACCCTGATCGTGCTGCTGGAGGACGCGCCGCTGCTGGCCGACGGCGACGCGTTCCGCAGCTACCCGTCCCGGAACCCCAACAACCGCACGAGGTCTTTCTTCGACCGGCTCTTCGCGATGCGAAACGAGCTGGACGGCGGCAACGCCGGCAAAGAGGCCGAGCGCATCCGCGACGTGTTGGCCCGGCTCGAAGCGTGGCTTACGACACAGCCGGACACCCTGGGCCGCGCGCTCGCCCTCAGCCGGCTGCGTGGCGACGACGCGGCGGAAGCGTTGACCGTGCTATCGGACCGCGGCGAGCAGATCGCGGCGCTGGAGCCGGCGACCCAGCGGGAAGTCCTCGCCGCGTTGCCGCCGCTGGACGGGCCGCCGGACGGGGCGAGCGCTGGGGCGGTCGCCGTCTACACCGCGCTGACCGCCGCCGAGGCCCGGGGCCACGAGACGCGGGTCAAAGAGTTCCTCGAGCTGCGCCGGCTCGACCCCCAGGGCAGCCACTGGGAAATGCAGCGGAACCTGGGCGGCCTGGCGCTAGCCCTCGCCGACGGCGGGGACACCGACCGGGCCGTCGAGCTGCTCGCGCACTGGAACGACCTGGTCGAGCAGCAGCAGCGGCAGCAAGGCTGGACCAACACCGAGAACGCCGCCGAGACGCTGGGCGACGCGATGGGCCGCGGCGAGCACGGCCTGTCTGGAGCCGTCCTCGCGGTCCGCCTCGCCGGCGAACCGCGGGTGGGCTACCGCCTACATGGCGACGCCGAACACGGGCTGCGCCGGGCGCTCCATCGCTTCCACCAGGGCATCGAAACATCGGACGAAGACGTGCCGGAAAGCACGCACCGCTACCTCAAGCTGGCCGACGCGCTGGCCGAGCGGGTCGGGCCCGAAGCCTCGGCGGCGGTGCTGCTGCACGCCCTCGAGGCGGTCGCCCGCAACCACACCGACAACGAGCACTACGCCGAGATCGAAGCCGGCCTCGCCGACCGGGCCCACGCCGACCGGCCCGGCGGGGTGTGGTCGACCGCGGTCACGGCCGTCCGGATCGCCCGGCTGCGCCGGGGCGGCAACGACGACGCGTCGTCTTCGCTGGCCTCCGGAGACCGCGCCGCCGTTGCGGGTTACCTCACCGCGGTTGCGGCCGACGCGGAACTGCCCCGGGTGACGCGGCTGGGCGTGTGCCGGGTCGCGCTGGAGGCGATGGCGGACAAGGCCCCGCCCGTGCCCGCGGTGGTGCAGCTGTTGGCCGAAACCCTGGAACAAGAAGCCGACGCGCTCACGAGTACCGAGGTCGGCACGATCCTGGCTCACGTGTGGCGGCTGCGGGACCGGGCCGACGCGACCACGGCCTGGCCCGATCCCGACGCGCTCGTGCGCAGCGTCACCCGGGCCGCGGTCCGGTCGTCCCGGCAGCAACACAACCAGCTGCAAGTGTCGGCCCCGTCGAGCTACGGCGCGCAACGCGGGCCGGGCCGGGCGGTCGCGCCCGGGTGGGGGCTGGTCGCGCTGGAGCTCGCCGCCGAGGCGGACATGCAGGCCGAGCTGCGGCAGCTGCTGCAGCTCGGGCAGTCGGCGTTGGGCCGGTCGCCCGCGGCGTGGGCGGTGCTGGCGCGGGCCGGGCAGGCGGACCTGGCGGCGGAGCAGCTCCGCCGGCATCACGCCGAGGCCCTGCCCGCGCTGGTGCAAGGCGTGGCGTACGACGCCCGGCTGCGCGACGCGGCGGACGAGCTCGCCGAGGCGGCCGCCCGCGCCGAGTCCGACCCGGGGCGGGCGGCGGGCCTGGCCCTGATCGCCGAGGCGGCGATCGCGTCGGCCTACGAACCGCCCCGCAAGGACGGCGAAGACCCCGGCTGGCCGGACCGCCGCACCCGGCTCACCGAACTCGCCCGCGGCTTCGGGGCGCAAACGATCGACGACCCGACGCTGCGCAAGACCGCGCTACGGCTGATCGCCAGCGACGACGAGGCCGCCGCGCTGCTCGAAGCCCCGCTGACCGAAGCCCTCGGCGACACGACGCTGGGCGACACCATCGACCCCAACGGCGGCGCGGGCGACCCGCCGACGGCCGAGCTGATCTACGCCGCCCTCGCCGGGCCGCAGCGCCGCGGCGACGCCGAACCGCTGCTGGCCCACCTCGCCTCGGTCGACGCCCGCATCGGCGACGGCAGCAACGCCGGCTGGCGGGTCGAGAGCACCCGCCGCGTCCTGCGTGATCTGTTCTGGCGTCGCCTGACCGCCGAGACGCCGGGCGACACGCCGGCCGCCGCCGACACGCGCCTCGCCGCGGCCCGCGTGGTCTGGACCCGGCTCCTCGACGCGCCCGAGGACCTGCCCAATGCCCGGCTGCGTCGCGAAGACCTGGCGCGGCTGGCGGCGCTCTACGCGATCGACCCGGCCCAAGCCGTCGGGGCCTACGGCGACCAACTAAACAAGTTCTCGGAGTCGCTGCGCGAGGACGCCCGCCACCCGTCCGTCGCGAACGCGGCCCAGCAGGTGACGTGGATGCTCGACCGCGTCGACGCCGACGAAGATCGACGCTTCAGGGCCGCGATGTTTATGCTGAAAGAGGGTCGCATCGAACGCACCGACGCCGTGGTCATCGAGAACCTCGTATTTTCGGCCAAGGTCTTCACGCCCGAGACGCTCGAGGGCCGCCACCGGGAGATGGCCGAAACCATGGATCTGTCCGAACGTATCGGCCTGGCCTCGGCGTTGGCCCGCGGCCGGCTCGCCTCGGCCGAGAGCTTCATCGACGAGGTGGCCGCCCAGGCCTTCGGCCGCGGCGACGTGCCGCCGATCCCCGAGGCCAACGATTCGCTGCGGTTGGCCCTTCTGCAACGCCTGCTGCTGAGGAGCCACGACGAGGGGGCCAAGGCGCTCGCCGAAACCTGGAATCCCGCGGGCCTCGACGTGCGTAAGCAAGTCATCCAGGCGTTCAAACGCCGCAACGCCACACCGCCCGACTTCGACGCCGAACCCGAAACCGAAACCGAATCGACCCCCGTATCACCTCCCGCCGCGACCCCGGAGACCGCCGTATGAACCTCAACCCCACCCCACCGCCGAACATCGATCCGGTCGACGCGGCCGTCGCCGACGCGGCGCGGCACATCAACCGCGGCGTCGCCCGTCGCGCCGCCTGCGTGGCGTTGACGCTGGCCGGCGGCGGGGCACTGGCGTGCGGCGTGGCTTACTGGTGGGCCGGCCACCGCGTGGCGGCGTGGGTCTACGCCGCGGCCGCGCTGGCGGGTCTAGCGGTGTTTCTGGGGCTGTGGGCCTGCCGCCGGGTGGATCACGCCCGGGCCGCCGTCGACATCGACCGCGCCTTCTCGCTGGCCGACGGCGTGAGCACCGCCCGATCGCTGGCCCGAAAACCGGGCGGCGAAACGTCGCCGACCGGCGGGTTCGCGGCGCTGCAGAAACGCTGGGCCGACCGCGCGGTCCGGGGCCTGCGGCTCGAGACGCTGCGCCCCGCCACACCGCGCTGGCTCGCCGGCGCCGCGGTCGCGTTGCCGGCCCTCGCGGTGCTGCTGGGGTTCGTGCCGCCCTCCGAAACCGTGCGGGCGGCGCAGCGTGAAGCGGCCGTGGTGCTCGCGTTGGGCGAGGAGCTCAACGCCGGCGTCCGCGACGAGGTCGAGCGTCACCTCGACGAGGCGGACGAGCTGGAGCGTGAAGCGCTGGACCCCGCGTCGCTGCGCGAACTGGCCGAGCGGCTGGGCGTCTCCGAAGACCGGGCCGAGTTGATGCGGCAATACGCGGCGATGGAAGCCGAGCTGGCGCAGCGTTCGGCGGCCCTGGAGCAGCGGCGGGCCGAGGGGTTGATGGACCGGGCCGCCGCGCGGCTGGCGCAGTCGCCGTCGACCCTGGCGCTGGCCGAGGCGCTGCGGCAGAAGCGTTACACCGACGCCGCGGAGGTGCTCAAGCAGATGCAGCCCGACCCCGAGGCGGACCCCGCAAAGCGGCGACAGCAGCTCCAGAAGCTGCGGCAGGCCGCGGGCGAGCTGGCCGAGGCCGCCCGGCGATTCCGCGCCGGGTCGGGAGCTGGGACTTCCGGGGGTGGGGGCGGGCTCGGTGACCAGCTGGCCACGCTGTCCGAACAACTCGACGCGGACGCCCGGGAGTACGACGAGTCGCTGCGCGAGGCCGAGCGGCAGCAGAACCGCGGCGAGCTGAGCGAAGAAACCAAGCGGCGTCTCTCCGAGTGCGAGGGGCGGTGCAACGCAACCAACGCGGCGCTGCAGAAGTCGCTATGCAAGCTGGGCGCCTGCCGCGCGGCCGGGGACCGGCTCGCGCAGATACGGCGGACCCTGTCGATGTGCCAGGGCGCCTGCTCGGGCGTGGGCCGGAGCCCGTTCGCGAAGAAAAACGGGTCCGGCGTCGGCAGCGGCAGCGTCGACTCGCCCAACGACACCGCGACGCCCGGCACCGGCCGGCTCGACCGGATCACCGGCGTCAAGGGGGCCGGCCCGTCGCAGACCGAGGTCGAAGAGGCCGCCAGCGGCACCGGCGTCTCGACCCGCCGCGACACGGCCCCAACGGTCGAACACACCCGCCGGCTCGAGTCGTTCGTCCAACGTCCCGACGTACCCGACGAGCTGCGTCAGGGCGTCAAGACCTACTTCGAATCCCTCCACGACACCCCCGCCCCCGGAAACGCGACCCCCGACAACGCCACCGCTGAGACTCTCGATCCATGACCACTGGAAGTACCCCCTCTCTTTCCGATGACGCGCAGCTGGCGGAGTCTCAGGCCCAGGCCTTCGTCGAGACGTTTAACCGCGTCGCCGAGCAGGTCCGCCGGTTCATCGTCGGGCAGGGCGACATCGTCGAGCAGGTGCTCATCGCCGCCGCCGCGGGCGGCCACGTCCTGCTCGAGGGCGTGCCGGGGCTGGGCAAGACGGCGTTGGTGAACACGATCGCCAAGGCGGTCAGCCTGGAGTTCCGCCGGATCCAGTTCACGCCGGACCTGCTGCCGGCAGACATCGTCGGCTCGATGATCCTGGCCGAGCGCGACGGGCAGAAGCGGTTCGAGTTTCAGAAGGGCCCGGTGTTTACGAACCTGCTGCTGGCCGACGAGGTGAACCGGGCGACGCCCAAGACGCAGTCGGCGCTGCTGGAAACAATGCAGGAGCGCCGCGTCACGGTGGCGGGCACCACGACGGCGCTGGACCCGCCGTTCTTCGTGCTCGCGACGCAGAACCCGGTCGAGTCAGACGGGACATACCCGCTGCCCGAGGCGCAGCTGGACCGGTTCTTTTTCAAGCTCAACGTGCCGCTGCCCAGCGAAGACGAGCTGTCGCTGATCCTCGACCGGACGGGCGGTTTGGCGGCGCCGAACATCGAGGCGGTCGCCCGCGGCGAGGACCTGATCGCGATGGGCCGGACGCTGCGGGCGGTGCCGATCGAGGCGGGGGTGCAGCGTCACCTGATCCGGGCGGTGCGGCGGACGCACCCGGAGGACGGCGAGGCCCCGGCGTCGGTCAAGCGGTTCGTGCGTCACGGCGCGAGCCCGCGGGCGGCGCAGTCGATGCTGGCGGCCGCGAGAGCGCGGGCGCTGCTGGCCGGGCGGTTCCACGTCGCGCGGGAAGACGTCGACGCGGTCGCCGCGCCGGCGATGCGTCACCGGCTGATCCTGGGGTTCGAGGGCGAGGCGGAGGGCGTCGCACCCGACGACCTGGTCCGCGACGTGTTGGACACGCTGGGCTGAGCGTCGGCCGGGTGTTTTCGTGATTCATGCCGTGACCCGCGAGGCCGACCGTTGCCCGAGAGCCTGACCGACCCGGCGTTCGTGCGACGCCTCGAGACGCTGGCCTTGCTCGCCAAGCGGGTGCTGGGAGGCAAGCTGCAGGCCAACCGCCGCACAACCCGCAAGGGCACCGGCGTGAGCTTCGCCGACTACGCCGAGTACCACCCGGGCGACGACCACCGGGCGATCGACTGGCGGGTGTACGGCCGGCTCGAGCACCTGGTCATCAAGCTGTTCGAGCTCGAAGAGGACATGACGCTGGTGCTGCTGCTGGACACCAGCGCGTCGATGCGGGAGAAATTGGACTACGCCAAGCGGGTGGCGGCGGCGCTGGGGTTCCTGGCCTTGCGGGGGATGGACCGGGTGGCGGTGTACGCGATGAGCGACCGGATCGAGCCGGTGCTGGAGACGTCGCACGGCCGGGCGAAGGTGATGCCGATGCTGCGATCGCTAGAGGCGGTCGAGGCGTCGGGCACGGCGAGCCGGTTCGACGCGGCGTGCCGAACGCTGACGGCAAGACATCGGCGGCGGATGATGGTCGTGCCGGTGTCGGACTTCTTTTTTCCCCACGGGTTCGACCGCGGGCTGTCGCTCTTGCGTTACGGCCGGCACGAGGTGTTCTGCGTACAGGTTCAGAACGAAACCGACCGAGTGTGTGCGCACCGCGGCGACGCGGAGCTCGCCTGCGTCGAGTCGGGTCGGACGCGGCGGGTGACAGTCACGGCGGCGGAAGCGGCGGCGTACGAGGCGGCGGTGGTTAACTGGAACGAGGAGCTCGGCCGGGCCTGCCGGCGGCGGGGCGGCGGGCTGGTGAGCACACTGGACGACGTGCCGTTCGACGACGTGATGCAGCGCGTGCTGCGGCGTGGGGGGCTGGTGGCGTGAGCTTCCTCGGCCCGGCGTTTCTGTTCGGCTTTGCGTTGCTCGCGCCGCTGGTGGCGGTGTACCTGCTGAAGGTGCGGCCGCGCCGCCGGCCGACGACGGCGATGTTCCTCTGGGAACAGGTTTACACGCAAAAGAAAGCCAACGCGCTGCTGCAGCGGCTGCGCGACGTGCTGAGCCTGCTGCTGCTGGCCGCGGCGCTCGTGGCGCTGGTGCTGGCGGCGGCGCGGCCCCGGCTCGACGGCGGGGACCCGCGGGACGTGCTGGTGTTGATCGACCGGTCGGCGAGTATGTCGGCCGACGTGAGCGACGACCGGCCGGGGACGTCGCGGTTCGACGAGGCGGTGGACCGGGCGGCCGGGCTGCTGCGATCGCTGGGGGGGCAGCGGCGGGCGGCGGTCGCGACGGTGGACGGGTCGCTGCGGTTCCCGACGCTGCTGACGGACGAGCCGCGGCGGCTGCGCGAGGCGTTGGCGTCGGTGTCGCCGGGCGAGGGGCCGAGCGTGGGCGAGACGCTGGCCGACATCCGCCGAGTCGCGGGGCTGGGCGATGACCTGCGGGTGGTGTTTTTGACCGACGGGGTGGGGCTGGACGCCGAGGACCTGGGGTTGGACGAGACGCAGGACAAGCTCGCCGCGCGGCCCGCGATTGAGGTGGTGCTTGTCGGCACCGAAAAAGACGGGCGGCCGGGCAACCTGGGGCTAGCGGCGGCCGACCTGGTGATCGCGCCGACCGGCGACCGCGGGACGGTGTTGTTCGAGGTGGTCTCATCGTTTGACGAGACGGTGGACGCCGAGGTCCGGCTGAGTCTGGCGGGCACGGGCGACGACGGCGGTCGGCCGGTGAAGGTCGTGCCGCTGCGCGTGGAGCCGTCGGGCACGGGGCCGCGGGCGTTGGGCGTCGAGGCCGGCGCGGGGCGGTACGTCCTGAGCGTCCGCCGGGTCGACGCGGACGGCGACACGGTGCGGGACGCGCTGCCGCTGGACGACACGGCGTACCTGAGCGTGCCGGAGCCGCGGCCGCTACGGGTGACGGTCCGCACGGACGACCGTTTTTTCTTCGAGACGGCGGTGAGCGCGTTCGAACGGACGAGCGGGCTGCTGACGCTGGTCGGCCCGGACGAGCCGGCGGACGTGGTGATCGTGCGGGGTCCGGACGGCGGCCCGTCGGTTGCGGCGTCGGACGCGCCGCTGCAGATCGTCTTCGCCCCGGGCGGCGCCCCTGGAATCGAGGCCGAGGCAGCGGCGGATCGTTTGGAGAACGTGCTGCCGCGGGCGGTGCTGCCGGACCACCCGGTGCTGCGGTTTCTGGCGGTGGAGTCGGTGGCGTTCGCGGGGGCGCGGCGGGTGGAGGCGGGGCCGGGGTCGGCGGTGCTGGCGGCGGACGTGTCGGGGGTGCCGCTGATTTGGCAGCGGCGGGACGCGGCGGCGGGCACGGTGAGCCTGGTGGTGAACCTCGACCCCACGACGGGCGACTTCGTGCTGTCGCCGGCGTTCCCGGTGCTGGTGTACGCGGCGGCGGCGGACCTGGCCGGGCGCGACACGCCGGCGGCGGCGACGTACGCCACCGGGCGGCCGGTACCGGTGCCGGGGCTGCGGGTCGGGGAGACGGCGCGGGTGACGATGGCGGACGGGGCGACGCTAAACGTCAACGAAACACGGCCGGTGGCGGTGTTGGAACGGGCGGGTTTCCATCGGGCGACGACGCCGTCTGGGGCGTGGGACCTGCCGGCGTCGGTGCTGCACCCGGCCGAGTCGACGCTGCGTCCCCCGGAAGGGTTGGCGAGGCTGCCCGAGGTCCAACTCCCCGGGGGCTACCCGCCGTGGGCTTGGCTGACGCTGCTGGCGCTGCTGGTCGTGGCGGCCGAGGAAGCGCTGTACCACCGACGGAAGGTGGGCTGAGCGTGGCCGTAACCCCGCCGCCCGTGGGGGCGTTGTCGTTGACCGAAACGTGGCCGCTGTGGCTGTTGCTGCTGGTGCCGGCGATGGCGGTGGCGGTGCGGTACACGCTGACCGACCGCCCGGCGGGCAAGCGGGTCGCGGCGTTCGCGCTGCGGGCGTTGGCGGTGGTGCTGCTGGTGCTGGGTCTGTGCCGGCCGACGGTCGAGCGGGCGGTCGATCGCGTCCACGCGGTGTTCGCGGTGGACGTCTCGGCTTCGGTGGACCTGGAGGCGGCGTCGGCGGCGCTCGACGAGGTGGACACCGCGATCATGACGCTGCAGTCGGGTGACACGCACACGCTGCTGGCGCTCGGCGGCGAAGTCCGTCGGTTCGAGACGACGGATGGGCTGCGCGAAGCGATCGAGGCCTGGCGCAGCGGCGCGGGCGGCGACCGCTTCCGCGGGGCGACCGACCTCGACGCGGCGCTGGGCACGCTCCGCCTGACGCTGCCGGACGACGCGGCCGCGCGGGTCGTGCTGTTCACCGACGCCCGGCCGACCGGTGGGGACCCGGTGCCCGCGCTCGCGGCCCTGACGGACGCGGGCATCTCGGTCACGTTGCGGACCCTGCCCGGGCTGCAACGCCCCGAGGTGTCGGTGGCGGCGCTGGGCACGAGCACCGGCTTCGCGCACGAGGGCGAACTGGTCCGCTTCACCGCCGAGGTGTTGTCCAACCGCGACGGGCCGGCCCGGGTGCGGCTGGTGCACCGCGGGGTGATCGTCGCCGAGCGGGAGGCGTCGCTGCGGGCCGGCGTCACCGAGCGGGTCGTGTTCGACCTGCCGATGGTCACGCCGGGCCGGACCGTGTGGACCGCACAGGTCGCACCCGCCGTATCGAACGCCGGGAGCCCGGCCGGCGATCCCGAGGCCATCGGCGACTTTTTCGCCGTCAACAACCAGGTGTCGTCGACGGTGCACGTGCGTTCGGGCCGGCCCCGGGTGCTGGTGCTGCACGAGCAGCCGCGTCAGATGCGCGGCTTCGCCAACGCGATGGAGCGGCAGGACCTGGCCGTCGAGGTCCGCCCGGCCGAGGGCGTGCCGACGAGCCTCGAGCGGTGGCTGGCGTTCGACGCGGTCGTGCTGTCCGACATCGCGGCGACGTCGTTTACGCCGGGCCAGCTCGAGACGCTCAAGCGTTACGTCGCCGACTTCGGCGGCGGGCTGGCGATGCTCGGGTCGGACAACAGCTTCGGGCTCGGCGGCTACTACCGCACGCCGGTCGAAGACGTGCTACCGCTGTCGTCGCGGTTCGAGCAGGAGAAGGAGAAGCCGTCGATGGCGATGGCGCTGGTGATCGACAAGTCCGGGTCGATGCAAGGACTGCCGATCGCGCTGGCGCGGCAGGCGGCGAAGGCGGCGGTCGAGCTGCTGGGGCCGCGGGACCAGATCGGGGTGGTCGGCTTCGACGGCCAGGCGTTCGTGGCGGTCCCGATGCAGCCGGCGGCGGACCGCGGCTCGGTGCAGGCGGCGATCGACTCGATCGGCGCCGGCGGCGGCACGTTCATGTACGCCGGCATGGACGCGGCCCGGCAGATGCTCGAGGGCACCGCGGCCCGCATCAAGCACATGATCGTCCTCGGCGACGGCATGTCCCAGCCCGCCGACCACCTGGGCCTCGCCCAGCAGCTCACCGACCTGGGCGTCACCATTTCCACCGTCGCGCTCGGCCCCGGCTCGGACCAGGCGCTCATGGCCCGCATCGCCGAGGTCGGCCGCGGCCGGTACTACCTCACCATGGACCCGGGCAACGTCCCGCAGATCTTCACCCGCGAGACGATGCAGGCGTCGCGGTCGGCGGTCAAGGAAGACCTCTTCGCCGCCGTCCGCGTGGGCGACCACCCGCTGCTGGCCGGCTACGAGAACGCCGCGCTGCCGTTCACCCTCGGCTACGTCATGACCCGCGCCCGCCCCACCGCGCAGGTGCTGCTCGCCACCGACACCGGCGACCCACTGCTGGCGGTCAACCCGTTCGGCCTGGGTCAGGGCCTGGCGTTCACCGGCGACCTGACGCCCAAGTGGGGCGGCGAGTGGCTCGCTTGGCCGGGCTTCGGCAAGTTCTGGGCCCAGGCGCTGCGGGCCCTGGTCCGCCGGCCCAACGCCGACCCGCTGCAGGTGACGACGTCGGCCGAGGCCCGGACGCTGCGGGTCGAAGTCGTCGAGCCCGACGCGCTGCGCCACACGGGCCTTACGCCGCCCACGCCCACCGCGTGGCGGGCCGAGACGGTCGACGGCACCGGCCGAACGCGGCAGATACCCGTGCGGGCGGTCGGCGTGGGGCGTTACACGCTCGAAGCTCCGCTCGGCGACGCCGAACGCCTGACCCTGCGGCTGCACGATCCGGCCACCAGCCGGCTGCGCGTCGTGCAGCACGACCGGCCCTACCCCGCCGAATACGTCCTGGCGGCCAACACCGAAGCTTCGCTGCTGGCCCTGCCCCGGTTCACGCCGCTTACCCTGCGGGCCGACCGGGCCTCGGCCGCGACGGCTCTCACCGTCACCCCCTGGCTGCTGCTGGCCGCGATCGTCTGCCTGATCGCGGGCGTCGCGCTGCGTCGGGTCTGACACCGGCGGCCCGTGATTGCTGGATGTGATCGCTCTCCACCCCCCTTTCGCCCGGAGTCGCCTATGTCTCGGATTCGCAGCCGAACTTTTGTCACCCTGAATCTGGCCGCCGCTTCGATAGGCGTACCCGTGGCGGACGCCGCCGCCGGGGGCCCGCGGCTGGGCGCCCCGTTCACCGACCACATGGTGATCCAGGCCGAGGCCCCGGTGCGGGTATGGGGCTGGGACGAGCCGGGGCAGACGGTCCGCGCCCACCTCGCCGGGCAAGCGGCCGAGGCCACGGCAAACGCCACGGGTTATTGGCTCGCGGAACTGCCGCCGGTGAGCGACGTCGGGCCGTACGAACTGCAGGTCACCGGCAGCGAGACGCTCATCTTGCGCGACGTCGTGGCGGGCGAGGTCTGGTGGTGCTCGGGGCAGTCGAACATGCGGTGGCCGATCCGCCAGAGCTGGGGGCGGGAGTGGGTGCTCGAGACGCGGGAGCGGCCGGAGATCCGGCTGCTAAAAGTCCCCGACGTCTCGGCCGAGACGCCGCAGCCAGACACCGACACGCGGTGGCAGATCAGCCGGCCCGACACGCTGCGCGACTTCTCGGCGGTGGCCTACTTCTTCGCCCACGAGCTGCAACGTGAGATTGATCGGCCGGTCGGCGTCATCCAGGCGGCGTGGGGCGGCTCGAAGATCCGCGCGTGGCTGCCCCCGGCAGCCATCGAAGCCGGCGGACACACGCAGCGGCTGCGTGGGACCTGGTCCCGCGACGTGCAACGCCGCGCGGCCGCGATGGCCGAATGGGAAGCGAGCGGGCGCTCCGGCCCCGGACCGGGGTGGCGTGGGGCCGGCCCGCAGCACGTGATCTCGGGGCTGTACCACGGCATGACCCGTCCGTTCGAGCCGCTGTCGATCCGGGGGGTGCTGTGGTACCAGGGCGAATCGGACGCGTGGATGAGGGCGGCCTACGCCGGTTTGTTTACGGACCTGGTGGCCTCGTGGCGCCAAGGTTTCCGCGACCCGGAGCTGCCGGTATTTTTCGTGCAGCTGCCCAACTTCGCGGAGCACGACACGAACTGGGCCGACTTCCGCAACGCCCAGCGGCTCTCGGCCCTGGCCCTCGACGGGGTCGACATGGCGGTGACGATCGACGTGGGCCAGGCCGACGACATCCACCCGCCGGCGAAGCAGCCCGTGGGCCAACGGTTGGCGTGGCTCGCGCTCGAACAGGTCTACGGCCGGACCGACCGCGTCGCGGGCAGCCCCCGGCCGGTGGCGGCGTGGGCCGACCCCGACGTGCCGGGCCGGGTCCTCGTGACCTTCGACCGGGTCGGCGACGGGTTGCACACCGGCGTAGCGGGCGGGCCGCCGATGGCGTTCGGGCTCAGCGACGCCTCGGGACGACGCGAAGCCGCCGACGCCGCGATCGTCGCCCCCGACACGGTGGCGGTGTCGCACCCGGCGATCCCCCGGCCCGTCGAAGTCCGCTACGCCCACCAGGGCGACCCGCCGGTCAACCTCGTCAACTCCGCGGGCCTGCCGGCCACGCCGTTCGTGATCGAGCTGGAGCCGACCCGGCCCGTTGCCCCTATTTCGGGCGAGGTCGAGGCGACGGGCGAATCGCGTCCGCGCTAGCCCACGTCGGCGAGGTACGCCGCGAGCAGGTCGCGGCAGGCGTGCAGGTCGTCGAGGTGGACCATCTCGACGGCGGTGTGGATGTAGCGCGTCGGGCAGGACAGCGTGAACGCGCGGGTGCCCCCGGCCGCACGCTGGATGCCGGCGGTGTCCGTGCCGCCGCGGGCGAGGATCGACCGCTGGGCCTTGATCTCGTGTTGCGCGGCGAGCCGCTCGAAGTCGGCGAGGATGCCGGGGTCGCTGATCGACGCGCCGTCCATGACGGTCAACGCCGCCCCGTCGCCTTGAACCGTACACCTCTGGTCTTCCGGGCTCCCGGGGGTATCGACGCAGAGGGTGACGTCGATGCCGATGCCGATGTCGGGCCGGACGGTGTAGGCCGAGGTCGTCGCGCCGCGGAGGCCGACCTCTTCCTGGACGGTGAAGACGGCGTGGATTTCGGCGTCGTGGGACGTGTCGGCCTCGGCGAGCTTGCGGACCGCCTCGATCGCGACCCAGCAGGCGACGCGGTTGTCGAGGCACTGGCTCACCACGGTGTTGCCGACCAGGGTGAACGGCACCTTGAGCGTGACCATGTCGCCGATCTTGACCCGCTCTTTGACCTGCTCCTTGGGCAGGCCGAGGTCGACGAGCAGGTCGCTGATCTCGGGGATCTTCTTACGGTCTTCGGGCGTGGCAATGTGGACCGGCTTGCCCCCGGGGTTGAGCACCCCCGGGAGATCGCCCCCGGAAGTGGACACGGTCACGAGGCGGGCGAACAGGTTCCGGGGGTCGAAGCCGCCGACGTTCTGGACACGGAGGAAGCCGTCGTCGCCGACGTGGCGGACGAGGAAGCCGATCTGGTCCATGTGGGCCGCGAGCATGACCCGCGTCGGGGGACCAGACGCTTCGCCCCCGGCAGGGGGCTCAGCGTCGGCGTGGGATGAGGCGGTGGGACGGCGGACGGCGATAACCGAGCCGAGCGGGTCGACGCTGACCTCGTCGAACAGGCCCTTGATCTCGTGGAGGATCAGGTCGCGGACCCGGTCTTCGCGGCCGGGCACACCCGGGGTCTGTGTGAGTTGTTCAAGCAGCTTCATGGACCGCAACTATACCGCCCCGGAAGTTCAACAAACCGGAAGGTCAACCGCTACGACTAAGCGTCAATCCTTGTCGGGGATCCAGTTCAACTCTTCGATCGTCCGGGCGAGGTCGATGTCCTTCTGCGTCACCTTGCCGCCGGCGTCGTGGGTGGCGAGCAAGACCTCGACTTTTGAATAGACGTTGCGCAGCTCGGGGTGGTGGTTGGCCGCCTCGGCCTCGAAGCCGACGCGGACGATGAAGCTCATCGCTTCGCCGAAGCCGCCGAACCCGAAGGTTTTGCTCAAGCGGTCTTCGGCGTAACCCCAGCCGGGCAGGTCGCCCAGAGCGGTCTGGATGGCGTCGTCGGTCAGGGGTTCGGCCACGGCTCGGCTCCTTGCTCAGGCGGTGTGCTTCAACAAAAACTCGGTCAGCGTCCGGCCGAGGTCGGCGACGGTCTCGGCCTTCTTGTCGTCCTTCAGCGACCCGTCCTCGGCGAACGCCTCGTTCGCCCCTCCCAAAGCGTGCTGTTGCGGCAGCACCGTCACCTGGATGTTGCCGAGGATCGCCCTGAGGTGCACCAGCCCCCGTAGCCCGCCGAGCGCGCCGGGCGACGCCGCCATCAGCACGGCGGCCTTGCCCGCAAACGCCTCGAGCCGGCCCTCCCCCTCCGCCGGACGCGAGGCCCAGTCGATCACGTTCTTCAGCGCGCCGCTCAGTGACGAGTTGTACTCCGGCGACGCGATGAGGAAACCGTCGGCCGGCTTCATCATCGCCTTGAGCTTCGTCGCGTTCTCCGGCGTGCCCTTCGCCTCGACGTCCTCGTCGAACAGCGGCAGCGGGTAGTCGGCCAGGTCGATCACCGTCACCTCGGCCCCCGCCTCTTCCGCCGCCGCGGCGGCGCAACGCACCAGCTTCTTGTTGAACGAGCCTTCACGCAGGCTACCGGCGAACGCGAGAATCTTCGGCTTACCCATGCCGGCAGGCTAGGCCAGGCCCCCGCGCGAGTCCACCACGCCCGCCCGGTATACTCCGCCCCTTCCGACGAATTTCACCCCCCCGGAACCCCCCGGAACTCCCCGGAGACACCCCGCGATGAGCAGCAAAGACGGCATGAACTACGCCCCCACCGGCCGGCCCGACCCCGTCGTCGGCCCCGGCGAGTTCAACTTCGCCGCCATCGCCTTCGACCACGGCCACATCAACGGTCAGATCAACGGCCTCACCGAAGCCGGCGCGACGCTCAAGTACACCTACGACAAGCTCGACCGCAGCAAGGCCGAGGCCGCCGCCGAGAAATTCGGAGCCACCGTCGTCGACGACCTGCAGGTTATTCTTGACGACCCCGACGTCAACCTCTGCGCCGCCGCCGCGATCCCCAACGAACGCGCCCCGCTCGGCATCCGCTGCCTCGACGCCGGCAAGCACTACTTCACCGACAAGACGCCGCTGACCTCCCTCGAACAGCTCGAAGACGTCAAGGCCGCCGTCGATCGCACCGGCAAGAAGTACGCATGTTACTTCTCTGAACGCCTCCACGTCGAGTCGGCCATGCACGCGACCACACTCGTCGAGCAGGGCGCGATCGGCCGGGTCATCCACGTCACCGGCTTCGGCCCGCACCGCCTCGG
This sequence comes from Planctomycetota bacterium, assembly GCA_039201235.1. Taxonomy (GTDB): domain Bacteria; phylum Planctomycetota; class Phycisphaerae; order Phycisphaerales; family Phycisphaeraceae; genus Algisphaera. The sequence goes on from JBCCRT010000001.1 coordinate 64,816, forward strand.
CCCGCCCGACAAACGCCCCGACTGGTTCTACAAGCGTGAGCAGTACGCCGGCATCCTCTGCGACATCGGCAGCCACCAGATCGAGCAGTTTCTCACCTACGCCGGCTGCAAGGACGCCACCGTCCAGGCGTCCAAGGTCGCCAACTACCACCACCCCGACTTCCCCGAGCTCGAGGACTACGGCGACTGCACGCTCGTCGGCGACAACGGCGCGACCATGTTCTTCCGCGTCGACTGGTTCACGCCCGACGGCCTCCGCGCCTGGGGCGACGGCCGGACCTTCATCGTCGGCACCGACGGGTACATCGAGCTGCGCAAGTATCTCGACGTCACGACCGACAACGGCGGGGACCAGCTTATCCTCGTCAACGGCGACGGCGAGCAGCGCATGAGCCTGGCGGGCCAAGTCGGGTTCAAGTACTTCGGCCAGCTCATCCGCGACGGCCTCGACGGCACCGAGACCGCGATGACCCAGGCCCACACGCTCAAGGCCGCCGAGCTCTGCGTCCGGGCGCAGATGCAGGCCCAACACCTGACGGCCTAACGCTCCGCCGCCGATAACCCGACGCCGCCGCCCCGGAGTTTTGCCGGGTTTTCGGCCGCGCGACTCGTCCGCCTCCCGTATCCGGCCGATGCTCACCGGGTACGGGGAGACGGAGGCCAAGCACGATGGGACCCACCCAGTCCCTTTCCCAACGCATCTCGACCGCGGCGACCGCGGCCACGTTGATCCTGGCCGGCATCGCCGCGCTGGCGGTGGTCGTGCTGGCCGACCCGGTCGGGGCGTGGGCCGACCTGCCGCGCGATATCCGGCTCGGCGTCGCCGCGGTTGGCTTCCTCGCCCTCGCCACGCTCGCGGCCCTGCTGCTGGGTCTCGGCCGGAGTTACCGGACGCTCGCCCGGCTCGGCTCGGCGTTGCGGGACCACGCCGACGGCGAGCCCGACCCCGAGGCCCTGCGTATCACCCGCGAGAGCGACGCGACCGCCGCCGCCTGGGGCCGGCTGCTCGACGACTGGATCGACGCGCGGGAGCGGGCCGACGACGACCACGCCGCCCGGCAGCTCGACGACGCCGGCCGCGGCCCCGCCGACCGCGACGGGCTGCTCGACGCCGTGGCCCACGGCGTCGTCGTGATCGACCCGAAGCTGCAGATCACCCTCGTCAACGGCGCGGCCTGCCGCCTGCTGGTGCGCAGCCGCGAACGCCTGCTCGGCGCCCCGCTCGACAAGCTGCTGCCCGACGACGGGCTCACCGACCTGATCCGCCGCGTCCTGGCGTCGCCCGACGGCCGCGGCGGCGCGGCCGAACTGACCTTCAACGCCGGCGAAGAACAGGAATCCGTCTTCCGCGCGACCGTCCGGCCCGTCGGCCGCGGCGGGCGGCGCGACGCGCTGATCCTCTTCGAGGACGTGACCCAGCAGCGCACCGCCGACCGCTCCCGCAACCTCTTCGTCGCGCAAGCGACCCACGAGCTGCGGACCCCGCTGACTAACATCGGGCTGTACCTCGAGCGGGCGATCGACCTCGACGACGCCGAGGTCGCCGCCCGGGCCGAGTGTCTGAACGTGATGAACCAGGAGGTGCTGCGCCTCGGCCGGGTGGTCGAGGAGGTGCTCTCGGTCTCGGAGATCGAGGCCGGCTCGTTGCAGGTGCGGCGGGACGACGTGCGGGTCGACGAACTGGTCCGGCAGATCGAGGCCGAGTTCCGCCCCCACGCCGCGGACAAACCGGTGACACTGGAGATCGACCTGCCGCCGAAGTGCCCGGTGCTGCAGGGCGACCGCGAGAAGCTCTCGGTCGCGCTGCACAACCTGGTGGGCAACGCGGTGAAGTACACGCCCGCCGGCGGGACGGTCCGCGTGAGCGTCACATCCGACGACGCCGAGGTCGTGGTGGCCGTGAGCGACACGGGCATCGGCATCGCCGAGCACGAGCTGCCGAAGGTCTTCGAGAAGTTCTACCGGGCCGACGACGAGCGGCTGCGCGACATCACCGGCACGGGGCTGGGCCTCGCGCTGTCGCGCGAGGTCGTCCGGCTGCACGGCGGGGACGTCACCGCGGAATCCATCCTGAACCAGGGCAGCACGTTCACGCTGCGGCTGCCCGCATCCACCGCCGCCGCGGCCGCCTGACCCGGGGCGAGGAGACCCGCCATGCGGATCGACACGAACCAGGTCGGGGCGGTGACGGTCATCGGGCCACGCGGCCCGCTGGTGCAGCAGGACGCCGAGGCCTTCGGCGGCCGGCTGACCGACACGCTGCGCGAGAGCCGCGGCCGGCTGGTCGTCGACGTCGCCGAAGTACCCTACCTCGACAGCGTCAGCCTTGAAATCCTGGCCGACGCCGCCGCGGAGTTGCAGGCGACGGGCCAGACGCTGCGGCTCTGCGGCGCGAACGAAGTGCTGCGCACCGTCTTCGACCTCACCGAACTCGCCGGGCGGTTCGACCACTACCACGACGTCCACAGCGCCGTGCGGAGCTTCCTCTAACGCCGTGAACCCGCCGACCGCCCCGAGCCCCGACACCGCCCCGGCCCCGACCGCGTCGGCCCGCGCCCGCCTCGGCGACCTGCTGCTACGCGACGGCGCGTTGACGCAGGCGCAGCTCGAGGACGCGCTACGCAAACAGAAGTCCAGCGGCAAGCTGCTGGGTGAGGTCATGGTCGAGGCCGGGCTCATCAGCTCGGGGCAGCTGGTCTACACGCTGGCCGAGTCGCTGGGGGTCAAGGGCGTGCAGCTGCGGCACGGGCTGATCGACCCCGCGGTGCTGCGGCTGGTCGGGCCCGACGAGGCCGAGCGGCTGCGGGCGCTGCCGCTGTTCCGGGTCCACGATACGCTGACCGTGGCGATGGCCGAGCCGCAGTCGCTGCCGACGGTCGACCGGCTGCGGCAGCTCACCGGGCTGCGGGTCCGCCCGGTGCTGGCGCTCGAGGCCGAGATCCTCGACTTCGTCAAGCGTTACGCCGGCGACGACGTGGACGTGGACGCGTTCCTCACGTCGCTGGCCGAGACTGACGTCGAGGTCGTCGAGCGGGAGCAGGTCGACGAGGGCGCGGACGCCAACCTCGACCGGATGGTGGAGGGCAGCCCGGTGGTGAACCTGGTGAACGTCGCGATGCTCACCGCGATCCGCGACGGCGCCAGCGACGTGCACATCGAGCCAGACCGTAAAGCCACGCGGGTGCGTTACCGCATCGACGGCGTGCTGCGGGACCTGATGTCGCCGCCGCCGGGGATGCACGCCGCGATCGTCTCGCGGGTCAAGGTGATCGGCAAGATGGACATCGCCGAGAAGCGGCTGCCGCAGGAGGGCCGGGTCCGCCTGCACGCCGACGGCCGGGACATCGACCTGCGCGTCTCGTCGATGCCGACGCTGCTGGGCGAGAAGCTGGTGGTCCGCGTCCTGGACAAGCAGAACCTCCGCGTCCGGCTCGACGACCTGGGCTTCCGCGATGAAGCCGTGACCTCCTTCAAAGACATGCTGCATCAGCCGCACGGCCTGGTCCTGGTCACCGGGCCGACCGGCAGCGGCAAGACCACCACGCTCTACTCCGCCCTGGACCTCTTGCGCAGCGGCGAGCGCAACATCGTCACCGTCGAGGACCCGGTCGAGTACCAGCTGGACCTGATCAACCAGATCCAGGTCAACGAGGGCGTTGGGCTCGGGTTCCCTCGGGCGCTGCGGTCGATCCTGCGGCAGGACCCGGACGTGATCATGATCGGCGAGATCCGCGACCACGAGACGGCCCGCGTCGCGGTCCAGGCCGCGCTGACCGGCCACCTCGTGCTGGCGACGCTGCACACCAACGACGCGCCCGGCGCGGTCGCCCGCCTGCTGGACATGGGCGTCGAGCCGTACCTGCTCAGCGGCGCGCTCAACGGCGTGGTCGCCCAGCGGCTGGCGCGGACCGTGTGCCCGCACTGCCAGACGAAGTACTACCCGAGCGCCGATGCGCTCGAAGACGCCGACGCGACCGAAATGTCGGGCCGGCCGTTCGCCCGCGGCGCGGGGTGCAGCAAGTGCCACAACTCCGGCATGCTCGGCCGGCTCGGGCTGTACGAGGTCATGGAGGTCACGCCGGCCTTACGTCGGTTCGTACACCGCGGGGCGGCGTCGCACGAGATCCGCGCCGCGTGGCAGCGTGAGGGCGGCCGGACGCTGAGGCAGGAGGGCGTCGCCACCGCCGTCGCGGGCCGGTGCAGCCTCGAAGAGGTGCTGCGGGTCACGCACCAGGACGACTTCGACGAACAGCTAGAGAACACGCCGCCGCGGAGGGCCGCCGGATGACGTCGGTGCCCACGCGCATCTCGACGGCCCGGCCCGCGGCCCGCCGCGCTACGGCCACGCCGAAGACGGCCGCCGCGCCCCGCGTGGCCGGCGGCCTGTCGCCGGTGGCGCGGTATCAGCGGCCGCGCCACCTGCTGTTCGTGACCCGGCAGCTCTACGTCCTGCTCGCTTCGGGCACGCCGGTGGTCGCGGCGCTGCGCGGCATCGAACGCCAGACGGAAGACCCACGCTGGCGCACGGCGGTGGCCGGCGTGTGCCGGGCGGTCGAAGAGGGCGCAACCCTGGCGGGCGCGATGGCGCAGTACCCGGCGATGTTCGACCGCGTGTACCGCAGCCTGATCGAGGCGGGCGAGACCGCGGGCAAGCTGCCGGAGATGCTCGACCGGCTCGTCAAGCTGACCCAGAAAGACCTGCAGATGCGCAGCGGCGTCCTGGGGGCCCTGCTGTACCCCGCGATCCTATTGGCCGTGGTCGTGACGGTGTTGTGCATCACGCTGACCTTGGTCGTGCCGCGTTTCACGACGCTGTTCGAGTCGCTCAACGTGCCGATCCCGCCGACCACGCAGGCGACCCTGATCGCCAGCGACGTGCTGCGGTCGTACTGGTGGGGCCTGCTGCTGGGGCTCGCGGCGGTGCTCACGGGTTTGTATTTCTGGCTGCGGACCGAAAACGGTCGGCGGGCGCTGCACACCGCGGCGCTGCGGACGCCGGTGATCGGTGGGCTGACCCGCGCGTTCGTCACCGCCCGGCTGGTGCGGCTGCTGGGGACGCTGATGGCCAGCCACTTGCCGCTGCTCGACGCATTGGCACTGGTCAAGGGGTCGTGCGGCAACCTGCACTACGCCGCGCTGGTCGGCGAGGCGGAGCAGGCCGTCGGCCGGGGCGAGCCCGTGAGTTCGGCCTTCGACAACCCGGACCTGATCAGCCCGTCGATCTACGAGGCGTTCCGCAGCGGCGAGGCCAGCGGGCGGGTCGCGCCGTCGCTGATCGCGGTGGCGGACTTCCTGGAAGAAGAGAACGACGTGGTCGTGCGGTCGCTGACGAAAGTGCTCGAGCCGCTGATCCTGATCGTGCTGGGCGGGCTGGTGGGTCTGTTGGCGGTGAGCATGTTCCTGCCGCTGTTCGACCTGACGGCGATGGCGGGGGGTTCCGGGGGTTCCGGGGGTGCCCCGTGATCCCGTGGCGGCGCGGCTATTCGTCGATCGGGTTGGACGTGACCGCGGAGGCGGTACGGGCGGTGCAGCTGCGTCGCGTACGGAGTGGCTGGGACATCCACGAGACGCTGACCGTCGCCCGCCACGGCGGTGGCGGGGGTATGGACGCGGCGGAGGCGCGGCGGATCGGTACGGCGTTGCGGCGGCGGAAGTTTGTCGGCGGCGAGATACGGCTGGCGCTGCCCAACTCGCAGCTGATCCGCGGGCTGTTGGAGGTCGAGCCAGGGCCGGACGGCGACGCGTTGCTGGCGGCGGCGGAAGAGGTCGAGCGGACGCGGCGGCTGGAGCCGGGCACGTACGAACTGGCGGCGTGGCGGCCGACCGGGGCGTCGGCGGGCCGGCGGGCGGCGGTGTGCGTCGGCGGCTGCACGCACGCGTCGGCGGAGGCGTGGCTGGACGGCTGCGCGGCCGGCGGGTGGGACGTCGCGGTGCTCGACGGCCGGGCGCACGCCCTGGGCCGGGTGATCGGCGGGCCGGCGGACGCGGAGGCCGAAGGCGTGACCGCGGTGCTGGACGTCGACAGCGACGACGCCGAGCTGGTGCTGCTGCGCGGCGACGAGGTGCTGTACCAGCGGCCGCTGCCGGGCGAGGGATTGATGAAGGCGGAAAAGCCGCTCGTCGACGCGGGCATCGACCCGGACGCGGCGCGGCGGGGGCTGCGGCAACGCGGGCTGGCCGAGGTCAGGCCGGGCGTGGACGAGGCGGTGCGGTCGGCGTGGCGGGGGTACGCCGAGGGGTTGGCCCACGAAGTCGAGCCGGCATTTGGTTACGCACGTCGGGTCTTCGCCGATCTGACGATCCGCGGCTTCGCGCTGGCGGGCGTCGCGGCGGAGGTGCCGGCGTTGGAATATGAATTGCGGCAGCGGCTGCGGCTGGAGCCGGCGACGCGTCACGCGCTGCTGCCGGCGGACGACCGCGGCGCGGCGGTGGCGTTGGGCATGGCCCTCGGGGGCGGGGAGGTGGCATGGGCGGCGGCCTGAACCTGATCCCCGAGCCCCGGCTGCGTCGGCGGGAACGTCGGCGGGTGTCGCGGCGCGGCCTGCGGGTCGTGGCGGTCTACCTGTGCCTGCTGCTGGGCGCGACGCTAGCGTACCTGGCGGTACACCGGGCGGAGCCCGCGGCGGCGGAGGCCGGGGCGTTGGCGGTGAGTCGCGACCGGGCCGAGGTGATGCGGCAGCAAGTCGCCGATACGGGCCGGCGGCTCGCCGAGGCTGAGGCCCGCTTGGCCGGGGCGCGGGTGCTGGCCGAGCGCCCGGACTGGAGTACGCTGCTGCGGCTGGTGGGACACGCCGCGGGCGAAGACCTGCTGCTGTACGGCTTCGACCTCACGACGACCGGCGTGCATCCCGACGCAACGGCCACGCTGCGGATCGCCGGGGTCGCGCCCGACCCGTGGGGCGTCTCGCAGTTCGCGCTGCGGCTGGAGGACGCGGGGCTGTTCGACCGGGTCTCGATCGAGGGTTCGCGCCGCGAGCCGCTGGGCGAGCGGGGTGCGACGTGGTTCGAGCTGACGTGCACGCTGGGCGGCGACGCCGGGGAGGAGACGCGATGAACCGGGTGTGGGACCTGCCGAGTTGGGCGGTGTGGGCGGGCGGCGTGGCGTTGTCGGCGGCGTTGACGGCGCTGGCGTACGGCGGGCTGGTCGGGCCGAGCCACGACCGGCAGCGGCAGACGGACGCGATGCGGGCTGAGCTGGCGGAGCAAGCGGTCGAGACCCGTCGGCTGGAGGCCGGGGCCAACGCGTTGGCGAGGTCGCTCGAGGCCACACGCCGCGAACTGGCGGACCAGCCGCGGCGGCTGGGCGACCGGCGGGCGCTGAACCAACGGATCGCGGATTTGATCGAGCTGGCGGGCGATCACGGGCTGGAGGTGCTGCAGCTCGAGCCCGGCCCGGCGGAGCCGGGCACGCACTTCACGCTGGTACCGCTGCGGCTCGAGGCCGAGGCCGATTTCGCGCAGCACCTGTCGCTGCTGGACACACTGCACCGGGTGGCCCCGGACTTGGCGGTAGCCGGGCTGTCGTTGCGGACCGAGCCGCGGGCCGAGGCGTCGCGGCCGCGGGCCGAGGTCCGGCTGGTGTGGTTCACGGCGACGGACCCGGACGGCCCGCCGGCGGCGGAAACGCCCCGCCGATAACGCGAAATGGTCTTGACGCGGGTAAACCGGTTTGCCCGGGCGGGCGGCGTATCGCTTGCTTGGGTCGATGAAGCTCAGCCGTCAAAGAAAGGGCTTGCTGGCGGTGGCCTCTGCCGCCGGGCTGCTGGTGCTGGCGGACCAGGTCCTGCTCGGCGGGACCGCGGGCAAGCCGACGTCGGCTTCGGCGGCGGCGCCCGTCGCCGCGGCGGAAGCACCAACCGCGGCCGCGCCCGTTCCTGCCACGGCGGTCGCGGCGACGGTCCCGACGACGACGCCCTCGCTGGCGGACCGGCTGGCGCACGCCGGCCGTCATCTGCCCGACGCGACGCCCGACGCGTTCCGCCCCGGCCCGCGGTGGCGGGCCGCCGAACCCGCCGCGGAAGCCCCCCGTCCCGGCCGGGGCTTCGACCCCCAGGCTTTCCTGCAAGAACACCGCCTCGAGGCCGTCACCCGCGGCGACGGCCAGGCCACCGCGATGATCAGCGGCCGGCCCATGCCCCTCGGCACCGTCCGCCGGGGCATGACGCTGCGTCAGATCAACGAGCGCGGCGTCGTCTGGGCCGGCCACGGCGTGCGGCTGCACGACCGGCTCGATCCCGACCGCTGAGGCCCGCTTCTCCGCTCGAACGGGTCAACGTCCGCCCGAGTTATCCGCCATCACGCGGGTCAAGCCTTCCACGGGTTATCCCGATGAAAGGGTGTGGCCCGGGGGCTTATGAGCACTGCGGCGACCGCCGCGAGACCGAACCGTTTAGCCCGGAGATGCGACCGATGAACATGCCCGCCCGCCGCCGCGGATTCAGCCTCGTGGAACTGGTGATCGTCGTGGTGATCGTGGGCCTGCTGGCCGCGATCGCCATCCCCCGCTTCAGCCGCGGCGCGTCCGGGGCGAGCGACTCGGCCCTCGCCGGCGACCTGGCGGTCCTGCGCAACGCCATCGAGATGTACGCCGCCGAACACAACGGCACGTTCCCGCTGGCGGCCGACTTCGCGGACCAGCTCACGCAGTACAGCAAGCTCGACGGCACGACCAGCGCGACGCCGACCGGTCACCCATACGGCCCGTACCTCCACAAGGTGCCCATGCTCAAGTCCGGCACCTACGCCGGCAACGACGGCATCGCCGAGGTCACCGAGACCCCGACCGCCGAGGTCACCACCTCGGGTGTGGGCTGGCTGTACAACCAAACCACGGGCCAGATCTGGGCCAACGAGACCGACTACCTCGACCGCTGACGCGGTTGACCTCACCCCCCGCTGCTTACCCCGGCGACCCGGCCCCCACGCCGGGTCGCCGTTTGCGTTAACTCCTGGAACCCGACCCGCCAGGCGATCCATGACCCGCCCCCGCCCCGCCGCGTTCAGCCTGATCGAGCTGGTGCTCACGACGCTGATCGTGGGCCTACTCGCCGCCGTCGCTGTGCCCCGCTACGCCCAAGCCTCGGCCAACGTCCGGCTCGACGCCGCGGCCCGCCGGGTCGCCACCGACCTGAAACATGCCGCCGACCTGGCCCGCACCCGCAGCGGGCCGGTCGTCATCGGGTTCAACCAGATCACCGACCAGGTCAGCATCTTCTACGTCGACCCCGGGCCGACGACCGTGACCGCGAGCCTCACCGAACTCGGCGGGCCGCCCTACCGCGTGTCGATCGTGTCCGCGGACTTCAACGGCGTCGGACTGCTGGGCTTCGACGGCTTCGGCCAACCCGAGTTCGGCGGGACCGTCACCCTCCGGGCCGGCGGCCGCGAGCTGATGCTCAACGTCGACGCCGCGACCGGGGAGGTGGTCTCGCCGTGACCCGCCGAACCCCCCGGAGTCTCCGAGCGGCCCGCGGCTTCTCGCTGGTCGAGATGGTCGTCAGCCTCGCGGTCATCGGGCTGCTGCTGGCGGGCATGACCTCGGCCGTCGTGCTCGCCACCCGCGCCCTGCCGCACCACGACGGCCCGGCCGCCGCCACCGTCCACGCCGCCGACGCCCTGCACCGGCTCCGCGACGACCTCGCCGCCGCCACCGCCATGCTCCACCGCACCGCCACGTCCGTCACGCTGCACCTGCCCGACCGCGACGGCGACGGCCACCCCGAAGTCGTCACCTACGCCTGGGCCGGCCAACCCGGCGACCCCCTGACCCGCGCCGCCAACGGCGCGGCCCCCGCCGACCTCGTCGATGCCGTCGAACACTTCGGCCTCGCCTACACCACCACGCCCGTCGCGACCGCCTACCCCGGCGCGACGGTCACCTCGGCCGAGACGCTGCTGTCGAGCTTCGACCCCTCCGAGGTCAACGACGCGCAGAGCCTCGACCTCGGCTATGACGAACGCTTCGCGGCCGAGATCGAGCCCACCCTCCCCGCCGCGGCCGCCCGCTACGACGTGACCCGCATCCTGGTCTACGGCAGCATCAGCGGTTCGGCCGACGCGGAGTTCGACGTCCAGGTCCGCCCCATGAGCGGCAGCCACCCCGCGGGCAGCGTCACCGATTCGGTCACGCTGTACGAGAGTGACCTCGAAAACTCATACGGCTGGGCCGAGGCCGCCTTCAGCCACGCCGGGCCTTTCGACGCCGGAGACCCCTTCGCCGTCGTCCTCAAACACCACAGCGGCGGCACCGCCGGCCAATACCGCTACGACAACACCGCCCCCAAAAACCTGATCCGCTACGACGACGGCAACGACGCCTGGAACTATTCCAACAACGACCGGCTGGTCCACTACGTCTACGGCACCCACGACCAGGACGGCGACGACTGGACCCACACCCGCCACCGCGTCGAGGCCGTCCGCGTCGAGCTGATCCACCACCACGCCGACGGCGTCACCCACACGCTCGACGTCACGCCGGTCAACGCCCCGGCCGCGGCGGACGCGCGCTGGGAGGCCGACTTCGCCGCCGACCCGACCGGCTTCGACGCCAACGCCGACGGCGTCGCGGACTGGCACGACGGCGACGGCTTCGACCCCGCCGACCTCGACCAGGGCGCCTGGTGGGCCACCGACGACCTCACCAGCCGGCCGGACAACCAGACGCTCGACCAGCCCTTCACGGTCGACCTGTGGGTCCGCGACACCGTCGACAACGGCGACACCGGCGGCGTCCGCGTCCGCTTCGACCGCGCCGGCACGCTCCACGCCTGGGTCACCGTGGCCGTCGACCTCCAGGCCTCCGGGCAGGTTGTCAGCGTCCTGACCAAAGACGCCGCCGGCATCACGCAGACCTGGGCCACCCGCACCCGCCCCGCGGACCAAGACGTCCACGTCCATCTCGCCGTTGATCCCACCCGCGACACCGTCGCCGCGACGATCGACGGCGAGGTCGTCGGCAGCTTCGGTTACGAACGCCTGAGCAACGGCGGCAACACCGACACCCTCAAGCCCTTCGTCGACGGCACGAACAGCGGCGTCAGGATCAACCATCTAAGCCTCGAAGTCGGCGGGGCCGCCGCCTTGACCCCCGACGCCTACTCGGGCCCCGACCCTTAACGGCAACACCGGCGGCGGCCGTGGCGACGACGATAGCGAAGGCAACGACGACGATGATGATGATGATGACGACCAAGCCACGCTACGGCTTCTCGCTCGTCGAGGCCGCGATCGCCACCGCGATGACCGGCGGCCTGCTGGTCGTCGCGATGAACCTCGTCGGGGCGTCGCGCATGACCCAGTGGCGCTACGCCGAGGCCGACCACGCCGGTCTGCTGGCCGACGGGCTGCTGGGCGAAATCCTCGGCCAGCCCTACGAAAACCCCGACGGGGGTGCCGCCTTCGGCCTCGAGGTCGGCGAGACGCTGGGCTTCCGCCTCGGCTTCGACGACGCCGACGACTACCACGGCACCAGCGAGTCCCCGCCGACCGATCCCGGCGGCAACCCGATCCCCGGGGCCGACGGTTTCACCCGGGTCGTACAGGTCCAGTGGATCGACCCGGACAACCCGCAGACGGTTTCGGCGTCGGAGACCGGCGTCAAGCGTATCACCGTCACCGTGTCCGTCGGCAACCGGCTGCTGGCCGAACGCCGCGGCTTCCGGGCCGCAACCTGGCCCTCGCCGTCGGCCATGAGTGAGGCCACGCCGTAATGCGGGCCCGCCACCACCCACCGCCCAACCGAGACCGCGGTACCGTCCTGGTCCTCGTGCTCGCGGTCACGTCCATGGTCGGGGTCATCGGCCTCTCGTCGCTGCTGGCGACCCGCATCGAACACCGCGGCGTCCGCGACCGCGCCGACGCGGCCCACGCCCAGCGGCTCGCCGACGGCGCTCTGCAGCTGCTCCACGCCCGGCTCGACGGCGACCCCGATTGGCGCACGGACCACACCCACGACACCTGGTCGGCCGACGAAACCCTCGACGCCGACACCACGCTGCGCTACCGCCTCGCGGACGAAGCCGACGGCGACCTCGCCGACGAACCCGACGACCCCGCCCGGCTCACCGTCCGCGTCACGCACGGCCGGGCCGTCCGCCTCGTCAGCGTCCTGGTCGGCGGTGGTAGCGGGCTCGACGTGGTCCGCGGCAGCTATCGCCGCGAGCTCGACGAATAAATCCCAACCGGGATAGGGGTAAATCCCAACGTCATATCCTCCGATGAATTCCTGAGTCATGGCTGAACCCAACCCCACCATCCTCATCGCCGACGACGAGACCCACATCGTTTACATCCTGCAGGCCAAGCTCGCCGACGCGGGCTTCGAGGTCGTCGTCGCCCGGGACGGCCGGGAGGCCCTCGACCTCGCCCGGCGACACCGCCCTCGACTCCTCGTTACCGACCTGGACATGCCCCGCATGGACGGCATGACCCTCTGCCTCGCCCTCCGCGAGCACCCCGAGACCGCCGACCTGCCCGTGATCATGCTCACCGGCCGCGGCCACACCGTCCCCGACGGAGACCGCGCCCGCACCAACATCCGCCACCTCGAGTCCAAGCCCTTCAGCGCCCGCCACCTCCTCGACCTCGTCCGGCAGCACCTCGGCGACGCCCCCGCCGCCGCCTGACCCCGCAACAACCCGCGACTTCCGCGTCGTTGCCCGGCCCCTCCGGTTAGCCCGCCCGCCGTCGGCGTGGTATCTTTTCGGCACCCCGTACCGACTCATATTCTTTACTCGGAGCCCGCTTTGGCCGAAGTCACCATCACCGACGTCGTCAAGACCTACCCCGGCAACGTCACCGCGGTCAAGGGCATCAACCTCGGCATCGAAGACGGCGAGTTCATGGTGCTCGTCGGGCCCTCGGGCTGCGGCAAGTCCACCACGCTCCGCATGGTCGCCGGCCTCGAGGAGATCACCGGCGGCACGATCGCCATCGGCCCCCGCGTCGTCAACGACGTGCCCCCCAAAGACCGCGACATCGCGATGGTGTTCCAGAACTACGCCCTGTACCCGCACATGACGGTGTACAAAAACATGGCGTTCGGCCTAAAGCTGCGCAAGTTCCCCAAGGCCGAGATCGACGAGCGCGTCCGCAGCGCCGCCGAGGTCCTGGGCATCTCCCCCCTGCTCGACCGCAAGCCCAAGGCCCTGTCCGGCGGTCAGCGGCAGCGCGTCGCCCTGGGCCGGGCCATCGTCCGCGAGCCCTCCGCCTTCCTCTTCGACGAGCCGTTGTCGAACCTCGACGCCAAGCTCCGCGTCGAGACGCGCGCCGAGATCAAGCGGCTGCATAAGCGCCTCGCCACCACCACCATCTACGTCACCCACGACCAGGAAGAGGCGATGACCCTCGGCGACCGCGTCTGCGTCATGTCCGAGGGCCTGATCCAGCAGTGCGACACGCCGATCGTCGTCTACGAACGCCCGGTCAACCGGTTCGTCGCCGCGTTCCTCGGCACCCCGCCGATGAACTTCTTCGACGGCCAGCTCGTCGCCGAGGACGGCATGACCTGGTTCAAGTCCGCCCACGGCGTCCGCGTCCAGCTCACCGGGCACCACGCCGAGCTCGCCGCCGGCCAGGTCGGCTCCGACGTCGTCATGGGCCTCCGCCCCGAAGGCGTGTTCCTCCGCCCGACCGAGTTCGCCAACAACGAGAACCAGACCCTCGACATGACCGTCGACGTCATCGAGCCGCTGGGCAACACGATGGACGTCTTCCTGTCCAACGGCGACATCAACACCGGCGGCGACGTCGGCGACAAGGCGACCGCCCGCGTCAAGGCCGAGGCCCTCGACGAGAACGCCAACGTCAAGGTCTACCTCGACCCGGCGAAGATCCACTACTTCGAACCGGGTAAGTTCGGCGTCAACCTGACCCTGCCCGAGCTCGCCGCCCGACCCGCCGCCGCGGGCTGAGCGTCAGGCCGCGTAGACCCGCGCCGCCGCGGCCGGCTCGCGCGCCAGGTCCGCCTGCACGAAACGCTCCATCAGTTCGGCCCGCACGTCCCGGTACGCCGGGTCGTCGAAGCGGTTCCGCAGCTCGCCGGGGTCTTCCTCCAGGTCGAACAGCTCGCCCCAGTCCCGGCCGCGGTAGACCGTGAGCTTGTAACGCGGCGTCACCAGCGTCCGCAGGTGGACCTCGGGCCCGGCCTGGTGGTGGTTCTCGATGATCGCGTGATCGCGCGGCGTCTGGGCCGCGCCGGACCACGCCGGGAGCTGATCCACGCCCTGCATCGCCCGCGGCGTCGCGTCGAGGCCCGCCGCGGCGAGGAACGTCGGGGCGAGATCGACCAGCGACTGCACGTCGTGGTTGGTGCTGCCCGCCGCGAAGCGGTCGCCGAACGCGGCGATCATCGGCACGCGGATCACGTCCTCGTAGTGGAACGGCCCCTTGGCGACCAGGCCGTGCTGGCCGAGGAAGTGGCCGTGGTCGGACGTGAACACGATCAGGGTGTTGCCGAGTTGGCCGAGGCGTTCGAGGGCGTCGAGCGTTTGGCCGATCCAGTGGTCCATGAAGCTGATCATGCCGTAGTAGATCGCCTGGGCCTCGCGGAGGTCGCGTTCGCGGACGCCGTCGTGGCGGTGATAGCCGTGGTTGCCTTGGCCGTCGGCGTTGAAAGCGGAGAAGCCGTGGCCTTCCCCATCGTACGCGCTGCGGGTCAGGCGGTGCGGCGGGGGCATGTGGTCGAATTCGCCCTCGACGTACGACCCGATATCCATGTCCGCCGGGTCGTACATCGACGCCCACGGCTCGGGCACGGCGTACGGCGGGTGCGGGTCGTGGTAGCTGGACCAGACGAAGAACGGCTCACCGGCGGCGGCGCTGCGCTCGATCGCGGCGACGGTCCGCTGCCCGGTCCAAGCGGTGTAGTGCAGGTGCTCGGGCAGCTTCCAGCGCATGTCTTCGCGCCAGCCGTAGCCCGGGCTGTCCCCGACGCGCGGCGCGAGCGTGCCGTCGGTGCCGGTGACGTTGACCCCGTCGTTGCCGACCTGGAAGTAGTCGCGCCAGTTGGTCAGCCCCTGCTCCTCGAGCCAGAGCCCGTAGTGCTGCCCGGCGTGGCCCTCGTCGGTGTGGTTGCGGGTCAGCTCGACGTGGTCGAAACCGTACCACGGCGTGCGTTGGTCGTTGAAGGTCCGCCAGAAGTCGAGGTCGCGGAGCGTGGGGTAGCTCTCAACCGATTCGCACTCGGGCGTGGACTTCAGCGGCTGGAAGTGCGCTTTGCCGATCAGGCTGCTGCGATAACCAAGGCTGCGGAGGTGATCGCCGAGGACGGGGACGGACTCGTCGAGCTTCGTGCCGAGCGTGAACGCCCCGTGGGCCGAGGGGTACATGCCGGTGATGATCGACGCCCGCGTCGGCGTGCAGGTCGGGTTGGGGCAGTAGGCCCGGGTGAAGTTCACGCCCATCGCCGCGAGTCGGTCGAGGTTCGGCGTTCGGATCGCGGGGTTGTTGACGCCAAGTGTGGCGAAGTGTTGCTGGTCGGAGGTGATCAGCAGCAGGTTGGGGCGGGGCATCGGCGGGTCCTCGGGTGGTGGCGGGGAAAGCAGAGATGTGCGGAGCCTACCGCGGGCCCGGCCCTGTTGCGTCGGACGCCGGCCGACCTACACTGCACGATCCGCACGGCGGCCTATCCGTCGCGTCGGCCGCGTGCCCGAGTGGACTAAGGGGGCGGATTGCAAATCCGCTGAGCTTGCTCAACGTGGGTTCGAATCCCACCGCGGCCTTTTCCGACATCTCACGACGCCCTTTCTCACTGATCCCGGATTGAGCCAGGCCGGTATCTCTCGCTCAGACCGAGACGCCTAATTTTGCGGCGCAAACGTTGTCGGGCGGGCGTAAAGTCAACACGCGGAGTCCGAACGCCTAAAAATCTGACGATTATGTGGGCCTTTCGCTTGAAGGAAGCCTTAATTTGCCCTATAACCCCGATCCGGCGGGGTCAGAGGTACGCGGTTCACCGTGACCCCTAGGCGCCTCCCGGATGGGAATCCCGTCGCCACCGTGGCCCGTCGGCCGATTTTGCCCCCCTGCCCCGTACCGAGGAACGAATCCATGAGCAGCTACACGAAACTCGAATACATCTGGCTCGACGGCTACAAGCCCACCCAGAGCCTCCGCAGCAAGACCAAGGTCCTGTTCAAGGACTTCGGCGGCACCCTCGAAGAGTGCCCGATGTGGTCGTTCGACGGCTCGTCGACCCGCCAGGCCGAGGGCGGCAGCTCCGATTGCCTGCTCAAGCCCGTGTTCATCTGCAAGGACCCGCAGCGCAAGAACGCCTACCTCGTGATGACCGAGGTGCTCAACGCCGACGGCACACCGCACGAGTCCAACGGCCGGGCCACCATCGACGACGACGACAACGACTTCTGGTTCGGCTTCGAGCAGGAGTACGCGGTCATCAACCCCGAGACCAACAAGCCCATCGGCTTCCCCGCCGGCGGCTACCCCGACCCGCAGGGCCAGTACTACTGCTCGGTTGGCGCGAAGAATGCCGTCGGCCGCGACTTCATCGAGGAGCACCTCGACGCCTGCCTCGAGGCGGGCCTGAAGATGGAGGGCATCAACGCCGAGGTCATGTGCGGCCAGTGGGAGTTCCAGGGCTTCGCCAAGGGTGCGGCCCAGGCCGGCGACGAGATGTGGGTCGGCCGGTACCTGCTCGAGCGCATCGGCGAGAAGTACGGCTACGCCATCGAGTACCACTGCAAGCCGGTCAAGGGCGACTGGAACGGCAGCGGCATGCACGCCAACTTCTCCAACGAAGTCCTCCGCACCGCCGGCAGCAAGGAGACCTACGACAAGATCTGCGAGGCCTTCGGCACCGAGGAAGCCATCCAGCGGCACATCGCCGTCTACGGCGCCGACAACCACATGCGCCTCACCGGCCTCCACGAGACCCAGGCGATTGACAAATTCAGCTACGGCGTCTCCGACCGCGGCGCGTCGATCCGCATCCCCGTCGCCACCGTCGAGTCCGGCTACAAGGGCTGGCTCGAAGACCGACGCCCCAACTCCGCCGCCGACCCCTACAAGGTCGCCGCCCAGATCATCAAGACCGTCAAGGGCGCCGTCGCTAAGCTCTAAGCGACCCCCCACTCACGATCCTCATGAAGCCCACGCTCGTCGAGCGTGGGCTTTTCTCTGCCCCCACCCAGATTGTTACGCTCAGCGTATGAGCGACCCCACCCCGCGCACCGTCCGCCTCTTCGGCCCCCAGGCCGAACTCGCCGGGCGACGCGAGATCCAGGTCACGGTATCCCCCGGCCGCACCACCGCCGCCGACGTCCTACGCCAACTCGGCGAAGCGCAACCGGCTTTGGCCGCGTCGCTGCCCGGCAGCCGCCTGGCCGTCGACCACGAATATGCCGACCCCGACGCCCCACTCCGTGGCGACGAAGAGCTCGCATTGATCGGCCTGGTCGGCGGCGGCTGAACGGTCAGACCGCTCGGCGCTCCGGCGACGCGTGCCGCTCGCCCGGGCCGTCCTCGGGCGTGAACAACGGCGAGCGGGACCGCATCCGTTCCAGCTTCTCGCCCAGCGGTTCGGGCAACCCGGCCCGCTGCTCGGCGGTGTCGACCGGGCCGTCGAACAGCACCACGCCCCCGGCGTTGGTCGCGTGGAGGTGCTGGCTACCGTTGCCGTCCCGCGTCAGTTTCAGCCGGTGTTGCCCGTCGTCGCTGACCAAGACCTGCCGGACGTTGCCGGCCCCTTCGAGATCGCCGAAGTCGAAGTCGAAGTCCATCGGCCGCAGCGGCCGCCACCGGTCCGCGCCGGGCCAACCGTCGTCCATGCCCTCGCGAAACGTACGCCGCATCTCTTCGAACTGACGGTCCATCTGCTCCCGCATCTGCCGCAGGTCGTCCCGCATCGGCCCGGCCGCGGCCGCCGGCCGGACCGCCGCGTCGACGGCGGGCCGTTCGCCCAGCGTCGCCGGCCGCTCGACCGTCTCCCCGTCGCGTTGCAGCGTGAGCGTGACCCGTGTGCCGGGCGTCCGGGCCGCGACAAGGCGCTGAAACTGCACGGGGTGCACCAGCATCTGCCCGTCGAGGCTCAGCAACACGTCGCCGTTGCGCAGGCCCGCGTCGTCGGCCGGCGTATCGGGGCCCACGCGTGACACCACCAGCGCCTCCACCGGGCGGGCGGTGTCGCGTTCGGCGGCCAGCCGCGTCTCGGCCACCGCCACCCCGAGGAAACCGGGTCCCGCTGCGGCGGCAACTTCCCCGGCGTCGACGGGCGACGCACCCACCGAGACGGATATCAACCCGACCGCGAAGGCGGCGACGGGTGGGAACAGCAACGACTTACCGGACATCGGGACAACTCCTTTCGTTTAGAGCGTGAATGCCGCAGAGGCGAAGTTCGGCCGCCAACCGCGGCGACCGGAGGTTTATCATCCGTGCGTACGATACGTCCCGGCAGCGGGTTCGCCCCGCCGAACACTTGCGGCCGCCCCGCCCCGCGAACATAATTTCGATCCCGCTACGCCCCCCCTGTCTACCCCACCCCGAGGACCCATGGCGCGAAAACGGCAACAGCTCGGCCAGATCCTCAAGCAGTGGCGCATCGTCGACGACAAACAGATCGACGCCGCGCTGAAAGTCGCCCAAAACTCCCGCAAACGCATCGGCGAGGCCCTCGTCGCCCTCGGGCACGTCACCGAGAACGACGTCGCCAAGGCGCTCGCCTCGCAGTTCGGCCTGGAGTTCGTCGACCTCGACCAGCCCAACGTCATCAACCGCGAGCACCTGGACCTCATCCCCCAGGACATGATCAAGAAGTACCTCGTGCTGCCGCTGGGCAAAGACGGCAACACGCTCAAGGTGCTGGTCCACGACCCGATGGACATCAACCTCGTCGATGACCTGCAGTTCCGCCTCGGCGGCAAGGTCGACCTCGCGCTCTCGGCCAAGTCCAAGATCCGCGAGTACATCGACAACGTCATGTCCGACGTCAAGAACTCAATCGACAAGCTGACCATGGACATGTCCGTGGACACGTCGGTCGACATGTCGCTCGACTCGTCGATGGACAAGTCGATCGACCTCGACGCCGAGGCCGAGGAGGGGACGCAGGGCCCGATCGTCAAGCTGGTGAACCAGATCATCGCCGAGGCGGTCAACAGCCGGGCGTCGGACATCCACATCGAGCCGTTCGAGAACCGCGTCCGCCTGCGCTACCGCATCGACGGCGTCTGCCACGAGCGCGACACCATCCCGAAGCGCACCCAGGGCTCGGTCATCGCCCGGCTCAAGATCATGGCCGGCGTCCGCGTCGAAGAGAAACGCGTCCCCCAGGACGGCCGGATCAAGATGCGCATCGACGGCAACGTCGTGGACTTCCGCTTCTCCTGCTGCCCGGCCTACCACGGCGAGTCGGTGGTCATGCGTATCCTCCGACCCGACGCCGCCATGCTCGGGCTCGAGAAACTCGGCATGCGGGCCGACACCCTCGAGGGGTTTCAGAAGATCATCCACCGCCCCAACGGCATCTTCCTCGTCACCGGGCCCACCGGCTCGGGCAAGACCACGACCCTCTACTCCGCCCTCAACGAGCTCAACCGACCCGACAAGAAGATCATCACCGCCGAGGACCCGATCGAATACAACTTCAAGGGCATCAACCAGTGCCAGGTCAACATGCAGATGGACCCGCCGCTGGACTTCAAGCTCATCCTGCGGGCGATGCTCCGCCAGGCGCCCAACATCATCCTCGTCGGCGAGATCCGCGACATGGAGGTCGGCGAGGTCGCGGTGCAGGCGGCGCTGACCGGGCACATGGTCTTCAGCACCCTGCACACCAACGACGCACCGTCGGCCATCACCCGGCTGATCGACATGGGGCTCAAGCCGTTCCTCGTCGCCAGCTCGATCCAGGCGGTATTGGGCCAGCGGCTGATCCGCATCCTCTGCGAGCACTGCAAGGAAGTGGACCCCGAGCCGGACGCCAAGGACATGGCCCTCTGCGGCATGACCCGCGCCGACCTCGAGGGCCACACCGTCTACAAGCCCGGCGGCTGCACCCGCTGCGGCGGCACCGGCTTCCGCGGCCGGCGGGGCGTCTACGAGTTGATGTTCATGAACGCCGAGCTGCGTGAGCTGGCGTTCAACCGCGCCCCGGTGAGCAAGCTGCGGGCCGCCGCGGTGGCGTCGGGCATGCGGACCCTGCTCGGCGACGGCCGGCTCAAGGTCCTCGACGGCCAAACCACCTTCGCCGAGATCGCCAAGATCGCTCAGGTCGAGGGCACGGTCGAGCTCGACGAGGAAGAGATCGCCGCGTAACGAGTTGTAAGCTGCTAGCTGTTAGAGCTTAGCAAAGCCCGAAACGTCGGGGCCGTGCCGTTGATCCCGAACCCTTTTTCTTGCTAGCGCCTAACCGCTAGCGCCTAGAGGCTACGCCATGTCCGCCATGCAGATCGACCGCCTGCTCGACACCGTCATCAAACAGGAGGCGTCTGACCTCCACCTCACCGTCGGCAAGCCGCCGACCGTCCGCCTGTCGGGCCGGCTCGTCGAGCTCAAGACCAAGAGCCTCGAGCCCGACGACACGACCGCTCTGATGAAGGCCATCAGCCCCGAACGCGCCCAGAACGAGCTGCAGGAAGAAGGCGGCTCGGACTTCGGCTTCGCCTACGGCCCGCAGGACGACCCCGAACGCTCCGCCCGCTTCCGTGTCTCGATCTTCCGCCAGAAGGGCAACATCGCCCTGGTCCTCCGCCGCATCCCCAACAAGCTCCTGGACATCGACAAGATCGGCCTGCCCCCCATTGTCAAAGACCTCATCCGCCGGCCCCGCGGCCTGTTCCTGGTCACCGGCCCGACCGGCTCGGGCAAGACCACCACCCTCGCGTCGATGATCGACTACATCAACATCCACCTCGACCGCCACATCATCACCGTCGAGGACCCGATCGAATACTACCAGCCCCACAAGAAGTCGATCGTCAACCAGCGCGAGGTCGGCAACGACGTGCCCAGCTTCTCCGAGGCCCTCCGCCGCGCCCTCCGTCAGGACCCCGACTGCATCCTCGTCGGCGAGATGCGGGACCTCGAAACCATCGAGGCCGCCATCACCGCCGCCGAGACCGGCCACCTCGTGTTCGGCACCCTCCACACCAACTCCGCCGCGGGCACGATCAACCGCCTGATCGACGCCTTCCCCACCAACCAGCAGCAGCAGGTCCGAGCCCAGCTCTCGGTCGCCCTGATCGCCGTTCTGTCTCAGCAGCTGCTCAAGCGGGTCGACACCAAAGGCATGTGCGCCGCCTACGAGTTCATGGTCGTCACCCCCGCGATCGCCAACCTGATCCGCGAGGCCCAGTCCTTCAAGATCCCCTCGGCCATCCAGACCGGCAAGAAGTTTGGCATGAAGCTGCTCGACGACTTCCTCTGGGAGCTCTACGCCGACGGCAAGATCGCCGCCGGCGACATGATCGACCGCTCCGCCAACGCCGACTCCCTGATCGAAAAAGTCCACCGCGCGGGCGGCACCATCGGCCGTCCCGAGCTGGACGAAGACGCCGCCTAGCGACATCCCGAATCGGTACGGGGCTTTTACAGAATCTCCAATGGACCTGATATATCAATTAAGCCAAGTGTCTTTTCTTCAAAGCCCTTGTTTTCACTTGTTTGCCTGGCCAACTGGAAGGTAAGATTGATAAAAAGCTCTGCGATCCGACTTTAGTTTCTACCGATTGAACTGGCACACCCTTCCTTGAACGGCTCGAACTTGAAGTCGTCTCCACCGAACCAAAGCAAGCAATCGATGCCATCAATCAGGGAAGCCAGTCGATTCACAGAACGTAGCTTACCCTGGACACTTGGTTAAAATCGGGCTTTGATTTTGACCTATTTTTCGCCCACCCGTCCCTGAGGCCCTGTCGATGCCCAAGTTTGGCGAGATCAACTCGGAATTGACCGGACGCCGGCTGGGGCGTGTGCTAACCAAGCTGGGCGTCATCACCCGGGATCAGGCCCAGGAAGCCCTCGAGCTCCAGAAAAACAACCGCGCTCCCATCGGCCAGCTCCTGGTCGAGCTGGGGTACTGCACCCACGATGACATCAACCTGGCCCTCGCCGCGCAGGCGGGGATGCCGACGATGGACCTAGCGGAGTACGACCTTAAGCAGGAGGTGCTGCGGCTGGTGCCCGCCGAGATGGCCAACGCCTACCACGTCCTGCCGCTAGCGCACGAGGCGGAGAGCAACAAGCTGACGGTTGCGCTTAAGTCGGCGGACAACTTCCGGGCCCTCGACGACCTGAGGCTGCTGATGGGCTTCACCGTCGACGCCGTCGTCGCCCCCGGCGAGCAGATCGACAAACTCATCGACAAGCACTACGGCGAGGACGACGAGTCGCTCGCCTCGCTCGTCGCCGAGTTGGCCGAGGACGACGACCTCAGCGACTTCGACGACCGCAACGCTTCGATCGATCTCGAAGACGTCGACGCGATGGTCAACGACAACCGCGTCATCCGGCTGCTGAACCTCGTCCTGCTCCAGGCGATCAAGGACAAGGCGTCGGACATCCACTTCGAGCCCTTCGAAGACGAGTTCAAGATGCGGTACCGCATCGACGGCGTACTCTACGAGATGATCCCCCCGCCGCGGCACCTGGCCCTGCCGATCGTCAGCCGGATCAAGGTGATGGCCGACCTCGACATCGCCGAGCGCCGGCTGCCGCAGGACGGGCGTATCGAGCTGGTCGTCGGCGGCGAGCCGGTCGACCTCCGCGTCGCCGTCCTGCCCACCATGTTCGGCGAGTCGGTCGTGATGCGGGTCCTCGACCGCGGCAACGTCAGCCTCGACCTCGAAAAAGTCGGCATGCGGCCCGACGACCTCGACACCTTCCGCCAGCTCATCAAGAAGCCCAACGGCATCGTCATCGTCACCGGCCCCACCGGCTCGGGCAAGACCACCACGCTCTACGCCGCCCTCTCCGAGCTCAACGAGGTCACCGAAAAGATCCTCACCGCCGAGGACCCCGTCGAGTACGACATCGACGGGCTCTGCCAGGTGCAGGTCAACAAAGACGTCGGCCTGACCTTCGCCGCCGCGCTGCGCAGCTTCCTCCGGCAGGACCCCGACATCATCCTCGTCGGCGAGACCCGCGACCTCGAGACCGCCCGCATCGGCGTCCAGGCCTCGCTCACCGGGCACCTGGTCTTCACCACGCTCCACACCAACGACGCCCCGTCGTCCATCGCCCGCCTCCTCGACCTCGGGCTCGAGTCGTTCCTCATCACCGCCACCATCGAGGGCATCCTCGCCCAGCGGCTGGTCCGCAAGGTCTGCCCGCGGTGCAAAGAGGCCTACACCCCGTCCGAAGACGAGCTGTTCATGCTCAGCCTGTCGCCCGAGGATTTGAACGGCCGGCAGCTCTTCCGCGGCGTCGGCTGCGACTACTGCAACCAGTCGGGCTACAAGGGCCGGATGGGCCTCTTCGAGATCATGATGCTCGACGACGAGATCCGCGACATGATCATGAAGCAGGCATCGACCCAGCTCCTCCGCTCCGAGGCCCGCAAACGCGGCATGCGGACGCTGCGCCAAGCCGGCCTGATGGCCCTCTACGACGGGCTGACCACGATCGACGAGGTCGTCAAGGAAACGATGATCGAAGACTAGGAGATTTTTGATTTTTGATTTGAATCCATGCCGACTCGACGCCGTCGCTTGCGTCTGGGCAATCAAAAATCCTCAATCCAACGGCTTCGACAGCGTCCCTGACGCTAAATCAGAAATAAACGAAACGGAGTTTCGCCATGCCCACCTTCCAGTTCGAAGCCCTCGACGAGTCCGGCAAGCCTCAAAAGGGTACCGTCAACGCCGCCAACAGCGACGAGGCCCTCGCCCGCATCAAGAGCCAGGGCTACTTCCCCCGCTCGCTCCGCGAACAGAAAGTCAAGAAGGGCTCCGGCGGCTCGGCCGGCAACAAGCCCGGCAAGAAGAAGAAGGCCGGCGAGATCACCATCAACATCGGCGGGGTCAGCCAGAAGCAGCTCACCCTCTTCACCCGACAGCTCTCGACCCTCCAGGACGCCGGCCTGCCCATCCTCCGCTCGCTCTCGATCCTCGAGCAGCAGCAGAAGCCGGGCCTCATGAAGAACACCCTCGACGAGGTCCACGAGGACGTGTCCTCCGGCGCCTCGCTGTCCGACGCCTTCGCCAAGCACCCCAAGGCCTTCGACACCCTCTACACCAAGATGATCGCCGCCGGCGAGGTCGGCGGTGTCCTCGACCTGATCCTCCAACGCCTCGCCGAGTTCCTCGAGAAGGCCGCCCGCCTCAAGCGCCGCATCATCTCCGCGATGATCTACCCCGCCGCGGTCATCAGCGTCGCCGCCATCATCGTCCTGGGCATCATGATCCTCATCGTCCCGAAGTTCATCGAGATCTTCGACGACTTCGACACCGAGATGCCCGCCCTGACCCTCTACCTCATCGAGGCCTCCAAGTGGCTCGGCGGCAGCCTGCTCGGCGTGCTCGGGGCCAAGAAGGGCACCTTCAACGAAGACCAGATGATCCCCGGCATCGTCTTCGTCGCCATGGCCCCGTTCGCGATCTACTTCGCCATCAAGCTGCTCCGCAAGACCTCCGGCGGCAAGGCCGTCTTCGACCGTGTCGTGCTTATCACCCCCGTCCTCGGCGGCCTCGTCGCCAAGGCCACCATCGCCAAGTTCACCCGGACCCTCGGCACGCTCGTCAACGCCGGCGTGCCCATCCTCGACGCCATCACCATCACCTCCGAGACCACCGCCAACAACGTCTACTCCAACGCCCTCAAGGACGTCCACGACTCCGTCCGCCAGGGCGACAGCTTCGCCGAGCCCCTGCGCAAGGCCAAGGTCTGCGACCCGCTCGTCGTCAACATGATCGACGTCGGCGAGGAGACGGGTGACCTCGACAAGATGCTGCTGAAGATCGCCGACAACTACGACGAAGAGGTCGACGTCGCCGTCGCCGGCCTCGTCTCGCTGCTCGAACCCATCATGGTCGTCGTCCTCGGCGGCATCGTCGGCGGCATCGTCATCGCCCTCTTCCTCCCGCTCGTCAAGCTGATGCAGTCGGTGATGTAACCCCCTAAAGCCCGCCCACGGCGTGGGCGGGAGGGGCCAAGGCGCTAAAGGGTCAAGGGGCAAAAGGCCCAAGCAAAAACCGTCAACACCGTGATCTTCATGCAAACACCGCGATTCAACACCAACCCGCCGCTGAGACCCTTGGTCGACGGCTCCCCCGGCCCCTCGGCCCCTCGGCCCCTCGACCTCCGCACTTCCGAGGGCGGCTTCAGCCTCATCGAGATCCTCGTGGTCATCTCGATCATCACGCTGCTGGTCGGCATCAGTTTTCCCGTCGCGCTGCGCATGCTCGGCTCGGCGAGCGTGCCCAAGGCCCGCGCTATGCTCAACGCCCTCGGGGCCGCCACGGCCGAGTTCCGCACCGAGACCGGCGGGGTACCCGACCACACCGACACGAGCACCGGCGTCGTGGTCAGCAACGACAACACCGCCGACACTACCATCGGCCTGTTCCTCAGCCGGGCGATGCAGGTCGAGTCGTCCAACAAGATGGCCCGCGCCGCCGCCGGCGACAAGGCCTTCACCGCCAACCCCGGAGGGCTCGACACCGCCGCCGCCGCCAACCTCATGAACAACGGCGCCCTGACCAACGCCCAGAAGCTCGAGGCCTGGGCGATCGTCGACCCCTGGGACAACCGCATCCGCTACGCCGCGTCGGTCAGCCACAGCGATGCCTTCCGCGACGACGACTACCTGCCGCCGCACCCCAACGCCTTCTTCGCCTCCGCCGGGCCCGACGGCCGCTGGGGCACCCACGACGCCGACGGCACCCCCGACGCCGACGCCGAAGACAACCTCTACAGCTTCCAGGTCGACTGACCCCCCCAGAACCTCCGGAAGCAAATTCGGCGTCCCGAGAAACGACAGCAAGCAACCCCGCACCCAAGCGACCTGTGATGAAACGCCCGCTGCCCACAACCCACCCAGGCCCCCAAGCACCCAGGCCCCCACGCCGCCACGCCGCCTTCTCGCTCATCGAGCTGCTGGTTGTGATCTCCATCGTCGCCCTGCTGGTGACGACCAGCTTCCCGTTCCTGCGGCAGATGGTGCGTAGCTCCAGCGAAACCATGGCCGCCGACGGCGTGTCCAACGCGGTCAGCGCCGCCCGCGCCCTGGCGACCCGCTACAAACCGTTCACCGACACGATCAACAACGGCAAGTCCGCCGAGGACGACGGCGACGGCTACTCCGGCGCTGCTGTCATCGTCACCCCCGCCAACGAGCTGCGCATCGTCGAAAACTACGAGCAGGCCACCGACCAATCCGGCAACCGCATGGAGCTGCCCCCGGCCACGGACTTCATCCGCAACGGCTACGTCCATATCGAGGGCATCGACGACCTGCGCGTCTCCGGCCGAGCGGCCCTCCTCGGTATCCGGCGGACCGGCGCGAACGAGATCGAGCTGCTGCCCCCGCCGTTCGCCATCAGCTTCAACCGCCGCGGCGGGCTCGTGGTCCGTGATACGGGTATCTCCGGCCTCGGCGGCGGCAACAAAAGGTCCGACGGCTTCGTCTACTACGACGGCGACGGCAACGGGCGGTTCAACACGAACCGCGACCGGGGGAACGCGGCCGGCGTGAACCTGACCGATTTTGCCCGCGGAACCGCCCCGCGGATCACCCGTGCGGGCGATATGGAGGGCCGACGTGAGGTCCCCTTCGAGGTACTCGAGCCCGTCGTCGGCGTGGTGATCTTTTCGCCCAACGACCTGCCGGGTGATGTTCTGGCGGACAACGTCAGCGATTTGCCTTACGACCCTGATCAGACCGCGGCGTACGTCATCGACACCAGTAACACTGTGGACAAGAACCTCTTGAAGTGGGCCAGCGAGCCCGGCCGGGGTGTCGTCATGTTCTTCAACCGCAGCACCGGCGCGGACATGAACCGCTGAGCCGGTCTTCCGATCCGAATATCTAACACACCAAGATGCAGATTGCTCACCCGACATCTCCCCCCCGCCGCCGCGGCTTCACTCTCAACGAGGTGCTGATCGCCATGGGTATCCTCGCGGTTGGCATCACGGCGACGGCGTCGCTGTTCCCTTCGGCAATCATCCTGCAGAAGCGGGCGGTTAAGGATGCCCAGTTCCAGCAGAACACCCGCTCGGCCGAGGCGTTGCTCAAGGCGCGGGGGATCGACGCTGAAGAGCTTTTTGAGTTCTCGGACAACGTGACGGGTAAGAACGGCGCGACCAATATCTTCCCCGCTTACGACGTCCGCGAGGCCGAGGCGATCGCCGACCCCGAGTTCGACGTCTACGCCCTCGCGGAGCTGGACACCGTGTGGGCCCGCCCGATGCCGCCGGGCATGCCGAATCCAACCAACGCGGTCAAGACCGATATGCGTGTCGGCTCGTATCAATTCAACGAGTCCCTGCTGCTCGACTGGCCCGAGACTGACCGCTCGTTCCCGTCGATCGAGACCGACCCCGCGCAGCGTGAGTTCTTCTACGTGCCGCTGTTCCGCCGCGGGCCCGAGGCGACGCCGTATATCAACGACTGGGTCGTCTACGCCTTCGTGCTCCAGGCCCAGCCCGAGGTCTCGGACCCAACCGCTGGCCAGCCCAAGTATCCCAATGACCCGGCCAACCCCGCTTACGACAACCCTAACGCCACGCCCAACGGCGCGGTTTGCGCCAACCCGCTCGACAACACGGATTACTTCCCAAAGGTCTTCCGCGCCGAGGTAACCAACTGGACCGGCTCGGTCGCCACCCTCGCCGGCGGCTGGAACGTCGGCGAGATCCTTCGCCTCGGCAACGAAGTGCTTGGCGACGACGGCGAGGTCTACCGCGTCGGCGACGTCAACATTGGGAACAACACCATTACCCTCAACCTCGTCTCGCGCCAGACATTCGACGCGGTCACCATCGGCGGCGGTACGGAGCTCGACGCCGTCTGGTTCGCCATGCCGCCGAACTCGACCGAGGCCAACCCGCCCTCGCCGGTCCGCGACATCCGGGTGCTGTCGCGCGGCACGGTGAAGCTGGAGGACTACCAGTGATGCGTGTGCAGCCTACCTACAACGGGACCCCCGACGGCTTCACGCTCATCGAGATGCTCGTGGCGGTCAGCATCACCACGATCCTCCTGCTGCTGGTCGGCCGGGTGTTCAACGACACCTCGCGGGCCATCGGCGACTCGATGGACGTCAGCCAGGTGCTCGGCACCACCCGCGTCATGAGCGACCAGCTCTTCGACGACGGCAGCCGGATCATCACCGCCAAGGCCAACGAGGTGACCCAGATCGGCAAGCTCGAGCAGCCCGGCGGCTTCCTCGTGATCGTCCAGCAGCGCAACGCCGGCGTCCGCTTCCCGGACCCGGCCAACGGCAACCGGCCCGGCGACCCGTCCACCTGGCTCGCCGACGCCGACAACGACGGCACCCCCAACGAACCCCTCGACGACCTGATCCGCACCGACCAACTCGTCTTCTTCCGCGAGGGCACCCGCGTCGAATCGCTCGTCCCGGCCAACGCGTCCCGCTACGACTCCGACGCCCGCGCCCCGTTCGTCCGCCTCTGGTACGGCCACCTCGGCCGACCCACCTTCGACAACGCGGGCAACCTCACCGGCTCGATCGAGCCCGGGCAGCCCGGCAACGACACCACCAACGACCTGGTCCTGGGCCGACAGGCCCTGCTGATCCTCGACAACAACGGCCTCGACCCCGGCTCGGGCACAGGCCTCGGCACGACCGACAACTTCACCGGCAGCAAAGTCCTGGACTTCCGCACCGGCGGGAAGAACGGCGAGTCCTTCGACCTCAACGCCGACGTCGACATCAAACAACGTATCTACAACGGCAGCGGCACCGCCACGCTCAGCGGCGACCGGCTCTGGCACGGCACCACCGACGTCATGGCCCTCGGCCATGCCGGCATCGACCAAGCTTCGACCGGCATCGGATGGTCCTTCAAGGCCTTGTTCGACAAAGAGCTGGCCTCGACGATCCCGGGACCGGACGCGACCGACGGGCAATACCAGCTCTCGCCCTACACCTCACAGCGCGACGCCTTGTACCCCATCGGTGCCAACGCCATTGATGCCGATCTCCTGCCGACCGATGACTACCTCCGCTCGGCGATGACCTGGGGCTTCCTCCGCGCCGGCGGCCGGCTGGTCGGTACGTCCGACGTCGACTACCCCTACGACACCGATACCGTCGCCCGCACCCACGGCTTCTTCGCGCCTTACGTCAGCGACTTCGTCGTCGAGTTCGCGGCGGATATTCAAGATGATTTCGGAAACACGCTCGCCGCTCCGAACGAACACGACGTAAGCGTCAACGACGGGGGTAACGTCAGCGACACCAGTGTGTCCCCCCCGCCGAGCGACCGGGCCGACGGCACGCCCGATACCGTCACCGACGCCGAAGCGACGGCGGTCGCGGCTGCTGCCGTCACCAACGGCTACATCGACGTGGCTGACCAAGTCGCGTTCCGTGATCAGCTCGCCGGTAGCGTTAAGTGGTACACCGCAGATCACCTCGTCAACAACCCCGCTTTCAACGGTACGACCGCCGCGGCTTACGAAACCACGATCAGCTATCCCGCGTATGACGCCGACCGGCCGATCAGCTGGCCGATCCCCCGCGGTGCGTCTCTGCACAGCGGGCAGATCGAATACCCGCCCTATGTCGGCTGGTACAGCGGCTTCGGCAGTCAAGTCGGCGGACGCGTCGTTACCCCCGATGGACCGCTGCCGACAGTCAGTGGGATCGCGGCCAATACACAAAGCCGCGGCGTCTTCGTCTTCGGCCACACGGGCGACAAAGACTACGACGCCGCCCCGTCGCCCGCCGCTCCGCCGTACCCCATGCCGGGTGACGGGGACAACGTCGATGCCTTCGAGGTCGGCAGCAACAAGTGGTGGCCCTACATGCTCCGTGTCCGCTACCGGCTGCACGACGGCGACGGGTCGTTCGGCTCGGTCGAATCCGTCAGCGACGACCGCATCGCCGGCAAGTGGTTCGAGCAGATCATCGCCGTGCCGCTGAAGTGACTTAATAAACAGCGACCGCAAAGGCTGCCACAGTGTCGCCCCCGCAGAAAGATTCTGACATGCACCCACAACCCTGTAAACCAACGATTTTTCGGGTTCCTGCCGCCGCTCACGCCCGCCGACGTGGCTCCGTGCTCGTCTTGGCGACCGTGGTGGTCGTGCTCCTCGCGATGCTCGGGGCCGGGTTCGTGCAGATGTCCCGGCTCGACCGCGTCGCCACCAACCAAATGGACAACCGCTCGCAGGACTACGAGGGCTCGATCCTCCGCTACCTCGGCGGCATCCTCGCCGGCGACGTCCGCGACCCCGACAGCGACGAGTACCTCACCAACGATATGGAGAAGTACGACTACCCGTGGACCAACGCCGGGGCCCAGGAACTCCTGATCGAAAAATGGCTGCGTGACTACGACGTCACCGAGCTGCAGAACTACGTCGCGAGCGTCTACCCGGCCACCAACCTCGACGGCGAACTCGTCGTCGACGGCGGGTCGTTCGACGACACCTGGCTCGCATCAATCGAACCGGAATTCCCACCTTTTTCGGCCGCGCCGTTCTGGCCGCACCTGACCAACCTCAACGGCATCGGCGTGGACTTACGGCCGGGGGAACAAATTACGCGGGCCGACGGCTCGGTTGCGCCGGGGCTTTACGCCGTCGAGGCCAGCGTGACCCCCACCAACGAGGAGTTCCGTGACACCGCCGTCAGCC
The DNA here is from genome assembly GCA_039201235.1 of Planctomycetota bacterium. Classification (GTDB taxonomy): domain Bacteria; phylum Planctomycetota; class Phycisphaerae; order Phycisphaerales; family Phycisphaeraceae; genus Algisphaera. The sequence continues at coordinate 95,600 of JBCCRT010000001.1, forward strand.
TGGACACCATGGTCAACCCCACGAACGAAGGCCTCTTCGCCGACGCCGACGGCGACGGCATCCCCGACGCCCGCTGGACCTGGGCCCCTCTGCCCGAGCAGTTCGGCCTCACCTACGTCATGGCCGTCCGCATCATCGACAACTCGGCCTTGGCGGATATCAACACCTGGACCATTCAAAGCAATGCCGGCGGGGCCTATTCTTCTACTGCCGATGAAGTCGTACGTTGGTACTGGCCCGGCGACCTAGACTTGGCGCAGACGTTTATCGGCAACCTCGGGTCCGGGGCCACCAATGGCGGAAACGTCATCAACGACCTGATGTCCGCTCCCAAGCGTAACATCGGCTTCACCGGTGCCGGACGCGCCAACCCCAAGGAGCAATACCGCGGCTGGCTCCGCGGCGCCCGGCTTTACGACCGCCCGCAAGCGGGCGGTCTGGGCGATTACGCCACCATCGGGGCGCAGCTCGAAAAAGATCAGCCGGGTACTCAGACTTACAAAGAAGACATGACCGGCGGAACCAACTTCAACCGCTTTGCCCGTATCAATGAGGCGGAGCTGCGTTGGCGCAACGGGACCAACCGCTCGTCCGACAACCTCACCCCTGACCCGACGACGCCGATCGAAGCCATCGAAGACGATAATTTCTGGCGAGATAATCGACTAGAAACCGACGCCTACGACACGCTGTATCCGCCTCCGCCGCCGCCTTCCGCCGACGTCTCGTCCTTCTTCTTGGAAGAACCGCGCAAACGGATGACCATTTACTCCGGCAGCAGCGACCGCGGCAAGGCCAACCTCAACTTCTCCGACGGCGAAGACATCAGCGAAGTGCTTCGCAACAACATGGAAGACTATCCGCGGATCAGTGACCTGAATATTTGGCCGGGGCCCGACACGCAGGCCTTCGGCGACCGCGCCGCCGCCGCCGTCGTCGATTTCCGCGACACCGACAACGAGCTCACCCTCGTCGGCGACGCCTACGGCATGGAGTACCTGCCGTTCGTCAGCGAGGTCTACCTGCAGGGGCGGTACCAGTCGGCCGTAACGCCCGCCACGCCGCCGCTGCAGCCCAACGACGTGGTCACCTGGACCCACACCCCCGGCAACTACGCCGCCATGATCGAGCTGGTTAACCCCTGGCCCTGGCCGATCCGCGTGCCGGATGTGCAGGTCGTGGTCGAGAACCTCACCACCGGCGATGAAGACCTCTGGGGCGACCTGCCCACGCTGCTCGCCGGCCTGCCGACGGTCAACGGTAACCCGATCCTCGAGGGCCACCAGCGGGTCGCGTTGAAACAGGAGGACCCCGGCCACAACGCCGAGCTCCTCAACGATATCCCTGGGGGGTACCGGGTGTTCGACATCACCGCCCCCAACTGGCCGGTCGCCGGCACGGCGGCGGACATCGAGACCGACACCCCCGCCATACAGGTCTCCGTCCACCTCCGCGCGACGGCCGATGACGACAACCGGGTCCAGTACCAGAGCTTCAAGTCAGTCACGATCCCGCCGACCGTCGACTACGAATACACGGCCGGCAACTCCGGGCTGACCGGCGGCGAAGACGGCTACTTCCAGCACTGGTCGCAGGGCACCGCCGACGGGCTCTCGGCCCTGACCGTCCGCCGGCAGGACGTCGAACCGGCCTACCGGCAGGCCACCGGCGACGCCAACCGGCAGGCTCCCGCCGCGGCCCGACAGATCATCGAACGCGACAACCCCCAGGCGATGGCCGGCGAGTACGCCTTCGACACCGCCGCCAAGGGCGCGGCCAGCCCCGCCGCCGACGCCGCCGCCGCGAACAACACCACACTCGACGATCGCGTCGAAGACTCCTTTGCGGTCGGTGCGCTCCCGGACCCCCGCGACGAAGCCTTCGTCATCGGCAACGCCGGCGTCATCTACCGCTCCGGCGACTTGGCCCGTATTGTTCTGCTGGGACCGACCACCACCCAAACCGTCGCCGAGGTCTGGACGCAGGCTACGGCCAACTTCGCGGCCGCGACCGGTGGCACCTGGTTGTTCCATCTCAATGATTTCTTGATTAACCCCCTCGAGAACTTTGCCGGTAGCACCGCGCCGATTACGCGTTACAACCTTGGCAAAACCCTACCCGTCGATCTTTACGAAGAACGTGTGACCTACGGCATGGAGTTGCTCGATCGCGTCACCACGCTGTCGCCGGCCGAAGATCAACTCGACAACGACGGCGATAGCCGGATCGATGACGAAGACGAGCAGCTCATCCCCGGCCGGATCAACCTCAACACCGCCAGCCGCGACACGCTGGCCCGGTCTCTGCCGCTGGCTCCGGCCGTGAGCGATTACGCCTCGCTGGCCGCCGGACCGAAACTCAGCCTGATCGACCTGATCCTCAGGTTGCGGGCAGACCCGGACGTCAACGCGCCGCGGGCCCTGAGTGGCCGACAGGCCGACCACCCCGGGATCGCCTGGATGGGCGAGTTGCTGGAGTCTGAGGCCGGCGGAGGGCCGTCGGTACTCGCCGATAGCAACAACTTCGCCGGGCTGATCGAAGACTTTAACGAGTACGAGCAGGGCGTCCCCTCCGCCCTCGACACCGTCGGCATCGGGCCGGGCGACGACGACGAGTTCACCAACGACCGCGAACAGTTCCTGACCATGCTGGCCAACCTCAACCAGGTCGCTTCGGTCCGCTCGGACGTGTTTACCGCCTACGTGCTGGTTCGCGGCTACCCGTCGTCGGACTTCAGCAACGGCGGCACCAACGACCCGGTCGAGGAGTACCGGATCATCGCCACGTTCGACCGCTCGGTGATCCACGAGGCCCGGCCGCTGCCGAAGCTGCGATCGGTCACGGTCTACCGCCAGAACTGATGGTTAAACGCCAGATTCAGATGTTTGGTTTGTTAGCACGCGAGAAACAATGGTATATTTCTTTGCTTTAACGCATGAAACTCGGTAATCAATCGTTTTCTTCCGTGTTTTGGGGCAATAAACACAGGAATTAGAGGAAGAAACTTGGGGATAGGTGATTAACTCGCTTGTTTCTTTGGGTTAACTTCAAGAATCATCTGCTTAAACTCATACTTTTCTGATGAAAACACAAGAACCAAAGAAGTTTTTCTCTGTTTTACCCTCTGCTCCAAGGCTGTTCGAATAAAGTTGGGTTGGTTATCGGGGTCGTGCGTAAACAACATGTGGCTCATAGAGACAGACATTTACTTCGACGCCACGAATCGACGAAGCAATATCTTCTAATTAGGTACGATCCTACACGTCTGCGATCCGACCCCCAGACTCCTTTAAACCCAAATTAAACTACTTTTTCGTTATTGGGACGATCACCCCCGCACCGCAGCGGTGAGATCGAGCGGCCAGAGAACCGACGAGGAATCAATCGTGACCGACGACCGCTCGGTGTTCGAAAAGATCGTCGCCGGTGAGCTGCCGTGCCACCGGCTGTACGAGGACCGGCACTGCCTGGCGTTTCTGGACGTCGGGCCGTTGGCACGCGGCCACTGCCTGCTGATCCCGAAGGTCCGCTACGTCGAGCTCGACGACGTGCCCCCGGAAGTCGCCGCGGCGTTGGGGGCAGCGCTTCCGAAGTTGGTGGCGGCGGTTAAGGCGGCGACGGGCTGCGACGGGCTCAACGTGCTGCAGAACAACGGGGCCGAGGCGGGGCAGGTGGTCATGCACGTGCACTTCCACCTGATCCCGCGGTACGCCCCCCCGCCCCCGGCCCCGGAAGCGGAGGCGGGGCCCGGCGGCGTGGGGCTGGATTTCGACTGGCCGGCCGGGAGCCTCGACCCCGACGACGCCGCGGACCTGGCCCGACGCATCACGGCCGCGCTCACCGAGCATTAACGTTCCGGCGCTTGCAATCCCCCCGAAGCCGTGCATGCTTATTGGACCGGAGCCGGCCTGCCACCCCGCCTCCACCGACCCAACCGAAAGCGAGCCCATGCCGTCACCTTCCCGACCGCCGCGGACCCGCCCCCCGGCCACCGGCTTCACCCTGATCGAGTTGCTGGTGGTGATCGGCATCATCGCCCTGCTGATCGGCATCCTCCTGCCCGTCCTCGGCCGCGCCCGCGAAGCGGGCAAGGCCGCCGTGTGCATGAGCAACATGCGCCAGCTGGCGTTGGCGACGACCGCTTATGCGTTGGACAGCAACCAGAAGCTTCCCCAACCCAACCAGGAGAGGACTGCGTTAGGCGACCAACTCGCCGGCGAGATGTTGTGGTTCAACGCCATCGACGTCTACCTGCAAGAGTCCGCTAAGGATTACGACGCCGGCGACACCGATGAACGCAACTACCGCCGCTTTAAACAAGACCCCGTCTGGCTGGACCTGCCGAAAGACGCGCCCGGAACTGAACCCGACCAGCGGAACATGCAAACCATTAAGATGAACGCGTTCTTCGGCAACACAGACCTGACCACACCGACGTCCGCCCCCTTCAATGCCGAGGTCGCGTGGTTTCGTTTGACCGACGTACCGCTGCCGGGTGATACGGTTATCTTCGTTGACGGTCGAGCTCACGACACGCCTTCGGAAACCACGGGCAATGTTGACGGTAGCGACTTCCACGCTAATCCCACTCTAGTCGGTCTGCGTCATAGCGACGGGGCAAACTTCACCAAAGTCGATGGCAGCGTCGCCTACGACAACACCAGCGAAATCACGACCAATAGCAACGGATACCGCGGCTGGTACGTAGAAGATCCGGTCAATGATCGCGAGCTCTGGCCGAAAGTCATCTTCAACTTCCGCTACGAGCAGTTCTTCCCGTAAATGCCAGGTGATTGCCCAGCAGTCTAAGCACCACTTTATTGAAAACTGCGGAAGTTCATCGGCTTAGCAAACAACCGCGAGTCGATTCATGACCTGCCGAGCGGTCGCCGCCACCAGCTCCGCTTCATCCTCCGCACACCGCTCGATCGTTTCGATCAGCGCCGGGTCGCCGGTCTCGGCGTAGCGGTTGCCCGCGACGATCAGTGCGTTGCGGCGGATCATGTCGAGCTTGATGCGTTTGAGGGCAGAGCCGCGGAAGACGCGGGCGCGGTCCTCGGCCGTCCAGTTCAGCACTTCCAGCACGTCCAACCCTTCGTCCAACTTCCGGGGGCGGGCGTCGTAGGCGGGGGGCAGCGGCAGCGGGTGACGCTTGGCGACCTGGTTGTACGGGCAGACCTCCTGGCAGACGTCGCACCCCGCGAGCCAGTCGTCGACCCCCGGAAGCAGGTCGTCGTCGATGACGCCGCGGTGCTCGATGGTGAGGTAACTCACGCAGCGGGAGGCGTCCATCGTGTAGCCGGCCGGGTCGATCGCGCCGGTCGGGCAGGCGTCGATGCAGCGGGTGCAGTTGGCGCAGGGGGTGGAGACAGAGGGGCCGAGGGGACCGGGGGGTAAAGCAGCCGTGCGATCGGGGTGAGGCGGTTCGCTTTGCCCCTCCAACTCCAGCGTCGTCACGATCAACCCCAACAAAAAATACGACCCGTGCCGCGGGTGGATCATCAGCGTGTTCTTGCCCTGCCAGCCGAGGCCGGCCCGGGCGGCGAGCTCGCGTTCGAGGGCGGGGGCGGTGTCGACCGCGGCGCGGAACGTGTGGCCGGGGTGTTGCTCGGCCAGCGTGTCACACAAACGGTACAGGCGTTTCTTGATGACCCGGTGATAGTCGTCGCCGTGGGCGTAGCGGGCGATGCGGCCAGCGCGACCGGCCTCTTTTGTTGAGACCGTGTCACATAAAAAATCCGAAACCTCGGTTTTCGGCTCGGCCGAACTATCGACGTACACGTCCGCCACCGCGATCACGCTCTTCGCCGCTTCGACCAGCCGGCCGGGGTCGAGCCGGACCTCCAGGTTCTCTTCCAGCCAGCGCATCGTGCCGTGTTTCCCCGCATCGAGCCACGCCCGCACCGCGTCGCCGCGCCCGCTCGGCTCGGCCGAGGCGATCCCCGCCAACGCGAACCCCTCCGCCTCGGCCAGCCGCAGCACCTTGTCGCCGTCGCCCGTCATGCCGTGATCTTACTTCGTCACTCAGCGTTGGCGACGGCCAACCCGCACTTCTATACTTGCTTAACCCAAAGGCGAACCCGCATCACCATGCCCTACGACCTCAAGCCCATCGACATCGACGTCGAGACGACGCCCTACCTCACCGACCCCGACCGCCCCGGCGGGCTGGCCGAGAAGGGCGACCGCTGGACGCTGAACTTCGGGCCCCAGCACCCGGCGACCCACACCACCCTCCGCATGGTCATGGAGCTCGACGGCGAACGCGTCGCCCGCGTCCACCCCCACATCGGCTACCTGCACTCCGGCTTCGAAAAACTCGCCGAGGCCCTCGACTACAACCAGTACGTCACCATCGTCAGCCGGATGGACTACTCCGGGCCGATCTACAACGACGTGTCCTGGCACCACGCCGTCGAAAAACTCTTCGACATCGACATCACCCCGCGGTGCAAGGCCGTCCGCACCATCCTCGCCGAGCTCGGCCGGATCCAATCCCACCTGCTGACCGTCGGCGCGTCCGCCCTCGACCTCGGCGCGTTCACCGGCTTCATCTACGGCTTCAACGAACGCGAGTCCATCCTCGACATCATGGACTACGTCTCCGGCCAACGCTTCCACCCCGACTACACCCGCGTCGGCGGCGCGATGGCGGACCTGCCCGATGAAGAAACGTTCAAAAACATGGTGAAGGCCTTCATCCGTGAAAAGCTGCCCAAAGCCCTCGACGACCTCGAGGGCCTCTGCTACCGCAACCGCATCTTCCGCGACCGCACCGAAGGCATCGGCGTCATCACCCGCGAAGAGGCCATCAACTTCTCCGCCACCGGCCCGGTCGCCCGCGCCTCGGGCGTCAAGCGCGACGTCCGCAAAGACGACCCCTACCTCTGCTACGCCGACAACTGGGACTACGACGGCGCCCCCGGCGTCGAGTTCAAGGTCCCCGTCGCCACCACCGGCGACGTGCTCGGCCGCTTCCTCGTCCGCATGGAAGAGATGCGCCAAAGCATCCACATCATCGAACAATTGATCGATGATATTCCGGGGGGCCCGATGAACGCCTGGGCCGACGGCAAGATGGCCAAGCCCCCCAAGGCCGAGGTCTACGGCAGCATCGAGGGCCTCATCGAGCACTTCGAACTCGTCATGACCAACCGCAAGTGGAAGGCCCCCATCAACGAGGTCTACGCCTGCACCGAGACCGCCAACGGCGAGCACGGGTTCTACCTCGTCTCCGACGGCGGACCCCACGCCTGGCGGGCCAAGCACCGCGCCTGCTCGTTCATCCACTTCTCGATGTTCGCCAAGATGCTCGAGGGCCACCAGCTCTCCGACGCCGTGGCGATCCTCGGGAGCTTGAACATCATCGCGGCGGAGCTGGATCGGTGATGTTGCGATCGGGTGATCTTCCACCACCGAACCACTCAGTGGAGTAATGCGACCATGGCCTGGATCACCAAACCCTCCGGCACGATGCAGATCGATCGGCGTGAAGAGCCCTACCTCACCGATACGATCAAATCCGCCTTCAACGACCGCTACGCCCACCGCTACCCGACCCGCCAGGCGATGGCCCTGCCGCTGCTCCACGAGATCCAGCACCACTACAACTGGATCCCGTACCAGGCCCTCGAAGAAGGGGCCGCCTTCCTCGAGATGGACGCCTCGGTCCTGCTCGACACCGCCACGTTCTACGAAGAGTTCTTCCTCGAGCCCCGCGGCGAGCACACCGTCTGGGTCTGCCAGTCCGTCTCCTGCGAGGTGATGAACGAAGCGAAGATCACCGAAGCTCTCGAAGACAAACTAGGCATCCTTCCGGGGGAGACCACCGACGACGGCCGGTTCACCCTCATGAAGGTCGAGTGCATCGGCGCGTGCGGCGGGGCCCCCTGCGCCCTGATCGACGAAACCCTCCACGAGAACCTCACCCCCGAAAACGTCGGCGACGTGATCGACACGATCGACTGACCGCCTGGAAAAGCCGCTTGCGGCTTAGCCCCCATGCCCTGGTTCCAATCCCTCTGCCGCAACCTCGGCCTCGCCGTCCACCACGTCAAGCACGCGGACACCCCCCCCACCCACAAACAAACCGTCCGCCACGACACCGAAGAAAAACAACTCAACGAAACCACCACCCTCCGCCGCACCACGATCGAAGAGATCGAGGTGACCCGGCCCGCTCCCGAAGGGAACTAAACCCCATGCCCCTCGACGCCCCCGTCCTCTTCAAGCGCATCCCCACCCCCCCCTGGGGCGACTTCGCCGACCGCACCTACGTCGACTACGACGCCTACGTCAACCAAGACGGCTACGCCGCGCTCGACCAGGCCATCGCGCTCAAACCCGAAGAGATCACCGACACCGTGAAATCCGCCGAGCTCCGCGGCCGGGGCGGCGCGGGCTTCCCCGCCGGCATGAAGTGGTCCTTCCTCCCCCCGCTCGACGACGGACCCCGCTACCTCTGCATCAACGCCGACGAGTCCGAGCCCGCCACCTTCAAAGACCAGGTCCTCATCCAGTTCGACCCGCACAGCATCATCGAGGGCATCGCGATCTGCATGCTCGCCTGCCAGCTCGACACCGCCTACTTCTACATCCGCGGCGAGTACCACCACCAACGCGACGCCTTCGAACGCGCCATCGCCGAGGCCAACGACCGCGGCGTCTTCGGCGAAAACTCCCGCATGGGCAAGGTCAACGGCCGCTGGCCCCGCCTCTTCCTGCACCGCGGCGCGGGGGCCTACATCTGCGGCGAAGAAACCGGCCTCATCGAGTCCCTCGAAGGCAAACGCGGCTGGCCCCGCATCAAGCCCCCCTTCCCCGCCGTCGCCGGCGCGTTCGCCCGCCCCACCATCATCAACAACGTCGAGACCCTCGCCAACGTCCCCCACGTCCTGCTCGACGGCCCCGACACCTGGAAGTCCCGCGGCAAGCCCCGCCCCGACGGTGCCCCGCCCCAGGTCCCCGCCTCCTTCGGCACCAAGCTCATCGGCGTCTCCGGCGCCGTCAACCGCCCCGGCGTCTACGAAGAACACCTCGGCGTCAAGCTGGTGGACGTCATCGACCGCTACGCCCAGGGCGCCACCCCCGGCAGGCCGACCAAGGCGTACTTCCACGGGGGCATCTCCATGGGCGTCATCTCCCAGGCCGAGGCCGAGCGGGGCGTCGAGCTGGACTTCGACATCGGCAAGAAGTGGAACAACCTCGGCCTCGGCACCGCCTGCATCACCGTCATCCCCGAAGACGTCTCCATGGTCGCCATGGCCCGCAACTGCGCCCACTTCTACAGCCACGAGTCCTGCGGCCAGTGCACCCACTGCCGCGAGGGCAGCAAGTGGCTCTACAAGATGCTCGCCCGCATCGAGGCCGGCGACGGCCAGATGAAAGACCTC
>JBCCRT010000002.1:0-72794 GCA_039201235.1 Planctomycetota bacterium
CTGCAGGAAGCCTGAGCCCCCGGAAGGTCAGACCCCCATGGCTTCGAGCTTCAACCGCGTCATCCTGATGGGCAACCTCACCCGCGACCCCGAGGTGCGGTACCTGCCGAACAACACGGCCGTGGTCGACCTGGGCCTCGCGGTCAACGACCGCTACCAGGACAAGCAGTCCGGCGAGTGGGTCGATCGGCCGAACTTCATCGACTGCACCGCCTTCGGCCGCAGCGCCGAATCCATCGGCAAGTTTTTCTCGAAGGGCCGGCCGATCCTCATCGAGGGCAAGCTCCGCTTCGAGCAGTGGGAAGACCGCCAGTCGGGCCAGAAGCGCAGCAAGCTCAAGGTCGTGGTTGACCAATGGAACTTCTGCGACAGCCGCGGCGGCGGGGGAGACGGTGGGGGCGGCGGGCAAAGCTATGGCGGCAACCAGGGTGGCGGGGGCCGCAACTACGGCGGCGGGGGGGGTGGTGGTTACAACCAGGCTCCTTCCGGCGGTGGGGCGGCCGCTTCCGGGGGGGGAGGCCAAACTTCCGGGGGGCCGGTGCACGAGCCGATCGAGGAGGACGACATCCCGTTCTGATCGCCGCGGCCCTGAGGGGCCGATGGAGTACGGACGGGTCCCAGGAGATTGGTATATTGCGATGCATGCTGGCGTAGCGCCGCGGCCGATGGACACGCCGCGGGCCGACGCCTAACTTTCTCTTCGAGAGACAAGGACAGCCCCGTTATGAAAACCATCGAACTGCTGCTTTTGGAAACCGTCGATAACCTCGGCATCGTCGGGGACGTCGTCAAGGTCCGCCCCGGCTTCGCCCGCAACTACCTGCTGCCCCACGGCATCGCCGTGTCGCCCAGCCCCGAACGGGTGGCCGAGCTCGCCGAGCGCCGCAAGGCCGAGGCCGCCCGCCTCGCCAAGCTGGCCGAAGAGCAGCGGGCGATGGTCGAGAAACTCGAGGGCTACGAGCTGACGCTCGAACGCTCGGCCAACGAGAACGGCGTGCTGTTCGGCGGCGTGTCGCAGCACGAGATCGCCGAAGCGCTGCAGGCCGAGGGCTTCGCCATCGACGACCGCCACGTCCGCATCGGCGACCAGATCAAGCGGCTCGACAGCTACGACATCCCTGTCGTGGTCAACAAGGAGCTGAAGACCGAGATCAAGCTCTGGGTCGTCAGCGACCAGCCGCTCGAATCGGACGACGACGAGGACACCCCGGAAGACGGCGGCCCCGACGGCGAAGGCTCGGACACCGACGGCGAGGGCGAGCCGAGCGAGTCGCCCGAGCCGGTCACGGCCGACGCGTCCTGACCCCGACCAGCCGCTTGCGGCTTAGCGGGCGTCATCCGGTGAGGGAATCAGGATAAAGTCACTCGCTCACCAGACGCGAAGGAGGCTCGTCATGAGCCGGGAACTCTTTGCTCTCACCGCGGTGCTTGTTGGGATCACGCTGGCCGGGTGCCGCGGGGGGCCGATGGCATCGGGCTTGCCGAGTCGAGAAGAGGGAACGTCCATGGCCGAGCCCGCCCTTTTGTGCAAGCTGTCGCCCCAGGAATTACAGGCGCGTCGCGCGGAGCTGATCCCCGGCCTGTTTACCCGCGCGGAACGTGTGGACGACCTCGTTGACGGTGTGCAGTTCCGGTTCGCCCATCAGCCGGGGCTGATCCGGGAGCTGGCCGAGATCATCGAGCGGGAGCAGGACTGCTGCGGTTTTTTGCGCTTCGAGCTGACCGCCGAGGCCGGGGCGGGAGCCGTGGTGTTGAAGGTGACGGGGCCCGAAGGCACCGGTCGCCTGCTCCGTAGCTTGTGAAGCCGACGGCTAAGCCGCAAGCGGCTTTCGGTGCGCTGATCGACGCGGTTCGCGTGTGCATCCCAACCACCGCTTGCCGCGAATACATCCAGACCTGATCCCCTGCCGACTTGAACGTAGAGGTATGTGATGTCCGTTTCGTGGTTGATCTTGATCTTTACCGCCTTAACCCTCGGTTCGGCCGTCTTTGCGGCGGCGGCTTCGAGTGAGCACAGCGGTCGGCCCGGGGTCGAGCTGCTGACCGACTTCACCGACCCGGCGTTCAACGAACGCTGGCGCGTCCGCAACGACGACGTGATGGGCGGGCGTTCGCTCGGCGAGATGCGGATCGACCCCGACGGGGGCGGCACGCTGACCATGGCCGGCAGCATCAACCTCAACGGCGGCGGTTTCACGTCCGTGCTGATGGATGTGACTTCGCCAAGAGGCGACACCGACACGGCCGAGGCGTGGCCCGACTTCGCCGGGGTCCGCGGCATCCGCCTGCGGGTACGGGCGTCGGGCGAGCCGACGCACCGGCCCTACCGCCTGCGGGTCGAGGACGGGCTGCAGCGGGGTCAGCCGGTGAACTTCCGCGGGCTGATGACGCTAAGCGTGGCGGTGCCGGACGACCGGTGGCAGACGGTGACGGTGTGGCTGCAGCACCTGCGGCCGACGATCCGCGGCCGGGAGGTGGACCCGGCGGACTGGGCGCCGCTGGACGTGTCGCAGGTCCGCCGGCTGGGCGTCGTGCTCAACGACACCGGCGGCGGGCCGTACCGCCTGGAGATCGACCGGATCGAGCTGGTGAGGTAAGCGGTCCGGTTCAGGCGGAGGCTTTGGCCTCGGCGGGCGCTTCGTCTTTTTTGCCGCCGGGGTACTTGATGCGGCTGTGGTAGACGGCGCAGAGGGTCTTGGTCACGGCGGCCTCGACACGGGCCAGGTCGCGGAGGGTGAGGTTGCACTCGTCGAACTGGCCGTCCATCAGCCGCTTGTTCGCCATCGCGTGGACGAGCTGCTCAAGGCGGACGGCGGTGGGCTCGTCCATCGCGCGGGCTGCGCCCTCGATGCCGTCGCAGAGCAGCATGATGGCGGCTTCTTTGGTCTGGGGCTTGGGTCCGGGGTAGCGGAACTCGAACTCGCTGGGGGCGGCCTTGTCCTCGGCGGCCTTTTGCTGCTTGGCGGCGTGGTAGAAGTACTCGACGAGGGTGGTGCCGTGGTGGGACTCGATGAAGTGGCGGACGGCGGGGGGGAGGTTGTACTCGCGCGCCATCTCGACGCCGTCCTTGACGTGGCCGACGATGATGAGCAGGGACATGGCGGGGCTGAGCTTGTTGTGTTTGTTGGGACCGCCGCCCTGGTTTTCAATGAAGTAGGAGGGCTTGTTGATCTTGCCGACGTCGTGGTACATCGCGCCGACGCGGCAGAGCAGGCCGTCGGCGCCCACGGCGTCGGCGGCGGCCTCGGTCATGTCGGCGATGCGGAGCGAGTGCTGGTAGGTGCCGGCGGATTCCTGGGCGAGGCGTTGGAGCAGGGGGTGGCCCGCGTCGTTGAGCTCGCGGAGGGTCATAGCGGTCGTGACGTGGAAGATTTTTTCGATGCCCGGGAGGATGCCCTGGACCAGGAGCCCGACGCCGAAGCCCGAGAGGACGGTGTAGGCGGCGTCGCGGCCGAGCAGGCCCCACTGCGCCGAGACGTCGACGCCGATCAGGGGCACGTTCCAGATCGACGGGAGGTCGAAGCTGCGTTCGGCGAGGCCGCCGACGGCGGTGGCGAGGCCCATGGCGACGCCGGACCACAGCCCGACGCGGACGAGCTTGGACCGGCTGCGGACCTCGTCGAGCTGGGCGACCGCGACGACGACGCCGGCCATCATCACGATCGCGGCGGTCATCGGCAGGCGGAGGCTCACCACGATCAGCACGGTGACGGCGAGGCCCATCGCCAGGGCGAAGCGTTGGTCGTAGACGATCGCGAAGATCACGGCCCCGAGCAGCGTGGCGAAGGCGACCGCGCCCAGGGCGATCTGCGGCCAGACCCCGGTGAGGGCGACGGCGATGCCCTGGCAGAGCAGCAGCATGCCGGTGAGCGCGAGGCCGCGCATCGGGTTGCGGCGGATCTGGCGGTTGTAGGCGAAGACGTAGGCCCACACGCCGAGCCCCAGCAGCATCAGGAGCCCGGCCGCGCCGAGCCAGCGCAGGGCGTAGCGGGTGACGGGCCGCTGGGCGGTGAGCGCGGCCTGCTCGGCGCCGAGCAGCTCGAGGTCGTCGGCGGTGAGCCGGCTGCCCGAGCGGACCAGCACGTCGTCGGGGCGGTAGGTCACGCTGACCGGCGGGGTCGCGTCGAAGACCGCCTGCCGCCGCTGCCGGGTGGTGTCGGCGTCGAAGAAGTAGGTCGGCCCGAGGTCGGCCAGGATCACCGCGGCGGCGGTGCGGCGCAGCTCGCGGGGCAACTCGCGGACTTGGACCACGACGGTCTCGACGAGCTCGCGGACGCGGTCCGGGTCGTCGGTGACGCGGACCAGGCCGGCGGAGCGGGGGACCTCGGCCGGCTCGCCGGGGCGGGGCAGCGGGTGGAAGAACCGCAGGTTGCCCGGCCCGTCGGTAAGCTGCCGGTACTCGGCCGGGTCGAGCACGACCTGGTCGAAGAGGTTGGCGGTCAGCCGGCGGACGTGGTCGGACCACCGCGCGGGGCTGTAGGGCCCGTCGGGGTCGACGCCCTTGGCGTAGCGCTTGAGCAGCTCGTGCCCGGCGGGGGTGAGGCGGACGCTGCCGAGGTAGTCCTGGTTGAGGTCTTCGTAGGGCTGGTCGGCGAGCCCGAGCAGGCCCGACAGCCGGGCCTCGACGTCGCTGAGCAGGTTCCGGTTGGGGCGGAAGACCAGCGGCTCGCTGCGGCGGGCGAAGTCGCGGTTGCGGTCGGTCGCCTCGATGTCGATCGCCTCAAACTGGACGCGGGCGAACACGGGCTCGGCGACGGTCTGGCCGAGGTAGTAGCCGGGCCGGTCGCGGACGGAGACGGCCACGGCCGCGGCGACGACGCCGAAGGCGAGGATGAAGAGCGCGGCCCAGCCGACGTCGCGCTGCCGCCACGCCTCGTGCCACGCCCGGCGGGGCCGGGGCACGGCCCGCCGCACGTCGCGGCGTCTGGCGTTCTGACTTTTACCGGGGGTGGCCATGTGGGTTTGGTTTCGGGCGAGTGACGCTTAATCCTGTCGGATCGGCCGGATCGGTCCGGTTCTTTGCCCGAACGACGATGTTATCGGCGTGGGGGCGGCGTCCGCCACCCCTGTGACACCCCCCGGCGGACAAATTTAATCCCGCTCGTCTCCCGCCTCGCCGTAGGCCTCGACGATGCGCTGGACCAGGCTGTGGCGGACGATGTCGGTGCCGTCGAGGGTGCAGAAGGCGACGCCGCGGACGCGGGACAGCCGGCGGGCGGCGTCGATCAGCCCCGAGTCGCGGCGGTCGTCGAGGTCGATCTGGTGCGGGTCGCCGGTGACGACCATCTTGCCGCCGTGGCCGAGGCGGGTGAGGAACATGAGCATCTGGGCGCGGGTGGTGTTCTGCGCCTCGTCGAGGATGATCAGGGCGTCGTTGAGCGTCCGGCCGCGCATGAAGGCGAGCGGGACGATCTCGATCAGGTCGTGGGCCATGAACCGCTCGATGTGCTCGAACTCCATCATGTCGTGCAGGGCGTCGAGCAGGGGGCGGAGGTAGGGGTTGACCTTGTCCTGCATGGTGCCGGGCAGGAAGCCGAGCTTTTCGCCGGCCTCGACGGCGGGGCGGACGAGCACGAGCTTGCGGACCTGGCCGGCCTTGAGCATGGAGACGGCGGCGGCGACGGCGAGGTAGGTCTTGCCGGTGCCGGCCGGGCCGAGGCAGAACGTCAGGTCGTGGGTGTGCAGCGCCTCGAGGTACGCGTGCTGGCCCGGGGTCTTGGCGCGGATGCGTTTGCCGGGGAGGTAGACCCCCATAGCTTCCGGGGTCGAGGGCTTGGCGTTGACCGTCGGGCCGGCCGGGGACGGGTTGGTGAGGGCGGCGGTGCTGACGGTTTCGAGGAGTTGTTCCCGGCCCATCGGGTTGCCGGCGCGGGCGGCCTCGGTGAGGCGTTCGAGGACGACGGCGGCCTGGCCGACGGCGCGGGAGTTGCCGGTGAGGCGGAGCGAGCCGTTGCGGGCCACGACGTTGACGCCGAGGGACTCGCGGATGACCTTGAGGTTGCGCTCGGCCGGGCCGGTGACGGCGAGGCGTTCGGCGGCGTCGGGGAGCTGGAGGGTCATTTCCATGGGAGCGACATGTTACGGAGACCAGACGCTTCGCCCCCGGAAGGGGCTCAGCGTCGGCGTGGCCGAGTGAGAGGAGTGGCTAATTTCCGGGGGCGTCCCAGATGGTGGCGAGTTCTTCGGGGGTGGTGGGGAGGATGCGGGTGCCGTTGGGCAGCAGCTGTTCGACGAGGTTGCCGTCGGCGTCGAGGGTGGTGCGGACGCCGGTGAGCCGGCTGTTGGGCCGATCGAGGACGATACGGGAGCCGTCGGCTTGCGGCTGGACCTCGACGGTGCGGAGGCCGGGTCGGCCGGTGGGCGGGTGATAAGCGGAGAAGTGGTAAGTGGCGGCCTCGGCGGGCAGCAGGGCGGGCAGGGCCAGGACGTGGGCCTGCGAGAGGTAGGCGCGGTCGGGGGCGACCCACTGGTTGCTGCGGACCCGGCCGCGGAGCTCGCCGCCGCGGGGCCGGCCGGCGAAGCGTTCGTGGGCCTCGATGCGGCGGGCGTCGGCGGTGTCGGGCGGCGACTCGTGGATGACGGTCAACGTGTGGACGGTGCGGGCGTCGTCTTGGCCGAGGCGTCGGTCGCCGCGGACGCCGGTCTCGGCCCAGGTCAGCGGCTCGGCCCCGCCACGCCGCGGCAGGCCGGGCACGGCGTTGCCCTCGGGCCGGAAGGTGGATTTGGTATCCCACGTCTCGGTGCGGCCGTCGTCGGCGACGAAGAGGGTCGTGAGCGTGTCCATCGCCCGGCCGTCGATCAGTTGGCGGCGGCGCAACCGCACCAGCGTGCCGGGCGGCTCGTGGCCGAGCCGTTCGAGTACGGCCGGGTCCGCGGTGTGGCCGATCTGCAGGTAGCCCACGTCGTGGTCGCCGGACACCAGGCGGTAGCGCCGGTCGCGCGGCAGCGCGGCCCGCAGGTCATCGGGGCCGATCTCTTGCAGCCAGGCGTCGCCGGCCGCGACGCGCCGGCTGCGCGTGGCCTCCAGTTCGACCGCCAGCGGCACGTGCAGCGAGTCGAGGACCGCGGCGAACGCCTGCCGCCCGGCGTCGGCGGCCTCGGCCGTGGCGCGGACCTTGAGCACCGCCGCGGCGTAGGGCTCGAGCATCACGATCGCCTGGCCGTAGTGCCACGGCGGGCGGGCCTCGTCCTGCGGCTCGACCCGGAACCACATGCGGATCGCGGGCCGCTCGGCGATCTGTTCCTGGTGCGGCGGCCGGGTGAGCACGTCCCCGTTCGCGTCGATCAGGCGGGGCATCGCGTTGGCGAAGCCCATCTGTACCACGGCGTTGGTCGCCACGTCTTCGAGCGTCACCGGCACCTCGCTGGCGACGATCTCAAAGCTGACGCTGAAGCCGCGCGGGTCGGCCCAAGCGGTCTCCCGGCCCTCGAGTTGCACCGCCCCGGTCGGCGGCGTGAGTGAGATGCCGTAGGCCGCCTCGCTCCAGCGCGGCGTCTCGGCCCACGCCGGGCCGCCCGGCAACAGCAGCAGCATCGGCGCTACGCAGGCCGCCAGAAACTTCGTTCGATTCATCACCCGATTCTACCCCGCGTCGGGGTACGTCACGTCGGCGAGCAGCTCGCGCAGCCGACGGACCTGCAGGACCTCGCGCGGCCGGCTCCACCGCTCGCGGGCCACCTGCTCGGTGAGCTGGTAGACCCAGAACCGCCGGCGGTCGGGCGAGACCAGGCGTACGGCGTGCAGCTGCGGCGCGGTGGCGACCGCCGCGGCCCGCCGGGTCGAGAACACCAAGTCCAGCGTCCGCCCGGTGGGGTCGTCGCTCTCGACCCGCCGCCACGGCGGGTCGCCCGGGCTCACCAGCACCACCCGCCCCGCGACCAGTTGCGGCAGCACCAGCTCGCCCAGCAGCTGCTCGGCGTCCGTCGGCTCGGGCGTGGCGAAGTACGCCGCCCGCAGCCGCTCGCCCGGCGACGTGCGGTTGACGAACTCCTTGAGCCCCGGCACCCCGGGCGCCGCGGGCCGCTCGGCCTCGAGCACCCACCGCTCCGGCAGCGGCAGCGTCACCCCGCCCAGCCCGTGTTCCACCCGCGGGGCCATGCCCGGCGGCAGCAGAGGCGCCCCCGTCACCGCCCGGGCCACCAGCAGCGACCCGGCCAGCAGCCCCCACATCAGCACCGCGACCACCGCGGCCCGGGCCAGCGGCGAATTGACAAAAAGCACCTGCCTCGGCATCGCCGCATCGTAGAG
Organism: Planctomycetota bacterium; assembly: GCA_039201235.1. Lineage (GTDB taxonomy): Bacteria > Planctomycetota > Phycisphaerae > Phycisphaerales > Phycisphaeraceae > Algisphaera. The sequence continues at coordinate 8,249 of JBCCRT010000002.1, forward strand.
CAAACACGCTCAATCGACGAAACGCATCTGCCCGAAGTTCGGCAGCACCTGCCGCCCGCCGGGTGACAGCGCGTAGGGCGCGGGGAAGTAGATGAAGAACGCCCGGCCCACGAGCAGCCCACGCGGCACCACGTGGGCGTACGGCCGGACGTGCGGCCGGTCGGGGTCCGGCACCCAGTCGCGGGCCTCGGGCAGCATGCGCCGCTCGACCCAGGGCTCGGCGTCGCCCCAGAACCGCCCGTCCTCGCTGATCGGCGAGTTGTCGCCGAGCACGAAGTAACGCCGCGGGCGGACCTCGATCGGCGGCGTGGGGATCACCCCGCCCTGGGGCGAGCGCCGCAGAACCCCGAGCGGCGCGAACTCGAGGCCGTTGTTCGACGGGGTGTACGCCAGGTCGCGGTCCAGTTGCACGTCGTGCAGCACGGCGTAGCCGCCTTCGACCGCGATCGCGACGTCCGGCCGATTCCGCGGCGGCGGGCGGGTCGTGAGCGTGTCCCACGGCACGTCGAACGACTCACGGATCACGACCCGCCCGTCGACCCAGACGAGGACCTGCTGGTCGACGACCCAGAGCTCCAGGTCCGCCCGCAGGCTGGGGCCGCGGGCGTCATGGCCCCAGCGGTGATCGACCTTGGCCACGAGCGTTCGGTCCGTGTTGTTCTCGCCCTGCCGCCACAGCGACACCGAGCCGGCGGGGTCGAACCGGGCGGTGACGATTTCGACATCGGACACGAGCCGGGCCGTGGTCTGGAACTCCACGACGCCGTGGTTTTTACTGGCTTCGTACCGTGCCGCGATCCGCACGTCTTCGATCGGCTGGCGGGGGACGACGCCGCGGTTCGTCCCGGTGTAGTTGTACGGGTACGGCGTGCCGCCCGGGTAGTAGTTGGCCCAGTCGAAAATCAGCCGGCCCGCTTCCCCGGCCCGCCCGGAATCGCCGGCCGCGTAGAGGTAAGACCGCCGCCAGCCGCGGGCGGCGTCGCCGAGGTTCCAGACGCCGTCGGCCGCGGCGTCCGGGTCGGGCCGCCAGGGCGGGGACCAGTCGAAGCGTCGGCCCTCGCCGTCGTTGTCCTGATCCGCGCGGCCGTGGTCCAGGGGGACGTAGCGGCTGTGGTACACCGGCTGCCAGGCGGTGCGTTGGATCGCTTCCCAGCGGCGGTTGGCCCGCGGGTCGGTCTTGCGGGCGATGCGCCAGTCGGCGTCGGTGCCGCCCAGCGGCCGGACGTGGACGTTGCCGTCGAGCAGGGTCAGCGCCTCGTCCGGAAGGCCGACAAGCCGCTTGATGTAATTCGTCTTGGGCCCGGCCGTGCCGTCGGCGTTGAGGGCTTGGGGGTTGCGGAACACCACGACGTCCCACCGCCGCGGCTCGACCAGCGGGTAGAGGTACTTCTGCACCAGCAGCCGGTCGCCCGACCGCGTCGGCACGCCGGCGGGCGTCGGCACCGGGTAGCCGTCCATCGGGCACGGCGTCGTCCGCGCCCCGTCCGCCGTGAGCGACCGGCCCGACTGGTCCACCGCAAACCGGTAGCCGCACTGCGGGCACCGCACCGGCGCGTGCCGGCCCAGCAGCGTCGGCGCCATCGACCCCGTCGGGATCACGAACGCCTCGACCACATACGCCCGGAAGATGAACGTCAGGATGAACGCGATCACGATCGACTCGAACGTCTCCTTGATCGTCGCGTCGGTGGATTTGGGGTCTGGGGTCTGGGGTCTGGGGTTTGGGGTCAAGGTGCCCGGTCCAAATGGGGAGAGGCGGGAGAGGCAAAACCATGGGCTTTGCCCGACACTATGCACTATCTTACGAAGCGATCGACCGGGCCCTCGACCCCAGACCCCAGACCCCAGACCTCAGACCCCAGACCCCAGACCCCAGACCCCAGACCCCAACCCCCAGACTCCATGTTCTCCGCCCAGTTCTTCGTCAGCGGCCTCGTGATCCTGCTGATCCTGCACACGATGCTGCTGTCCACGGCGTACCTGATCCTGCTGGAGCGCAAGGTCGCGTCCTGGGTGCAGGACCGCACCGGGCCGAACCGGGTGAACTTTTCGTTCGGGCTCGGCGACCTGTGGGCCAAGCTGGGTATCAACGGGCTGTTCGAGGGCCGGCGTCACCTCGGGCTGGGCCAGGCGTTGGCGGACGGGCTGAAGCTGTTCGTCAAGGAGGACTACACCCCGCCGAACGTCGACAAGGCGTTGTTCCTGATCGCCCCGGCGTTGGCGGTGATCCCCGCGATGATCGGCTGGGCGGTGATCCCGTGGGGCGGGCTGTGGGAGTTCCCGGGGCTGACGCTCTTCGGGATCACGGTCGCCGAGGCGGGGCGGGTCAGCGTGGCGGTCGCGCCGGTGCAGGTCGGGGTGATCTACATCCTCGCGGTCAGCAGCCTCGCGGTGTACGGCATCGTGGTCGGGGCCTACGCCTCGAACAACAAGTACTCGTTCCTCGGCGGGCTGCGGGCGACCGCCCAGATGGTCAGCTACGAGATCCCGATGGGCCTGTGCGTGCTGATCGTGATCCTCACCTTCGCGACGGTCGACGCCCAGCTGCTGGTGAACCTGCAGACCGCCGGCGGCGGGGGGAACTGGGGCTTCCTGACCCACCCGCTGTTGGCGTTCATCTTCTTCACCTGCGTGCTGGCGGAGTGCAACCGCGCGCCGTTCGACCTCGCGGAGACCGAGCAGGAACTGGTCGGCGGGTTCCACACCGAGTTTTCGTCGATGAAGTGGGCGCTGTTTTTCCTGGGCGAGTACATGCACATGATCGCCGGCTCGGCGTTCTTCTGCGTGCTGTTCCTGGGGGGCTGGAGCCTCAACCCTATCGGCGGGGTGTTGCCGTTCGAGTTACCGACGACGGCCGAGGGGCTGTGGGCCGGGGCGGCGCTGGTAGCCATCAAGACCGTCGTATTCGCGGGCAAGGTGTTCCTGCTGCTGTTCGTGATGATGTGGGTCCGCTGGACGCTGCCGCGGCTGCGGTTCGACCAGCTGATGCGGCTGGCGTGGCGTGGGCTGATCCCGCTGATGCTGCTGATGCTGCTGCTCTCGGGCCTGGTGATCTTCCTCGACCCGCCGCTCGTGCACGCTTGGCTTTTTGGTTGCAACGTGCTGCTGGTGCTGATCGCGGTGTTCGTCGCCCCCCGGCTGCCGGCCCCGCCGCCGAACCGGCGGGTACCGCTGGAGGGCTCGCGTTACAGCCCGGTCGAGCCGGTGTGAGACTCAGTGGTCGTGGCCCGCGTGGTCGTGGTGGTCGTGTACGTCGTAGTGTTCTTGCTGGTGGCCGCCGTGGGCGTGGTCGTGCGTGGCGTGCTCGGCCCGGGCGACGGCGAAGGCCAGCGCGACGCCGAGCAGCAGCGCGGCCGAGAGCTTGCCGCGGTCGTGAGCGTGGAAGTGCAGCTCGGGCAGCAGGTCGCTGAGCGCGATGCAGAGGAACGTCCCGGCCGAGAACGCCAGCGCGACCCCGACCAGCTCGCCCGGCGCGGCGAGGCCGGACCGGCTCAGCCCCAACAGGAACAGCGTCATCCCGAGCGGCACGGCCAACGCGAACAAAGCGTTGGTCAGGTGCCGCCGGGGCCGGCTCATCCCCGCCGCGGCGGTCAGCGTGATGACGGTCAGCGCGTCCAGCGGCTTGTGCAGCACGATGACCAGGAAGACCCCGAACCCGGCGGGCGCGATGTGGGCTGAATCCGCGGCGGCGACGGCCGAGCCCAGCGCGACGCCGGCGAGCAGGCTGTGCAGGGTCATGCCGACCGCGGCCGCGCCCCACGACAACGAATGGCCCGTCGTCGACGCGTCGTCTCCGTCACGCTCGGCGACGTCGTGGTGGTGGAAGCGGAAGAACCGCTCGATGAAAAACATCGTCAGCAGCCCGCCGAGCGTCCAGAGCATGGCGGTAGCGGGCGTCAGGTCGGCCAGTGCGTGGGGCAGCATGTGCAGCACCGCGACGCCGAGCATGAACCCGGCGGTGAGGCTGACGGCGAGCTGGAGGCGGCCGTGGGTGAGGCGGACGAGGATGGGGACCAGCCCGCCGAGGACCGATGCGGCGACGATCGCCAGGCCGTAGGCGGTCAGGAGCGGGGCGTGGTTCATGAGCAGAGGTTATCACGCCCCGGGACCGTTCCGAGGCGGCGGGCTGGGGCGTAAAAAAACCCCGGCCCGCGTGAGCGGGCCGGGGTTCGGAGGTTCGGGAGATGGCTCCGCGTTCGGCCCGGGTTCCCGAGGGGGCAGTCGGCGTCGCGTTCCCGCGGCGTGGGGTCACGCCGGTCGGGTTTTAGTACTCGAGGCCGACGCCGACCTTGCCGACGATTTCGAAGTCGTCGCCGTCGTCGAGCAGGCCCGCGTCGTCGTTCACGAAGAACAGGTCCAGGCCGGCCGAGGCGCTCCAGGTCCCGTAATCGGACGGGATGAAGTCCAGCGGCATGCCGGCGGCGACGCCGACCATAAGGAAGCCCCAGTCCTCGTCGCCGTAGTAGTCGTCGATGCTGAAGCCCAGCGCGAACGGGAAGCTCAGCGAGACGGGGATGTCTTCGCTCTCGATGAAGAACGCGGAGAACTCGCCGCCGATCTCGGCGTAGATGTCCTCGGTGCCGCCGCGGTCCTTGGTCTCGAAGGCGATGAAGAGGTAGGGCGAGAACGCGTAGTCGCCCAGCAGGGCGCTGTCGTCGTAGCTCACGTCGAAGCCGATCTCTTCGATGTTCTCGGCCGAGCCGTTGGGGTAGTAGAACCCGGTGAACAACGCGCCGACGGCGATCTCGTCGTTGATCGAGTACGAGACGCCGGCGTACAGGTCGGACTCGTACCAGTTGTCCGGGCCGCTGCCCGAGGCGCCGGTGCCCTCGCTGTGGATCGAGTTCCACGTGCCGAGGTAGAAGTCCACGCCCGTGTCGCCGATCGGCACGCCGACCTCGACGTAAGGCTGGAGGATCAGGCCGCTGTCTTCCTGCTCGAAGCCACGGAAGACGTAGGTCGAGACGGCATCAATGCCGGCCGACCACGTTAGGAGGCCGTTGTTCACGGCCGGGGGCGCATCCTGCGCCGAAATCGGGGCGGCCGTGGCCGCGGCCAGACCGCCGGTCAGACACAGTCCGACCAACTTACCTTGATGACTCATCTTTAACACTCCTTACCGTAGTGGGGTGGGAACCCGATGAACCGAACCCGGGGTGACGCCACGCGACGCCGCAGCCCCGAATGAACTTGGTGCGCCGATAAATACCAGAAGGCCCCCACCCCTGCAACAACTATAAGCAGCGGTCGGTCGGCTCTGCGCTCGGCGGGGGCAATCCGGCTGCCCCGATTCGCGGGAAGCTATCGGCGGACCCTTCTCCGCCAGTTCAGAAAATGTTGCGATTATCGGGTTTAGGAACAAAAACCCGCGCCACGCCGCGTCAGGACGGTTGCCCGGGCCGCCCGGTTGAACATGGGTCCAATAACCCCACAGCCACCGCTTGCTCACGGGATCGAAACCTGAACCCCGGTTTACCCGCCGGGTTCACGCCGGCGTCAACCCGCGGTAGAGCTCCTGCACCCGCTGCGACTGGGTCCGCCGCACGGTCTCGAGCGTGAGCCGGTTGATGTGATAGTCCGCGGCGTCTTCGGGCAGCAGCTGGCAGTGCTCCTGGATCACGTTGTAGACGAACTTGAACGCGTCCCGCGGCTGGTGCATCTGGTCCAGCGCGTCGATCAGCGTCTCCCGCCCGACGTTGTCCTCGAAGAAGTCGGTCAGGCCGATCGGCTCGGTCTGCGTCGCGCTGCGGCAGGCGTTGAGCCGGCTGCTGCACAGGTCGTACAGCGTCGCGCCCGACCACGTGAGCTTGTCGATCATGTTCTGCTTGTCGAGGCGGGCCTCCTGGAAGAAGCTCGGGCCTTCTTTGTTCAAGAGGTAGCTCAGCTCGATCGGCAGCAGCAGCTTGAGGCCGATGCCCTCCTGCTTGAGAAACTTGTTGTCAAACATGGGCCAGATCAGGTCCCGCATCTTCCCGGCGTCGCCCGCCACGGCCGTGGGCTCGTCGACGCGGTCGATCAGGACGACCATGCCGGCGTAGCCCATCGCCCGCAGCACGTCGACGAACCGCCGCGTGAGCTGGTACCGGCTGTCGCGCTGCTCCTGCTCGTCGTTGCCGGGCGTCGGCAGCGGCTGGCCGACGAGCTTGGACACGCCCAGCTCGCCGAACACGCCGCGGAGCGTCGCGGTCGGGCGCGACACCGCGGGCATCTCCCGGGCGACCTTGCGGGCCAGCCCCCAGACCCGGCCGAACTGGATCAGCCAGTAGCCCCAGAGCATCACCGCCGCGGCGCCGGCCAGGCCCAGCAAGGGCAGCAGCCAGATCGGCGCACCGGGCGCATCTTCGCCGGCCAGGAACTCGGCCCAGTAGAACCACCCGCCGAGGCCCAACGCGATCAGCGTCGCGGCGATCGACGCGTTGCGCCAGAACGCCAGCGGCAGCCGCCAGCTGAGCTTCAGGTGCTTGCGCAGCTTCCGCCACCGCGGCAGCACGATGCCCGACGGCGGCTGGTCGTACAGCCCGGCCAAGACCGCGAGGTCCAGCCGCTGCTGCTGCGTCAGCCGCTTGCGCAGCTTGCCGGGCTTCTCATCGGGCAAGGCCATCACGTCTTCGCCCGTCGTCGCCGCGTCTTTGAGTAGCGCGTCGACCAGCTTGGTCACGGCGTGGATGAGGATCGCGTCCTGGTGGTCCGCCAGGCGGAAGTTGCGGATGATTTGGGCCGAGTCGGTCTTGGTCGTGCGGGTCAGCTTGTCGAGGACGGGGTTGAAGTCGTCGTAGGCGACCGCGAGGACGCGCTGCTGGGCCGGGCCCGAGGCGGCGTCTTCGTTGTGCTCGGCGATCTTGCGCTGCATGGTCAGGCGGATCGCGGTCTTGCCCGAGCCCTTTTCGCCGAAGACTACGGCCGTGCTGGGCTGGGTCAGCGTGCCGAAGATTTTGTTGATGTCGGGGTGGTGCAGCGCCGCGTCGGACAGCCGACCGAAGACCGCGTCGAGCCGGGCCTCTTCGGCCGCGAAGGGGTTCTCGGTCAGCCCGTGGTGCGCCAGGAAGTTCTCGACTCTCATGCGGCGGGGCTCCCCAAATCATCGGTGCGGTGCAAGCGGCGGCCGATCGAACTATACCCGCAAGCCGGGCCGCAGCGCAGCGGAGCCCCGGACGGGTCGGAAGTCTCGATACATTACAGAGACGCGATGACCCGACCGACCTCTCATTCACCCGATACCGACCGCTTCCGCGCGGCGTGGGACGCCGCCGGGTCCGACGGCGTGGTGACCTGGGTCCCCGCGACCCGGCCGCTGCTCAGCGACGTGCTCACGCCGGTATCCGCCTACCGGGCGTTGGTCCGCGACGACGCGCGGGCCGACCCGAGCTTCCTCTTCGAGTCCGTCATCGACGGCGATCGCGTCGGCCGCTACAGCGCGCTGGGCCACCGCCCGGTCGCGCAGCTCATCGCCCGCGGCCACGAGGTCACCCACCTCGACGGCGACGAGCGGACCACCTACCGCTGCGACCACCCGCTCGACGAAGCGCACCGCCTCACCGCGCACCTGCGCGTGGCCGAGGTGCCGGACCTCGCCGGTTTCACCGGCGGCTGGGTCGGCAGCGTCGGCTACGACGCCGTGCGCTACCTCGAGGGCGAAGCGCTGCCTCACCCGCCGCCCGACGACCGCGGGCTGCCCGACCTGCACCTGCAGCTCTACCGCGAGGTCGTGGTGTTCGACCACGTCGGCAAGACGGTCACGGCCGTGACCCACGTCGCCACCGACGAGGCGGACTCTGCCGACGCCGCTTTGCGCTTGGCCGAGGGTCGGCTCGACGCGATCGTGTCGCGTCTGCTCGACGACGACCGCCCGCCGCTGTCCACGCCGCGCCGGGCCGTTACGCTCGACACCCCGCCGCCGCCGCTCGACGCCGCCGACAGCAACCTCGGGCCCGGTGGGTACCAGCGCGCCGTCGAGACGTGCAAGCGGTACATCGCCGCGGGCGACGCGTTCCAGATCGTGCCGTCGCAGCGGTTCTCCCGCACGACCGCGGCCGACCCGTTCGACGTGTACCGGGCGCTGCGGGTGGTCAACCCGTCGCCGTACTTGTTTTACCTCCAGATCGACGGGGCGATGCTGGTCGGCAGCAGCCCGGAGGTGCTGGTCAACGTGACCGACGGCGTCGCCACCAGCCGCCCGCTGGCCGGCACCCGCCACCGCGGCGCCACGCCCCCGGAAGATGAAGCGTTGGCGGCGGAACTCCGCGGCGATCCGAAGGACCGGGCCGAGCACGTCATGCTCGTCGACCTGCACCGCAACGACATCGGCCGCGTCGCCGCCCCCGGAAGTGTTCAACTGCCCGAGTTGTTGGCCGTCGAAAAGTACTCGCACGTCATGCACCTGAGCTCGACGGTGTCGGGCCGGCTTCGGGGGGGGCTGACGGCCTGGGACGCGCTGCGGGTGAGCCTGCCGGTGGGTACGGTCAGCGGGGCGCCGAAGGTCCGGGCGATGCAGATCATCGACGAGCTCGAGCCGGATCGGCGGGGTCCGTACGCCGGGGCCGTGGGCTGGGCGGACCTGCGCGGCGACATGGACATGTGCATTGCGCTGCGGACGATGGTGGTGACCCCCGCCCCCGGTAATCCGTCTGGCGGCGGCGGGTCGGCGTGGACCGTCCACATCCAGGCCGGCGCAGGGATCGTCGCCGACTCGGACCCCGACGCCGAGCACCGCGAGACCGTGAACAAGGCCGCCGCCCTCGCCAAGGCCGTCGAGCTCGCCGAGCAGTTATTCGTACCGCCCACGCCCCGATCTGGCCGATAGAGCCAACGTGTCTGCTGACGTCAAGACCATCCTGAACCTCACCGTCCCGGTGATCGTGCAGATCGGCTCGCGCAAGCTGCCGATGGGCGAGATCCTCACGCTCGGGCCCGGGGCGATCATCGAGCTGCCCAAGTCGGCGGACGAGGACCTGAACCTGCGGGTCAACAACAAGACCGTCGGCCACGGCGTGGCGGTGAAGGTCGGCGAGAACTTCGGCATCCGCATCGGTGACATCCACCCCGCCCGCGACCGCGCCGCCGCGGTGCTGGGCGAGTGAGCCGCTTGCGGCTTAGCACACGATCTCTTCCGCTAAGCCGCAAGCGGCTTACGCCTGCCGCGGTTCGATCCGCTCCTGCCCTTGCATGTACGGCCGCAGCGCCTCGGGGATCGTCACCCCGCCGTCGGCGTCCTGGTACAGCTCGAGGATCGGGATCAGCAGTCGCGGGCTCGCGGCGACCGTGTTGTTGAGGCTGTGACAGAACTTGGTCCGCTTGCCCTTCGGGTCGTCAGGGTCGCGGTAACGCAGATTCAGCCGACGCGTCTGGTAGTCGTACAGCCGCGACGCGGAATGCGTTTCCCCCCATCCGTTCTCACCTCCCGGAGAGGCCGCGGTCGTTCCGGGGGGGGTGCGGCTGGGCATCCAGCATTCGAGGTCGATCATGTCGGCGTTCTTCGGGCCCAGGTCGCCGGTGCAGCACTGCAGCAGCCGATAGGGCAGGGCGAGGCTTTGGAGGAAGCCTTCGACGTAGCCGATCATTTTCTGGTGCCAGTCGCGGCTGACCGCTTCGTCGGCCTCGCAGATCACGACCTGCTCGACTTTGTCGAATTGGTGGATGCGGTACAGCCCGGCCGTGTCCTTGCCCGCCGCGCCCGCTTCGCGGCGGAAGCAGGTCGAGACCGTCGTGTAACACTTCGGCAGGTCTTCCGGGGGGAGGATCTCATCCATGTGGTACGCCATCAGCCCCACCTCGCCGGTGCCGGTTAACGCCAGCCCGCCCTCCGCGGTGGGGTTGGCGACGTCGTAGACCTGGTCGCGTCCGTGGGGGAAGAAGCCGGTGCCGACGAGCGTGTGGTGGCGGACGAGGCACGACGCGGAGAGGGCGGTGAAGCCGTGCTCCTGCGTCATGCGGTCGAAGGCGTAGCGGAGCACGGCCTGGTGCAGCCGCATCCCGTCGCCGACGAGGACGTAGCTGCGCGAGCCGGCGATCTTCACGCCGCGGTCGAAGTCGACCAGCCCGAGCGATTCGATGAGCTCGACGTGCGACCTGGGCTCGAACCCCCGCTGCTCGGCGAACGGCACGGCCGGGTCGAAGGCGCGGCCCGCTTCCGGGGGCGGGCACCAGCGTCGTAGTTCGATGTTGTCCTCCGCCGACTTGCCGACCGGCACGTCCGGGTCGGCGGGTTGCGGGACTTCGAGCCAAAGCGCGTCGCGGTGCGCTTCGAGGTCCGTCAGCTCGGCCTCGACCTTCGCTTCCGCGTCCTTGATCTCGTTCGGCCGGGCCTGCAGCTGCTGCATTTCGGCCTGTAGCTCGGCTTTCGCGTCGCCCTCGGCATTCTTTAGTCGGCCCGCGACCGCGCCGATCTCCTTGCCGATCGCGTTCTTCTCCGCCGCCAGCCGCTGCGATTCGGTCTGCAACCCCCGCACCCGCTCGTCGAGCGACAGCAGCGCGTCGAGGTCGACACCGCTGCCCTTGTCGGTGGCCCCGCGTTTGTATCTCTCCGGGTCGGCCCGCAGGTCCTTGAGGTCGATCATGCGGCGGATGGTAATCGACGCCGAAACGCCGTACCCGTTGCGACTCAGTCCGCCCGCCGCCGCCAGAGCACTCGCCGCAGCTTCGCCCAACGCCAACGTCGCCGCAGCCGGCGCAGGCCCGCGTCGCTCTGAACCGTTCGGCCGGCGCGGGCGAGCCACCGCCCGGCGGTCGCGAGGTCGCCGCAGCGAAGCGACGCGGCGACGACCACCCGCAGGGTCCCGGGGTCGTTCGGCACGAGCGACAGGCCGTGCGCGGCGTCTTCGACGGCTTCGGCGAGTTGGCCGACGTCGAGCCGGGCGGCGGCGCGGCAGCGCAGGGCGCGGGCGTAGGTGGCGTGGTCGCTGAACAGCCGGTCGTCGCCGCCGGCGATCAGCGGGCTCAGCAGCCGGACCGCGGCGGGGGGGTCACCCAGGTCGTGCAGCAACTCGCCGAGCGTCAGCAGCTGTTCGGCCGACTGGCCCTCGACCTCAAGCTCGCGGGCGGCGTGCCGGCGGGCGTCGTCGAGCTCGCCCTGACGCAGCGCGACTTCGGCGAGCCCGAGGCCGACGCCCGGCAGGGCCGGGTCGAGCTGGGCGGCGCGCTCGTAGCGGTCGGCGGCGGCGCCGAGGTGCCCGTTGATCGCCGCAAGCTCGCCGAGGCGGCGGTGCGCGACGGCGAGCGTGCCGTCGACCGCCAGGGCTCGGCGGTACTTGTCGCCCGCCTCGGCCAGCCGGTTGGCGTCGAACAAGAAGTCAGCGAAGTCGAGCAGGGTCTCGGCGTCGTCCGGGGTGAGGCGCAGCTGCCGCTGATAGTGGTGCCGGGCGCGGTCGTTCTCGCCGCCGTGTTGGTGGAGCTCGGCGAGCCGGCGGTTGGCTTCGGGGTGGGCGGGGTCGATCCGCAGGGCCTCGCGCCAGCACCAGCGGGCCCGCGCCAGTTCGCCGCGCATCACCAGCGACTGCGCGAGGTAGTCGTGGGCCGACGCCTGCACGACGCGGTCGCCGCCGCGGCCGTCGTCGCCGGCGTGCTGGCGGGTGAGGTAGAACATCACCTCGGCCTCGTCGTGGTCCTCCAGCAGCGTGCAGGCCAGCACGCGGTGGGCGTAGGCCGACTCGACCGACGGGTCGAGGCGGTTGACTTTCTCCAGCGCCTCGATCGCGGCCTCGGGCTGGCCGGCCCGCAGCAGGTCGACGCCCAGGTGCAGCAGGCCCGGCACGTCCTCGCCGCGGACACCGAGCGCCCGTTGGTACGCCTCGGCCGCCTCGCCGTAGCGCTCCAACGCGTCGAGCGTCAGGCCCAGCCCGAACCACCACTCGCCCTCGCCGGGGCGTTGATCCAGCGCGGTACGCAGCTCCTCGAGCGCGCGTTCCCACTGGCCGGCCCGATAAAAGCGTTGGGCCCGCTCGGCGTGATGGTCGGCTTCGTGCCACTGGCTCATGCGTGTCGCCTGCAACCTACGATGATTCATACGGCTCGGGTTTGACCCCGCGCGATCAGCCCACCGCCCCCCAGATTATAGAACCGCAGGTTGCCGCTCATGATTCCCCGCCGTCGGCAGTTGATGGCCGCCGCGCTGCTGGCGGCGGGTACGGCCCTGCCGCCGGGTTGCGCGACCCCGCAGATCGGCGACGCGCCGGTGGCGGTCGAGGTCGCGGAGCTGCCGCCGGGCGTGGGCGACGCCTACCGCAGGCTGACGCGGGTGGGCGTGGGCCTGGCGGACCGGGCCGAGGCGGCGGAGCGTCTGTTGGAGATCGAGGACTTCTCGGCGGACCGGGCGTTGGCCGCGGCGCTCACGGCCGACCAGCCGGCCGACGCCTGGCGGGCGGTGCTGCAGGCGGTGGCGGTCGACCCGGCCGAGCCGCCGCGGGGGCTGTGGCGGCCGGTGCTGGCGCTGCTGTATTCGGCCCCGGACGACCTGGTGCCCGACGCCGCCGCGGCGCTGGGCCGCTACGACGAGCCCGAGCTGACCCGCCGGCTGACCGACTCGGCCAGGTCGGCCGACCTGCCGCCGCGGGAGCGGGGCCGGGCCGTCGCGGCGCTGGGCCACCAGCGCCGCCGGCCGGTGGCCGAGACGCTGATCGGGCTGACCGACCTGACCCAGCCGGGTGCGGTGCAGGCGGCCGCTTACGCCGCGCTGGCGACGATGACCGGGATCGATCGGCTCGGCGAGGACCGCCGGGCCTGGGCCGCGTGGTGGGACGACGCCCGCCGGCTCGACCCGCTGAGCTGGAACCGGCAGCTGGTGGCCAATTTCGCCCGGAGCGAGTCGCGGCAGCGCAGCGACGCGGACCAGCTGGTCGAGAAACTCGAGGCCGCCGAGCGGGCGCTCTATCAGGCGTCGTCGCCCGAGGACCAGGCGGGCGTGCTGGCGTACATGCTCGACAGCCCGCTGGTGGCGACGCGGCTGCTCGCCCTGGACCTGGTGCGGACGCGGCTGCTGTCGGGCGTGGCGTTCGACGAGCCGCTGCGGGCGGCGCTGCGCCAGCGGATGGTCGACCCCGAGTCGGCCGAGGTGCGGCGGGAGGCGGCGGCGGTGCTGCGCGACCTGGCGGACGAGCCGGCGGCCGACGTCGCCGCCGATCGGCTGCTGGCGGACGGGGAACACGTCAACGCGGTGAAGTCGGCGTACCTCCAGGTGCTCGAACGCATGCCGCGGAAGCGGGCGACCGACCCGGCGTACGACTTGTTGGAGGAGCCGGCGCTGCGGGCCGACGCGGCGGCGGTGCTGGCGTCGATCAGCCGGGCGAACATGCTCACGCCCCGGCGGGCCGACGCGGTGCTGCTGCGGGTGCGGGGTTACCTCAGCCGCGGGCAGCGGCCGTCGCCGGCGGTGGTGCGGCTGCTGGGTCGGATCGGCGAGGCGGACGACTGGCGGCGGGTCCGCGGCTGGATCGACGACCCGGACGACGTGATCCGCCAGGCCGCCGCGCAGGCATGGGCCGACTCGCCGACGCGGTCGCTGGCGGTCCTCGCCGAGCGGGCGGGCGACCCGATCATCCAGCCGATCGTGCTGCGGGCCGCCGCCGTGCGCGGCCAGGACCCCGAGACGCTGCGGCAGCTGCTGAGCCACCCACCGCGGGATGCGCCGGTGGTGCCGGGTTGGGAGCGGGCGTTGGTGGCGATGGCGGCGCAGGTCCCGGCGTCGTCGGCCCTCGAGGCCGTGGATCGCCTGCGGGCCGAACGCAACGACGGGCCGCTGATCGAACGCTTCCTGACCGCCGCCCTGGACCGCGCTCCCGGGAGTGAGCCGGCGGTGGGCGAGGCCCGGTCGGAACTCCGCCTCGAACGGGCCGAGAACCGCCTGTCCATGGACGAGCCGGACCTGGCGATCCTCGACTTCGAGGCGTTGCTGCGTCAGCCGCCCGACACGCTCAACGACCGGCAGCGTGACCGGTTGTACCGCGGGCTGATCCCCGCGTACCTGCAGGCCAACCGCGCCGAGCCGGCCCTCGCGGCGGCCCGCGCGTTCTTCGCCGACCCGGCCGACCCCGCCGCCCTCGACCCCGCCGCCGCCGACGACCCGCTGCTGCAGCAGTTCACCCGCGCCGGCCACCGCGCCGCCGACCTCGGCCGCGCCGACGACGCCCGCCAACTCCTCGAAGGCCTCCGCCTCCTTCTCGGCCCGACCAACCCCCGCATCCCCCCCGAGCTCGCGCAGCAGATGCGTCTGCTCGAAGAAAAACTCCCGCCCGCGTCTGCCGCATCGCCGGGCTAAAGCATCGATCCATCGCGGAGCCTGGGAGTCGCGGAGGCCAGGAGAAAAACTAGAGTTGAGGTCTTGAATCCTGAATTTTTGTCTTCCTCCGCGTCTCCGCGACTCCCAAGCTCCGCGATAAATCCCGTCCGCTTAACATACAAGCATGCAGACGCAGATCACCGGCAAGGCGTACGTCCTGGGCGACGATATCGACACGGACCAGATCATCCCGGCCGAGTACCTCGCCTACAACCCGGCCGATCCCGAGGAACGCAAGTACTTCGGCATGTACGCCAACATCGGCGTGCCCGAGGGCCAGCGCGGCCTGCCCGACGGCGACACCCCCTTCGTCGAGACCGGCAAGTTCAAGACCGAGTATGCGATCGTGATCGGCGGCAAGAACTTCGGCTGCGGCAGCTCACGCGAACACGCCCCGCTGGCGATCGCCGAGGCCGGGGCCCAGGTCGTCGTCGCCGAGTTCTACGCCCGCATCTTCTTCCGCAACTGCGTCAACGGCGGGTACCTGCTGCCCTGCGAGTCCACCGAGCGGCTGGTCGAGCAGATCGACACCGGCGACGAGTGCACCGTCGACATCGAGGCCGGCACCCTGACCAACCACGCCACGGGTAAGGTGTTTAAACTCGGCCCGCTGGGCGACGTCCGCCCGATCATCGAGGCCGGCGGCGTCTTCGCTTACGCCCGGGAGAACGGGATGCTGCCGACGGCTTAAAGCCAAACTTAACCTTGGATCACCATGACCACGACCACCCAACCGGACCTGACCGACGCCGCGTACCTGCAAGCCAAGCACGCGGCGGGACTCGACTACGCCGAGTACGTCGCGACGGGCAACGACGCGCAGCGCGACGGCTGGAAAAAAGTCTACGACGCGGTCGAGCTGACGGACGCCCAGAAGCGGCTGCTCGGGGCGTTCGTACGGGAGATCAAGGTCATCGGCGTGTCGGGCGTCTGGTGCGGCGACTGCGTCCGGCAGGGGCCGATGCTCCAGCGGATCGCGGAGGCGGCGGGAACTTCCGGGGGCGGCAAGATTGATCTCAGGTGGGTAGACCGGGACGAGCACCTGGACCTGCAGCGGCGGGTGACGGTGAACGCGGGCAACCGGGTGCCGGTGGTGGTGTTCGCGGCCGAGGACTTCGAGCTGGTGGGTTACGCGGGCGACAAGTTGCTGAGCCGGTACCGGATCGCGGCGGCCCAGGCGTTGGGGGCGAACTGCCCGCTACCGGGGGCGCCGGTGCCGCCGGAGGAGTTGGCGGCGGAGGTGCAGGACTGGGTCGACGAGTTCGAGCGGGTGCACCTCCTGCTGCGGCTGTCGGGCCGGCTGCGGCAGAAGCACGGCGACTAAACGCTCACGACCGTGGCGTTGAAACTTCCGGGGGGTGAACTCTTCGCGTCGGGGGGCGTATGGGTCGGTATCCCGCGTGTTGAGCGGGGGTTGCGGCGGTGGAGGGGTGTCGGTACACTCCCGCGTCCCGTGGGCCGATCGGTCCGCTCGGGGTCTGCCCGCCGCTCGGCGTAAGTTTCTGTTGCTGGAGATGTTGCGTGGCCCGATCGAAGAAAAAGCCCGCCGCTTCCGGGACCCAAAAAAAAAGCACCAAGCGATCCCCCACCCCGTCCCGGGCGTCGGGCGGTCGCCGGGTGGTGAAGAAGGCGGCCAAGAAAAAGCTCGTGAAGAAGAAGGCCGCCACCCAAAAAACGACCAGGAAGAAGGTGGTTAAAAAAACGGCGAAAACGGGGCCGGCCCGCAAGAAGGCCGCCGCTCAGAAACCGACGACGAAGAAGGCCGCGTCCAAGAAAAAACCCACGGCCAAGCGTTCCGCTCCGCGGAAGAAGAAGCCCGTCGCTCCTTACGCCGCGCTCGCCGAGACGCCGGCCCCGGCGTACGACCCCTACGCCGACGACAAGCCGACGACCGCCCAGCTACGCAAGGTCAAGTCCGGGCTGAAAGCCAAGGACCTGCGTGACTTCCGGGGGCTGCTGCTGGAACGCCGGGCCGAGATCATCGGGGACGTCCAGGGCCTGGAGGCCGCCCGCTCCGGTAACGCCGGCGAGATCAGCCACATGCCGCTGCACATGGCCGACGTCGGCTCGGACAACTACGAGCAGGAGTTCACCCTCGGGCTGATGGAGTCCGAGCGGCGTATCGTCGTCGAGATCGACGAGGCGCTGCAGCGGATCGAGGACAAGACCTACGGCGTGTGCCTCGAGTCGGCGGTGCCGATCGGTCGGCCGCGGCTGGAGGCCAAGCCCTGGGCCAAGTACTGCATCGAGGTCGCCCGCCAGCGTGAACGTCGGGGGCTCTGACCCCGCCGCCGCCTACGCTAGTGCCATGCCCGACGCCGCGCCGAGCCCCGCCCCCGCGCCCCCTCGGCCCGTCCCGGCCAGGCGTAGCGGTGCCGCGATCGCCCGCTTCCTCGTGGTCGTGGCCGCCGTGCTCGCCGCCGATTTGGTTTTGAAGTACTGGGCGTTCGACACCGTCGCCGGCCGGCCGGTGGTGATCACCGACGAGCTGCTCGACGGCCGCGACGGGCACCACGCCTTCTGGTCCAAGTACCTGCACGAGCCGATCGTGGTTGCGCCGAAGCTGCTCGAGCTGCGGCTGACGACCAACACCGGCGCGGTCTTCGGGCTGGGCAAGGGCAACCGCGTGCTGTTCATCGCCGTCAGCGTCGTCGCCACCGCGGTGATCGGCTGGCTCTTCGCCCGCAGCCCGGCCCGGGCGTGGGGGCTGCAGCTCGCCCTGGCGTTGATCCTCGCCGGGGCGCTGGGCAACCTCTACGACCGCGTCGTCTACCGCGCGGTCCGCGACATGCTGCACCTGTTCCCGGGCGTCGACCTGCCGCTGGGCATCGCCTGGCCCGGCGGGATCACCGAGGTCTGGCCCTGGATCTTCAACCTCGCGGACGTCGCCCTCATGGTCGGCGTCGGCTTCGTGCTGATCCTCACCTGGCGGCACGATAACGCGGCCAATGGCCCCGCCCGCCCCGCATCCGCCTTGCGCCCCCCGGAAGTTTCCACCCCGTCCTCGTGAGCCGGCGTTGACGCCCGGCCTTCGTCCGCCGCGCCGCCTCGACCAACCCCGCGACCACCGACCAACCCAGCGGGCTATCCGCGGTCATGCGTTCGGGGTGCCACTGCACGCCCAGCCGGTACGGCCGGGCCGGGTCGTCGACCGCCTCGATCACCCCGTCGTCCGGGCACACCGCCACGACCCGCAGCCGGCCCGGATCGGCCACGGCCTGCTGGTGGTTCGAGTGCACGGTGACGTCGCGGCCCGGCGGGCGCAAGACGCTGTCGCCGGCCGTGACGCGCAGCGCGTGGTCCGACCGCCGGTGCCGCGCGACCACGTCCGCCGGCCGGGTCTCCGGCATGAACTGCTCCAGCCGACCCCCGGCCCGCAGCGCCATCCACTGCATCCCCAGGCACACCCCCAGCAAAGCCGCGCGCGGCTTGGCGCTCTCCCAGCGGTCCAACAACGCCAGCTCGAACGCCTGCCGCCCCGCGTCCATCACCCGCGCCGCGCCGTGCGTCGCCTCCCGCCCCGGCCAACCCGCGGGCAGCGCCGCCGTGTCCGGGTCCACCCCGCCGCTCAGCAGCAGCCCGTCGCACAGGTTGACGTACCGATCGATCGCCACGGTCTCATGGGGCAGCACCATCGGCACCCCGCCCGCCGCCGCCACCGCCGCGGCGTACCCCGCGCCGACTTCGTAACGCCCCGACGCCGCCGTGTTCTCCGCGTTGTCCGCCGTGATCCCGATCACGGGCCCCCCGGAAACCTGCCCACGCCGCCGTGATGCCAACGCTCGGGACATGGCGGCAATATATGCCATCTTCTACGATGCCTTCACGGTACCCCTCGACCCCAGACCCCGAACCCCAGACCCCGAACCCCAGACCCCGAACCCCAGACCCCAAGTGCGTTATCTCAGCACCCGCGGCACCGCGGCCCCGCTCCCGTTCGACGACGTCCTGCTCGAGGGCCTGGCCCGCGACGGCGGGCTCTACGTCCCCGAGGCCTGGCCCGGGCTGTCCCCCGAAGCGATCGCCGACCTCGCCGGGAAGCCCTACCGCGACGTCGCCCTCGCGGTCATGACCCCCTTCGTCACGCCCGACCTCGCCGACGCCCTGCCCGCGATCGTCGACGACGCCTACGCCACCTTCCGCCACCCCGACGTCGCGCCTCTGAAGCCGCTTGCCGGCTTAGCGCACAACAAGCTCCACCTCATGGAGCTGTTCCACGGCCCGACCCTCGCGTTCAAAGACGTCGCCATGCAGGTCCTCGGCCGGCTGTTCGACCACGTCCTCGGGGCCCGCGACCAGCACGTCACCGTCATCGGCGCGACCTCCGGCGACACCGGCAGCGCCGCCATCGAGGCCGTCCGCGGACGCGCCCGCGCCACCATCTTCATCCTCCACCCCCACGGCCGAACCTCCGAGGTCCAGCGCCGGCAGATGACCACCGTCGACGCCCCCAACGTCCACAACCTCGCGATCGAAGGCACCTTCGACGACTGCCAGGACCTGGTCAAGGCGATGTTCAACGACACTACTTTCCGCGACGACGTGAACATGACCGGCATCAACAGCATCAACTTCGCCCGGCTGATGCCCCAGATCGTCTACTACTTCACCGCCGCGCTGTCGCTCCACGGCCGCGACGCCGCCACGAAACCCACCGCCTTCAGCGTGCCCACCGGCAACTTCGGCGACGTCTACGCCGGCTACGCCGCCGCCCGGATGGGCCTGCCCGTCGCCCGCCTCGTCGTCGCGTCGAACCGCAACGACATCCTCACCCGCGTCCTGAACTCGGGCGACCACGCCCTCGGCCCCGTCGCCCGGACCCTCGCCCCGTCGATGGACATCCAGGTCAGCAGCAACTTCGAACGCCTGCTCTTCGACCTGCTCGGCCGCGACGGCAACGCCGTCGCCGAGAAGATGGACCGGCTCAAGACCACCGGCCGGTTCACCCTCACCCCCGACCAACTCGCCCCCGCCCGCCCCCTCTTCGCCGCCCACCGCGTCGACGAAGGGCCCACCCTCGACACGATGCGCCGGGTCCACGACGACACCGGCGAGCTGCTCGACCCCCACACCGCCATCGGCGTCGCCGCGGCACGGGCCGAAGTCGAAGCCTCCCCCGACCTCCGCGACACGGACATGGTCGTGCTCGGCACGGCCCACCCCGCCAAGTTCCCCGACGCCGTCGAACGCGCCACCGCGAAGCGTCCCACCCTGCCCGATCACCTCGCCGACCTCTACGATCGCGAAGAGCGATACGAGGTGTTGCCCAACGACCTCGCCGCCGTGCAGGCCCATATCCGGGCCCAACGCACGCCCACCCCCCTGACCGCGGAGACCCGCCCATGACCGTCCGCCTGTGGCTCGCCGCCGCTTGTTTCGCCTCGGTTTCAGGGCTGGTCGGCTGCCGCACCGCGGCTCCCGCGCCGCAAGACCCGGGGCCCGTGCTCACGTTCGACGACACGGTCACGATCGACAACGGCCTGGCCCGCCTCGCGGTCGCGCCGTCCGTCGGCCGGGTCGTGGACTTCGGGCTTGCCGACGGCGCGAACCTGCTGTGGATCAACACCACCGGCGGGGCGGCGAAGACGGCCGCGGGCCACGACGGCCGGCCCTACGCCAACGTCGGCGGCGACAAGACCTGGGCCGCCGTGCAACTGATCTGGCCCCGGGCCTACGACGTCGTGGACCAGTTCTGGCCCCCCGACGGCACGATCGACGGGTCGCCTTGGTCCCTGCGCGAGCACACCGACCGGCGGATCGTGATCGAGAGCCGGGTCAGCCCCGACTTCGGCCTCGCCGTCCGCCGGTCGTTCACCCTCGCGCCCGACCGGCCCCGTGTCGAGGTCCTCAACACCTACCTCCGCGTCGAACCTAACCCCTACCCCGCCACCATCTGGAGCGTGACGCAGGTGCTCCCGCCCCGCGTCGCCCTGCTCGGCGTCGCCGACGACCGGCCGACGGGCCAGCCCGCGTGGCGCTACCTCACGCCCGACACACCCGACCGTACCGCCGGCCAGATCGAACCCGACGAACCCGCCGGCGTCGTCCGCTGGGAACAACTCGGCGGCGGCGGCGCGAAGATCGGCGGCTTCGGACGGTGGGTCGCCGCGGTCTATGACGGCGTCACGTTCCTCCAGGCCGCCGCCTACGACCCCGCCGCCGCCTACCCCGACGGCTCGAACGCCCAGCTCTACCGCGCGACGGACTACATCGAGCTCGAGCTGCTCAGCCCCACCGTCCACCTCCGCCCCGGCGAGACGCTCGAGCACCGCGTCGTCTGGCGGCTCATCGAGACCCCGTCGGCCCAGGCCGAGGCCCAGATACGCGCGGCCCTGCCGGAACTGTTGGACTGATGCGTCCGGTTTTTGCGCACGGGACGGCGGCGTTCTGCCGCAAAAAACCACAAACCCGCAAAAATTTTCAAACGTCGTGGTCTTCAGCAGCTGCGTTGCCGTGTTGCGGGTGAGCCCGGTCGGTTTCGCGCACAAACGTTGCGCGGCGTCCCCGGGTGTCGGCCCCCGTTGGCCGGCGGGACCCCGGGACCAGATGTAAACCGACGGATGAAATGGACAGCCGGGATTAACCGAGAAAAAACGGGTCAATCCGGGAAATATATTGTGAGATCAGGACTTACGGCGATTCGGGCTGCCGCACATCCAGAAATGAAATATGGACAAAACCGGCCGATGAATCGACCAAAACGGGATTCTCAACCCCCCCCACGACCTCCTATCGCGGTTGAGCACTGCGCGCTTGGCGCTTGCGCGCACACCCTTTTCTAGAAACCGAACGCCGATCATGGTGGGAAGTCGCCAGCGGCCGGCCTGAAATTTCGGCGTGGCAGGCGTGGCGGAACGCCTCCTGGAAGCGGCCGGCGGCGGTCCGCGACACGCCCTCCCCACGGTCGAGCAGCCACTTCACCGCGTCTTCATACGAGCTTCGAGGGTTGAGTGAACGCTCGGCGAAGCGATCCAAGGTGGTGCCCTTGAGCTGCCATAGCGTGCTGATCTGGGCTTCCAGCTTGAGCCGATCCAAGGCGACACGGGCCAGGTCCCGACGGCCTTGAGCGGTCCGGGTGGTCAGCTTGGCCCGCGAACCCGGCCCCGCCTCCCCCGCCGCCGCAGCGGCGGGCTTCCGGAACTTCTTCCGGGGGCCGGGGCGGGGGCGGTCGGGTTTGGCGGGGCGGGGCATGGTGGCGTTCCTGTAAAGAGTTCCGGGGGCGGGTTACGCGACTCGGAGACGGAAGCGGTCGATGGCCGGCTCGATCCGGGCGGTGGAGAACGCCCGGCCGTGCAACGTCTGGATGACCTGGAGCAGGCGGCGGGCGTCGAGCGGCTCGCCCTGGGCGGCGGCGGCCGCGACCTGGACGACCTTGACGCAGAGCCGCAGGCCGCCGAGGCCCGGCAGGTTCGCCAGCTTGGTCAGCAGCAGCCGGCCGTCGGCGGTGAACCGGACGCGGTCCGACTCGTAGAGCCGGCGTATCTCGTCGATCGAGTGCAGCGGCCGGGGGCCGTCGCCGCCGGGTAGACCCTCGCGGAGGACCTCGGTCACGTCGTAGCGCAGCGCGATCCGGCTGCTGAACTGCCCGAAGAACACGGCCGGGTCGTCCACCGCCTCGGTCAGCCGGACCGTGCCGGCCAGGACGACCGGGCAGCCGGCCTCGTCGTGGAGGTCGCGGACGGTTTCGAGGCCGTCGGGCGTGAGCTGGTGGGCCTCGTCGATCAGCAGCGTCCGGCCCCGGCCGGCGAGCCGGTCGATGACGCTGCTGGTCACGGCGTGGGTCGTGCCGCGGACCGGGACGCCGATCGCCGTGGCGACGGCCGCCACGAGCTGCTTCGGCATGCGGCAGTCGCGGCGGACGCGGAGGTAGATCGAGCTGGGGTGGATCGACTCGGCCGCCTTGAGGGTCAGCGTCTTGCCCCGGCCCGCGTCGCTGGTGATGAGGCTCATGGACGACAGCTCGATCGTCTTGCCGATGACGACCAGCATCCGCCGGGCGACCTCGGTCTCGACGAAGCCCTCGGGGGCCTTGGCCGTCTGGGCCAGCTTCCGCCGGCCCATCGTCTCCATGAACTCATTCACCCGCCGCACGGTGCGGTCGAGGTCGCCGGTGAAGTCTTCCGGCTTGTCGAGGTTGCGGAAGCGCGACAGCGGGCCGCGGGAGAGGTCGCCCATCGCCTCGGCGATGCCGGCGATCGTGACGCCCGGCTGGTCGAGCAGGTAGCGGAAGTCGGCCTGGACCCGCTGGGCCAGCTCCCAGGTCACGGGCCGGTTCGCGGGCAGCTTCTGGCCGACGTGGAGCCGGCGGGCTTCTTTGGACAGGTTGTCGAGGAGTTCGCGCGTCTTCATCACGCCACCTCCTCGTCGCGGTCGTCGTCGCGGTCGCGGTCTAGCACCCCGCGGAAGATGTCGAACGGGTTGTCGTCCGGTTCTTCCTCGCCGCGTGTCGGGTCGTCGGCGAACTCCGACAGCGGGGCGAGGTCGGCCATGAAGTCGGTGAGGCTAGGCAGCGGCTCGGACTCGGACGCCGTGATCGCATCGAGGTCCACCTTGATTGGCGACGGTGATCCCTCGGCCCCACGCTTCGGTCGGGCTCCCAGCGACTTCGGGTAGGGCGTCTTCCTTGGCGGCTGGGCCGGCGTGGTCGCGTCGAACGGCGTCACGACCTCGACCGCGTCGGCGAGCTTCAACTCGCGGGCTTCGGTCCGCCGCTTCTCGCGTTCCTTATGGCGGACCTGATCGGCGAGCTGCTCTTCGGTCGAGAGGTACTCGACGAGCCCGTGGGCGGCGACCTCGCGGCGGCGGGCCTTCGCCCGTCGTTGCTTCTGGATCAGCTTCGCCAGGTCCTTCTCTCCGACCGGCGTCTGCGCGTTGGCGAAGCCGTCGGCGGCGACCACCCCGATGAAGCGGTGGTTGTCGGTGTAGACCTTGATTGCGCGGAGGTCGTCGGGGTCGTAGGCGACGCGGAGCCGCGGGGCCTTGTTGCCCCGGCCCGGCCGCTTGTAGGTCACGAGCCGTTGATCGAACCGCCCGTAGTGCAGCGCCTTGCCGCGGGGGTTGATGGTGATGCCGTTGCGGCCGACGCGGACGGGGCGGTGCCAGTGCTGGAGGCACTCTTCGAGGACGCCTTTGCGGAACGTGCGGGCGGGCCGCGTCGATTGCTCCATCGCCTGATCGGGGCTCAAGCCGATCGCCCCTTCGCGGTTCATGCTCACGGTCGCGTTGTAGCCCGCGACGAAGTCGGCGAGCCGGTCGCGGACGTGCTCGAACGTCGGCAGCTTGTGCGGTTGCTTGAGCAGCGCCGCGAGGCCCTCGGGGCGTTTGTCGATCGTCGAGCCGCAGTAGCTCTTAAACGTCTTGTCGAAGCGGTCGTGAAGCGTGCCGAACCACCGCTCGACGCGGGCCTTGCCGGTCGGGTTGTGGGGGATCGAGAAGTGCGCCTCGATGTCCAGCACGGTGAAGACACCCTCGGCAAGGGGCTCATCGACCCGCAGCCCGCCGTCGATCTTCGCCAGCCGGCCCGACTCACGCACCCGCATCCGCTCCCGCTTGGCCTTCTGCCGCTGGGCTTTGGTCATGCCGTGGAACAGGTACGAGTCGTAGTCCTTGCCGTTGTCGATCCACACGAGGTCCGGCCCGCCGCGGTTGGCCCGATTGAGCATCGCTTGCCGGAAAGCGGCCAGGATGGTCGAGCTGTTCGGCCCGTCGCTGAGGACGCAGCCGACGATCCGCCGGCTTCGCCAGTCCATCCACACCGTGACCCACGGCCGGATCGGCTTGCCGTCGAACACGCACCAGAGGTCGAGGACGGCGTGGTCGCCGTCCCAACGCTCGCCGGCGGCGTACGCCTCGGGGTCCTGGGGCAGGTAAGGCCGGAACGCGAAACGATACCGCTCGGGCTCGCGGAACTGGGCCTGGAGCTGGGGCGGGATGCGGTCGTCGAGCTGGCGGCGGCACACGTCGTAGCTGCACCAGGCCAAGCCCTCGGCGTTGGCGAACTCGTCGGCCCGAATCCAAGCCGTGTGTATCGAAATTTTGCGTCCGTCGAGGAACACGCCCTGGAAGTATTCCCAGACGCGCGGGTGCTCCTCGCCGCCCTTGTTCCGGCCGCGTCGGTCGATCAGCTTCGACAGGTCAGCCGGCCGCTTGTAGTCGCGGTGCCAGCGTCGAAGCGAAGACACCGAAACTTTAATAGAAGCGTGCTGCTCGGCGAGCTGCTTGACCAGCAGCGGCAGCCAGGTCTTTTCCGCTCCGCGCCAAGTCGAGCGGGCCTCGCGGTAGGCCTTCACGCAGGCCGCCCGCGCGAAGGCCGAGCGGCGTTGCGTCTCGCTGTAGGCCGAGAGGTCCGGGGGCTGGTGGTCGTCGCCGAGCGATCCCTCGGCAAGCGCGAGGTGGTACGTCCGGGCGATATACCACCGCGGGTTGCCCGTCTCTGGCGGCGGCGGCGGTGCTTTGCGGGCTTGGCCGAACTTGCCCAACACGTCCCGGCACTGCCGGGAGAGATGACCGACCGACTTGTTGAGCCGCTCGGCCGCCTCGTCGATCGAAACCCACGCACGGGGGTCGATCGGATCGACCCCCGCGGTGGGCGAGGACTTCAAGGTCGTGGGGCATGCGGTCATCCGGCACCACCTTCGGTGGCGGTTCCGTTGATCTCTTCAAGCTCGACCAGGCTTTGCCGGAGGTCGGCGTGGATGGAACCCGCCCAGCCTTCGGGCATGCACTCCGCCAGCCGGGTGATGATCTCGATCTGACGCTTGGCCGCATCGACCGCCCGGAACATCTCGGGGTACATCGTGCGCGTCGCCGATTCGGCGGGCGGGCCGTACTGCGTCGAGAAGCCCGGCCCGGACGCCTGGACGTGCAGGACGCCCCAGCGTTGCGCGTGGACCCGGCTCTTGCCGTCGCGGAGGATGGCGATCTGGTCGTCGCCGCCGATGACCTCGCACACGTCGTCGTCGAGGACCAACGCTCCGAGCGGCACGGGGACGCCCCGGCGGCGGTCGCAGTCGGCGATGACCTGGTTGTCGATAGACAGCTCGCCCCGACCCGCGTCGGCCGACGGGTCGGCCTCGGCTTCGGCGGAAGCTGCCGGGTCCTGGGGCGGATCGGCGGGGCTGGTGGCGACGGCGTAGACCTGATCGTGCGGGACGACCTGCTCGGTCCCGTCCGGCCACCGGAGCGTAACGGCATTGCGGGTGACTTCGATAACGATGCCGTAGCCTTGGCCGACGGGGTCCTCGCCGCTGGACGCCAGCATGCCCGGCCGCAGCACAACGCAGAGGCCGGTGTTCAGGGATTTGCCGTCGCAAGCGTGGGGCGTCGCGGTTCGGAGTCGGGCGGTCGGCATGCCTTCCGTGGCGGGGGCGGAGTGGTCCTGGGGTCTGTTAGAATGCATCTCAAGTCCTCGTGTTGGTGTGACGGTTGGTAGCTGGAACACCGATGCGGGGGCCTTTTTTTGCGATGCCCACGCGGCCGGACTGGAACCGGGAAGTCTCCAAAATGGACTGTTGCTCGTACGGTAATGGAGACCAGCCACAATTTCAACCCTCGGGGTAAAAATGACCCCAATAGGTTGCATCGCTCTCCCGAAGTGTGCTAGACTCCCGCCATGTCGGCTAGCGATACCATGGTCGAGGTGCCAGCCTCAACGGATAAATTTGCAGCCAAGCTGACCCGGCTTCTGGAGCGGACCCCCAACAAATCCCAGATTGCCCGCGATATCGGTGTCCGCCCTCAAATTCTCCGTAAATATGCGGAGGGGTCTGTCCCCAAGCCTCATGTACTGAAGCTGTTGGCCGAGAAGCTCGGAGTTGATCTTTTCTGGCTGATTGATGAAGAGAACGAATCTCTCGATCCGCCAAAACTGAGAGAAGCCACGATCGGCGACATACCGGATTTCCATCTCTTCCAGGAAATCAATCTACGGTACTTCTTCACCGCGTTCGCTCTCATAGACCACATCGAAACGGTTGACGGAATCTCAGCATACGACCCGGCGTACTGGCAGAATGAAGCGCTTCGCATCGCGTATTTGATGGACATCGACGAGAAGGCGCAAGCGCCGCTCCAGATGATCGAGGCGTTCCGTGAAGCATCTACAAAATTTCATAGATTTTCCAGGCACTTCGACCAGCTATTCCTACCCGACAACATTCACGAATTGCTCGAAGATCGGGGCTTCACTCTCGAAGAACTAAAGCCCAAGACGATCGAGCAGAGGATCAAAGACGTCGAGGCCGAGAGCCCCGGAATCTCTTTTTTTACAGGTATTTTAACGGTACTGCTTCTCGCTACGCCGAACGTCACCGACGAAGAATCGCTCCGCCATTTCTTCACGAAAATCGCTCCATATCTCGTGGCAAAAATAGCTACTCATTGGTCGGTACGCGGCACCGATCATACCGAAAATTTGCTTCCGAAACTCCAAGAATTGGGCTATCTGGATCAGCAAAATAAAGCAGTAGAAATGCCAGATGATTTGTGCTGGATGCCAGAACCTTCGGCACAAAAACCGCCTGAATCAAAATAGCCTAAACGGTCACGGATGACCACCCTCACCCCACCATCCTCGAAGGTCACGCTCGCCCCCTGGCAGCTTCGCTTCTACGAAGACGACGCGCGGGTGCAGGTCGTCTGCTGGGCGCGGCAGCTCGGCAAAGACTTCACCACCGCGGCGAAGGCGGTCCTCGACGCGATGCAGACCGGCAAGGCATGGTACATCGTCTCGCTCACGCAGCGGCAGGCCGACCAGACGTTCGCCAAATGCCGGGTAGTGGTTCACTTTGAATCCGGGAATTTCTCGGGGCCAGATTCGCCGGGCCGTAGAATGGGGCCATGAGCAACCTCGACTCCAACACCGAAGCCCACCGCGTCGTCACCGAGGCCACGGCCCCGCACGAGAAGCCGCTACCCGCGGACCTAGAGGTGGCGTGGGCCGAGTGGTCGGCCGGAGTGGGGAAGGTGGACGAGCGGGGGATGGCGCTGCTGCGGGCGGCGTTTGAAGCGGGCTATTCCGCGGCCTCGTCTTGATCTTCAAACAGTGGTGCAGGTTGGTACTTTTCGTGAGTTACGTCCAGCAACTCTAAGAACCCATTCCAATCGGCACCGGTCTTTTTCGCAATCTTCAATGCCGTTTTGACCCCTTCAAGATGTTCTTTGAGCTTGGGATGACCCATATCTGGCGTCAGATACTGAAAATGCTTGTGTTTTCTGTTGCCGGACTTACCGGCGGGGTTCTTCTTTCTTAATTCCTGTAACACGCCAGGAGCGAGCCGGGAGTAGACAAGGTTATTTGTGATGTGGCCGAAATACGCCGGACGCTTATAGGCACGTTCGATCGGTTCATTCCGTACTTCGCAAATCAATTCGTAGAACTCAAGCGGGAACGTTGGCAGCCATTTTTGAAGCTCCTTGGCCACAAACGACTCAAGGATTTTGGCAAGATCGTGACGTTCCCGATCTCTCTGGTACCCAGTGGCCTCGTCAACTAGGGCGATGATTCCCACATGGGCCAAGCCCCGCATAAGAATTTCGCACTGCTGCGCGATCCTCTCTTGGACTGCCGTTAAAACGCCTTCTTCTCGTGCCCTCAAATAGACTTCGCAAACTTTGGGCAGGACTTCGGCCCGCAAGCCTTCAGCGCGCGTACCCTTCTCTGTGCGAAACTCGACAGAAGAAAGTACCGCGTGTAAGTCGCTGTCAATAAAGGCACTTAAGTTCTTGGCTTCAAGAAATACCGGCAAGTCGGTACCACTATATTTTCTGCCTCGCCACGTCCTACCCAAAGCCTTCATCATGCCGCGAGTGGACACCACGCGGCTTTTATCTTCGAGGACATAGCAGGTGATTTCGGTTTCGCCTAGCACTAGGTCACCCGCATGAGTGGCCGTGGGTGGCGGTAACTTCCCTTGTTTGGCCCATTTAGCCTCTGCGGCCTTCCTTGCCCTTTCGGCACGCTGCTCCGCAGTCATTTTTTTGGCGGTTGCTTTGCCGCCCCTGCTGCCCGCTTCTTTCGATCCAAAATTCGCTGTCATGTCTACTGCCTTTCAAAAAATAGAATGCTAACCTTGCTAAGCATATCAAAATCTGCTAAGCTGTCAAGCATACGAAAGCTATCCACCGAAAAACGGGCGATGATCCTCGAATGCCTCTGCGAGGGAAACAGCGTCGCGGCGACGTGCCGGATGCTACGGGTGTCCAAGGTGACGGTTCTTCGCCTGCTGGCCGACGCGGGGACGCTGGCGGTCGACTTTCACGACCTCAAGGTCCGCGACCTCCAATGCGATCGGGTGCAGGTTGACGAGATTTGGAGCTTTGTTGGGGCCAAACAGCGGCAAGTAGACCGCGGGGCAGATGCCGAGGGCTCGACGTGGACCTGGACCGCCATCGACAGCGATTCCAAGCTGCTCATCAGCTACCTTGTCGGCAAGCGTGACGGCGGCTACGCGATGGAGTTCGCCTACGACATGGCCGACCGGATCGAGGGGCGGTTCCAGCTCACCAGCGACGGCCTCGCGGCCTACCTGGACGCGATCTCGGATGCGTTCGGCGACGGGATCGACTACGCGATGCTGGTGAAGATTTACGGGGCCGAGCGGCCCGACCACGCCCGCTACAGCCCGGCCGTCTGCACGGGTGCCCGCAAAAACGTCGTCATCGGCAACCCCGATGAGGATCACGTCAGCACGTCCCACGTCGAGCGGCAGAACCTGACCGTGCGGATGCAAAACCGGCGGTTTACCCGGCTGACCAACGCCTTCTCGAAGAAACTGGCAAACCACCAGCACCATGTCGCCCTGCACTACTTCCACTACAACTTCGTGCGGAAGCACCAGACAATCAAAACGACCCCGGCGATGATGGCCGGCATCGCGGATCACCGTTGGACGATGGTCGAGTTCGTCGAAATGCTGGAGCGCGAAGAAAAAGCCCGCGGCGGGCGGCTGACCGATTATCTGCCCGCAGATTTAAAGTGAACCACTACCAAATGCCGGGAGTGGGCCGAGCGCTACCGCGAGATGCTCGGCATGATCGCGGAAGTGGTTCAGGAGGAGCGGGTCGGCTACGTCGCCGAATTTGACGAGCAGTTCACCTACACCACCTCGGAGCTTCGGCTACCCAACGGCGGCCGGGTGGTGAGCCTGCCGGGGCGTGACCCCGACGCGCTCGCGGGCTTCACGGGTAACGTCGTGCTGACCGAGTTCGGCTTATTTCCCAACGGCGGTTATCCGCACTGGCGTGTCGTTTTTCCCTTGTCCAGCCGAGGTTTCCGGGTGATCGTGATCTCGACGCCGCGGGGCCGGAACACGAAGTTCTACGAGCTGGTCAACGACCCGGAGACGTACAGCGTCCACCGCTGCAACATCGAGCAGGCGGTCGCCGAGGGCTACGTCCTCGAAGACCAGCACGGCGAGCCGACCGACTTGGCGACCTTCAAAAAGCTCTACGGCGACGAGGCCGGCTGGCGGCGTGAGTATCTGTGCGAGTTCACCGGCGACCTCGACGCGTTGGTGAGCTGGGCGCAGCTCACGGCGGCGGGCGAGCGGGGACGTGGCGAGCCGTTCGACCTGCTAGAACTCCGCGGTGACGCGGGCTGGTCGCCGGGTTGGTTCCGAAGGTGCTTCGACGGCGAGTCGAACGGCCGCATCGAGATCGGCTGGGACGTGGCCCGGAAGGGCGACCTCTCCGCTTTGTGGATCAATCACAACCCGTCTCCAGGAAGCGGGGCAATGAAGCGGCTGTGGTGCCTGGTGCTCATGCAAGACGTGTCGTTCGAGCTGCAGCGCGAGGTCGTCAAGTCGGCGATGGACGCGGGGTTGCCGGCCGTGGGCGCGGCGACGCGACGGGGATCGGGGCGGACTCGAACGAGACGCTGCACACGCTCTACGGCGACCGCTGGCAGCCGGTGACGTTCACGGCCAAGAGCAAGAGCGAGCTGGGCAGCACGATGGCGACGACGTTCGGCGACGGCGACCAGGCGATCCCGCCGATCGACGGCCCGCACAAGTTCATCGCCACCGACCTCTACGCCATCCACCGCGAAGACCTGACCCCCGGAAGTGGGCTTTCTGCGGGCAGGATGCGCTTGGTCGAGAACGAAAACCCGCTGCGGCCCGAGTCGCACTGCGACATCGCCTACGCCGGGGCGTTGGCGCTGCGGGCCGGGACGCTGGCCCACGTCCAGCCGAGGATTTACCGCCTGTGAGTGCCGCGAACCCCCCGAGCTTTTGGCGGCGGATGGGCGCGGCGTTCAACGTCCTACGCGGCGTCGAGACGACGGCGCGGTGGCGTTCGATCTTCGGCACCGACGCGCAGCGCGACAAGCCGACGAAGCCGTACCGGCAGGTCGGCGTCGTGTTCACCTGCGTGCAGCGCAAGGCGGACGCCTTGGCACGGATGGACCTGCGGGTCTCGACGCCCGACGACGAGGTGATCGAGTCGGGGCCGCTGGTGACGATCGGCGAGTGCCCGAACCCGGCGATGACCTGGCGGGGCTTCATCCGCGCGACCTCGGCTTACCTCGACCTGTTCGGCCGCTGCGCGTGGCGGGTCGTCGCGCCGGTCGGGCCGTCGCCGCTGGTGGAGGTCTGGACGCTCATGCCGGCGCGGCTGTCGGCGGAGCGGGACGACCGCAGCGGCGAGCTGCTCGGCTGGACGTACCGCCACGCCGGCGGGCGTGAGGAGCGGCTCACGGTCGAGGAGGTCCACTACTTCAACGACCCGGACTTCGAGGGCGGCGACGAGCTGTCGGGCCTGGCCCCGCGGGTCGCGGTGGCGATGGCGATCGAGCAGTACTTCAAGAGCGACCTGGCGAACCTGTCGAGCCTGGACAACGGCGTCGAGCCGGGCGGGGCGTTGCGGGTGCCGGGCGAGCTGTCCGAGGCGCAGTAGCGGGACCTACGCGGCCAGCTCGACCAACGCAGCGGGGTCGTCGGCCGGCGTTACCCGTTCGTGTTCGAGGGCGGGGCCGAGTGGCAGACGATCGGCTCGGACTTCAAGGACATGGAGTTCAGCGTCCTCAAGGGCATGGCCCGCGAGGAGATCTGCGCGGCCTACGGCGTGCCGCCGGCGGTGACGGGGTTCTACGACGACTCGAACTACGCCCACGCCGACGCGGCGGAGGAGGCGTTCTGGACGCGGACGATCCTGCCTCGGGCCGAGTGGATCGCCGAGGAGTGGACCCGCGGCGTGCTGGCCCGGTTCCGCGGGGACCGGTCGCGGTCGGTCAACCAATGTCAACACCGCCCGATGCTGGCCACGGCGGCGCGGTCGCGGACGTTCGTCAACGCCAAGCAACGCGCGGCGGCGCAGGGCCTGCCGTTCTACGGCTGGATGGACGCCGGCGGCGTCGAAGCGGTGCAGCGGGTGCAGCTCGCCGTGGTCGATCAAGTCGCCAAGTGGTGCGGCCTGGGCGTGCCGCTGAACGACGCGCTGCGGGCGACGAACGCCCCGTTCCCCGAGGTGCCCTGGGGCGATACCTGGCACCGGCCGGCGGGGCTCATGGACGTGCAGGCCGATACCTACGACGATCCGCCGTCGGGTCCCGACGACCCCGACCTGCCCCCCGGAACCGACCCCGACGACCCTTCCGGGGGCGAGCGTGGGCGTGTGTCGCCGCGTGATATTTCCGGGGGCGGGATGGAGGCCAAGGCCACCGACGCGGCGCTCGCCAAGCTGTGGGGTCTGTGGCGGGCGTCGTGGGCCGGGCTCGAAGCGACCACCCGCAAGAAAGTCCGCCGGCACTTCCACGAGCTGCGGGTCGAGACGCTGCGGAGGGCCGACGCGGCGCTGCCGAAGGTAGACGGCGCGACGCGGGGCTACACGCCTGAGCAGCGCCGCGACATCGTCGCCCAGCTCCTGTTCGAAATCGGCGTCGCCAACGGGCAGCTCGAAGTCCGGGTCGTGCCGCTGATCCGCGAGGCGTACCGTCTCGGCGGAGCGCAGAGCATGGAGGAGGCGGCCCAGGCGGAGGGGCGCGAGGAGGGCGAGGCCGACCCGTTCAACCTCTCCGATCCGGGCGTGGCGTCGAAGCTGCGGCGGCGGAACATCAAGCTGCTGGACGTGAACCGCACGGTGCGGCGGAAGCTGGCGAAGTCGCTGGCCGAGGGCTTCGCGGCGGGCGAGAGCCGGCAGCAGATCGTCGAGCGGATCAAACACCAATTCAACCTGGCCCACCGGCGGGCCGAGTCGATCGCCCGGACCGAGATCGGCGCGGCGGTGGAGGAGGCGCGACACGAGGGCCGGTTGCAGGCCGGCGTCCCGCTCAAGTCGTGGCTGTGGTCCCGCAAGGAAACCGGCCGGCCGGAACACGCCGCGACGGAGCGGGCCACGATGGCCGAGCCGATCCCGGTCGAGGAGCGGTTCACCATCGCCGGGACCGACGCGGCGTGCCTGCACCCCCGCGGCACGGGGCGACCGGAGCAGGACATCAACTGCGGTTGTTCGACCATATCCCGATACCCCGAGGACTCGCTCAAGGCCGTGCTGCGTCGCTACGCCGAGCGTGGCTTCCTGACCTACGAACGGATGCTCGAACGCGACGCCGCCCCCGACGCGCAACGTGAGGCCGCCTGACCATGAAGACGAACACCAACGCCACCCGACGCCTCGACCCGACGCAACGCGACCTCGAACCCGTCGCCGGGGCCATCGGCACCACGCGGATGTTCGCCGACCGCAAGTCGATCGACGAGGCCAACCGCACGATCGACTTCGTGTGCAGCTCGGCCACGGTGGACCGCTACGGCGAGATCGTCGAGCCGGCCGCCTTCCGCGCGTCGCTGCCCGCGTTCCTCCAGAACCCGGCGTTCCCGTTCGGACACACCTACGACCTGCGCGGCGACCAGACCCCCACCGTCGGGCGGTGGCTGTCGATGCGGGTCGAGGGCGATCGGCTGGTCGGCACGGCCTACTTCAAGCCGCGCGGGATCGGCGAGGAGTGCTGGCAGGACTACCGCGAGGGCAACCTCACGAGCGTCTCGGTCGGCTTCATCGCCCGGGCCTGGGAGATGCGCGAGCTGACCATCGACGGCGTCAAGAAACACCTGCGCGTCTTCACCGAGGCCGACCTGCTCGAATGCTCGGCCGTGCTGATCCCCGCCAACCCCGAGGCCCGGCTCCGCGCCGCCGGCTTCTCCGCCCCCGGAAGTACCGGCGAAGCCGGCGATCCCGATAGCTCACTCGAAGCCCGCGTTGAAGCGGCCATCGAACGCGCTTTAAACCACCTTCTCGACGTCGGTCGAAACGGCCCCCTGCGTACATTCCTGCTCGAAGCCCTGGACGTACGCGGCCTCCTCGACCTCGACGACCCCGAAGCCGGCTTCACCCCCGGAAGTGGCCCCGGAGACACCCCCGGCGGTCCTACCGATCTCAACGAGGACCTGGACCTTGCAGAGCTGCGGGCCTTGCTCAGCGACACGATCGACGCGACGCAGAACTGACCCCCCCCCGGTCCTTACCCCAACACCAAACACCCGGACCCATCATGGACCCCCAGATCAAACAACAGCTTGACACCCTCGCCGCCCGCATCAAGGGCTACCCCGACCTCGAAGCCGCGGTCGATCAGCTCGAAAACCAGGTCAAGGGCCTCGGCCTCAAACTCGCTGCGGCCCACCAGCGGGCCTACGGCCCCGACGGCCACTACCGCGGCACCTTCCGCAACGAACAGCAGGCCCGCGGCTTCGGCACCTGGTTCATGGCCCGCTGCGCGAAGCAGGACTGGGCGCTCGAACGCCTAGAGAAAGACTTCCCCGAGGTCCACAAGGACTTCACCAGCTCCGACGCCGGCAACCTGCTGCCCGAGGAGTACGCCTCGACGATCGTCGATCTCATCCAGACCTACGGCGTCATCGAGCGGTTCGCGCTGCGGGTGCCGATGGCCCGCGACACCCAGCGCTACAGCAAGAAGTCCGCCCGTGGCGCGGCGGCCCCGATGGACGAGGGCCAGTCGGTCTCCGAGACCAAGCCGACACTGGTCCCCAAGGCGCTGACCGCGAAGAAGTGGGGCTACTTCATCGAGGTGCCGAACGAAGTCCTCGAAGACGCCGCGGTCGCCATCGGCGAGATGGTGGCGATGGACATCGCCGAAGCCTTCGCTCTGGCGTCCGACCAGGCCGGGTTCCTCGGCGACGGGACCTCGTCCTACAACAGCATCACCGGCGTCCTCAACGCCCTCATCACGCAGGCCATCGTGACGGCCGGCGGCGACGCCTGGAGCGACTACACCATCGAGACGTTTGCCGAGGCCGTCGGCAAGCTGACGCCCAAGGCGTTCCAGGGCAGCGGCCCCGCGTGGTTCATGTCGTCGCAGTTCTACTGGACGACCTGCGTCCCGCTGATCCTCGGCTCCGGCGGCGTGACCGCCGGCGAGATCGAGGGCCAGCGGCGGCAGCTGCTGCTCGGCTTCCCCGTTGAGTTCACGCAGGTGCTGCCATCGGCCACCGCCGCCGACCAGGTCTCCGCCGTGATCGGCAACTTGCGGGCCGGCGTCGCGTTCGGCGACCGCCGCCAGATCACCATGAAGTCGTCGTCCGACTTCGGCATGGACCGCGACGTGCTGGCGATGCTCGGCACCCGCCGGTTCGACATCAACGTCCACGGCGCGGGCCAGGGCAGCAGCCCCGAGGTCATCGCCGCGGTGAAGACGGCCGCGTAAGCAACACCAGCCACCTCGCCATCGCCGGCCCGACGGCCGGCGGCGGCTTTTTCCTATGAAGCTGCCCCAGACCACCACCGTTCCGATCTCCGAGATCACGGCACGGCTCCGCCAAGTGCGGGCCACGGCTTCGATCGATGGCACGCAGCGGGCCACTCCCGCCTGCCACCGGGCGATGCTGCGGCTGTCGCGTCACCTCGGCAGCGGCGACGAGGCGGTCCGCCTCGCCACCGCTGTGGCGACCGGGATGCAGGAATACAACCGACCCGTGGATAGCGGCGCGGGGATGCTGTTTGGGGCCGACGAGTTGGAGTCGGTGATCCTGGACCTGGCGGCCCGGTCGCGTCGGCTGGGGCACGATTCGGAAGAGCTGGCGGTGTGGTCCGGCAAACGTATCGCCGTGCTGATGAGGCTGGCCGAACTGCGGGAACAACGCCGTGGCTGACCCGCAACCCATCAAGCAACGCATCGAGATTGACGCCGACACCAGCGGCGTAGAGCAAGTCGTCGGCGGTCTCGACCGCGTCGAGAAAGAGACCCAGCAGACCGCCCAGAAGACGGGCACCTACGCCCAGCAGGCCCGGCAGCTCCGCGAAGAGCTGCTCGAACTGGCGACGGCCGAGGACCGCCACGCCCGCGCCGTCGAGGCCGGGGCCGAAGAGACCGACGAGGCGCGGCGGGAGTCGGAAGAACGGCACCGCGCGATGGAGCGGCTCGCCCGCGAGATCGCCGACGTCGAGGACCGCGAAGAGCGGCTCAACCGTGAGCTGCGGGCGTCGGTGGACGCCCGCCGCCAAGCCGGCGACGCGACCGACGAGACCGGCCGCCGCACCGGCTTCATGGCCGGGAAGCTCGACGACGCCGCCGGCGCAATCAAGGGCATGGTCGCCGGCATGATCGGGGCCGAGGGCATCAACAAGCTCATGGAGGCGTACGGGGCGCGGGTCGATGCCGCGAACCGCTACCTCGAAGAGAACATCCGCCTCACCCGCGAGGCCGCCCAGGCCCGGCTCAATCTCGCGGCGTTGTCCGGGGCCGAGACACCGGAGGACGTGGCGTTCCTCGGCCAGGTCGCCCGCTTCGCCGCCCGCGACGAGGGCGACGTCGCCCGCCTCCAGGCCCAGTTCACCAGCCAGTTCCCCCAGGCCAGCGAAGACGACATCCGCGCCCTGGTCATCGAGACCGCGGCGTTTTCCCAAGGCAACGACGCCGCGTTGTCCGAGGTCGCCCCCGGCATCGCTGCGATCTACCGCCAGACCGGCAACGCCCGCACCGCCGCCAATCTGCTGCTTAAGGGCGTCGAGCAGGCCGGCGAGGTGGACCCCGGCAGGTTTGCCGATGCGTTGTCCAAGTTCCTCACGGTCAGCGGCACCATCGGCGGCCTCGACCCCGGCGAGGGCGTGGGCTACTTCGCCGGCGGCACCGGCATCGGCCTGAGCGCCGACGAGACCGTGACGGCGTTGACCGCCTCGATCTACGCCCTGGTCGGCGAGGGCACGCCCGCGGGCCAAGAGATCAGGGATCGGGAAGGGATCGACAACACCGACTACCGCCTCGCCTTGAGTCAGTTCGCCGAGGCGGCCGCCGCGGGCCGGATCAGCCGGGCCGAGATCGGCACGTTCGGCGGCGACTCCGCCGCGCCACTGCTCGCCGCGTTGGCCGATCCACAACAGTTCGCCGCATTCGAGGCCAAGGCCCACGAGGTGGACGCCGCCGAAGAGCTGCCAGGCCGGCTCAGCACCGACGTGAACCGCGGCATCTTCGATTCCAGCCGGCTCCAGGAGCTGAACCTGCTGATCGGCCAGTTCGAGGAAGGCGAGCGGGCGGTCCGACGACGTGACGAACGGGCGTTGGAGGCCGAGGCGGCGAGACAGGCCCTCGGCGAGGTGCTGGCCGAGCGGGTCTCGGTCGGGCAACTCACGCCGCTGGCGTCCGAGCGTATCACCGAACGGTACGACCGTATGATCGCCCGCGGCCGGGGCATCGAGCAGACCGTCCGGCGGTCTCTCCAGACCCCGGCGGAGCCGTTCATTGAGTTCGGCGACGCCGAGAGCGGCCGCGTCGGCCTCTACAACGACCGCCTCGACGTACTTTTCATGAGGAACGGCCCGCGGGGCCGCATCGCCCAGGAGGTACTCGACCGCCTCGAAGCCGGCCCGCAGCTCGACCCCGACGTGATCGACCCGACAGCCACCAGCCTGCCGTCGCCGACGCCCCGGCCGGCCGCCGACCCCGTCGAGCAGCAGTCGTTCGCACCGTCCGCTCCCTCGGTCATCATCGACCAGGGCAACGTCGAGTCGCTGCTGCAACGCCTGCTCGACGGCCAGGAAAGATCGACGCAGGCCATCCGCGACGGGCTTTCTTCGCTCGCCCTCAGCTCCTCACCGCAGCGGCCACCGTCCGACCCGTTCGGTTACGACGACCGACTAGATAACGTCTACGACGGATACCGCAATACGTTCTAACCCTTGACTTCACCGGCTCACCGGCCGGTTGAAGTTTTTTCGATAGGCCATCGACGGCCATTCACGAGACGATCAAAGCCCCGCCGGGGCGTCTTGTGCCTCACGCGGCAACGAACCACCGGGCAGCCCCCGGTTGTTTTCGTGGGTGGTGGAGCTTGTCCATTTAGCGCCGCATTTGTCCATATTTCGCGCCGGTCTACACCAGACAAGGCCGGCCCCGCCCGCGGCGGACGGCCGGGCTGAGTGTTCGCGTGTCGGCGGCGACGCCACGGGACCCACCTTGTCGGAAACCCCGTAGGTCAACGACACCAGCGGCTCGGCCGGGGGCGCACGCCCGTGAGGTGATGGGGTGGCACAGGCTTCCAGCCTGTGGGCGGTCACAAGCACCACAGGCTGGAAGCCTGTGCCACCCAAGCAGTCACCTCAACCACCCCGCCGCGGCGGCCGCGAAGCGGTGCGGGTGGGGGCGTGGGGTGCCCGCTCTTTGGCAAGTGGATGTGAAACAAAAGAACCCCACGGATTGAATCCGTGGGGTTC
The DNA here is from genome assembly GCA_039201235.1 of Planctomycetota bacterium. Classification (GTDB taxonomy): domain Bacteria; phylum Planctomycetota; class Phycisphaerae; order Phycisphaerales; family Phycisphaeraceae; genus Algisphaera. The sequence goes on from JBCCRT010000002.1 coordinate 46,176, forward strand.
CGTGGGGTTCCGGGGGGCTTCCGGGGGTCAGCGGGCGTATTCGATCGTGCGCATCTCGCGGAGGACGGTGACCTTGATCTCGCCGGGGAAGGTCATCTCTTCGCTGACGCGTTTGGCGATGTTGCGGGCGATGGCGTGGCAGGACGTGTCGTCGACGCCGGTGGGGTCGACGACGACGCGGACCTCGCGGCCGGCCTGGATGGCGAAGGCCTCGCGGACGCCGCGCTCGTCGCGGGCGATCTGCTCGAGGTCCTGGAGGCGCTTGACGTAGCGCTCCAGCGACTCGCGGCGGGCGCCGGTGCGGGCGCCGGAGATGGCGTCGGCGGCCATGACGATCGGGGTGTAGGGCGTGGTCGAGGGGATGTCGTTGTGGTGGCCCTCGACGGCGTTGAGCACAGCTTCTTTCTCGCCGTACTTGCGGCAGAAGTCGGCGCCGATCTTGGGGTGGCCGCCCTCGATTTCGTGGTCCATCGCCTTGCCGATGTCGTGGAGGAAGCCGCAGCGGCGGGCGACCTCGCCGTCGAGCCCGAGCTCGTCGGCGATGACCTGGCAGAGGTAGGCGACCTCGTGGGAGTGGCGGAGGATGTTCTGGCCGTAGGACGTGCGGTAGTGCAGCCGGCCCATCATCTCGCTGATCTTGGGGTGGACGCCGTGGATGTGGGCCTCTTCGCAGGCGTCCTTGCCGAACTTGGTGATCTTCTTCTCGAACTCGTCGAAGACCTGTTGGGAGAGCTCTTCGATGCGGGCGGGGTGGATCCGGCCGTCTTCGAGCAGGCGGCGCAGCGTCTCGGCGGCGGCGGCGCGGCGGACGGGGTCGAAGCAGGAGACGATGACGACGCCGGGGGTGTCGTCGACCACGACGTCGACGCCGGTGGCGGCTTCGAAGGCGCGGATGTTGCGGCCCTCGCGGCCGATGACCCGGCCCTTCATCGCGTCGTCTTCGACCTGGACCGAGTTGCTGGTCGACTCGGCGCAGTGCTCGGAGGCGTAGCGCTGGATCGCGGTGAGCGTGATCTTCTGGGCCAGCTCCTTGGCCTCGTCTTCGGTGCGCTGCTGGACCTGTTTGATCAGCTCGCCGGACTCGTGGGTGAGCTGCTGCTCGAGGACCTGCATGGCCTCACGCTTGGCGTCCTCCTCGCTGAGGTGGGCGATGCGGAGCAGCTCGTTCTTGAGGTGCTCCTGGTGCTGCTCGTTGGCCTTCTGCCGCTTGGTGAGCAGGGCCTCGGCCTCGCCGAGCTTGCCGTCGATGCGGGACTGCTCTTCCTTGATCTTGCCGTCGAGGTCGAGGAGGTATTTTTCCTTGGTCGCGAGGGTGTCGAGCTTCTTGTCGAGCAGGTCCTCGCGTTTGGTGAGGCGGCGGTCTTTCTCGGCGATCTCGTTGCGGGTGGCTTCGGTTTCCTGGTCGAAGGACTCGCGGCGTTTGGCCTGGTCGGTGCGGGCGTCGAGCTCGATCTGTTTGGTAAGGGTCTCGCCGTCGGCGCGGGCCTTGTTGAGCAGGTCTTCGGCCTGTCGCTTGGCGGCGTTGATCGCGCCGCCGGCGACGAGCTTGGTAACCAGCAGGGCGACGCCCACGCCGACGGCGACGCCGGCGAGGGTGAGCAGGGCGGTCACGGCGGCCGAGACGCCGAGGAGGCCGGTGGGAGCGGGGCTAGTGAGGAACTGGGTCAACGTGTTTCCCTTCGGAGGCGGCCGGGTGGGCCGGGGTCAGGGGCACGTGTCGGGCGGGGCGGCTCGGTGGGAATCCGCGGGCGATTCCGGGGGTGATTCCGAGGTTCAGCGGGCGTCGATCCGGGGCCGCGGTTGGCGGCGGGGCCGGCCGCGGGGCGTGATCCGACGGGGAGCCGGGAGGCACGCGGCGGGGGCGGGGCACGGCCGGATCGCCACGGGCCGCGCGACGCCGATCCCGGGAACAACCGGGGCGGGGGCCGGGGCGAGCCGTGCGAGCAGGCGGTGCAGGATGAGGTCGACGAGCAGCAGCATGACGCGGTTTCGGGTCCCGCCCCGGGGTACGGATTCGGGGTGCCGTCTGGCGGCCGAGGCCGGGGCAAGACGGGGGATCGGGAACGGTCGGGGAGCCGCCCGGCCGCAACGTGCCGGGAGTGTGGTTTGCCAAACGGCAAGGGCTTTACGCGGAAGATGTTAGTCGTGTTCGGCTGAGACCGTCAAGGCCGCCGCAGGTCGGGAAGCCGAGGCCGGGGCGTTGCCGAAGCGGACGGCCCGGACGCCGACCCAGACCAGGGCCTCGAAGCCCAGCACGGCGAGCCCGAAGCCCACGGCCGCCAGCAGCAGGCCCGTATCGATCGCCGCGGTGCCGACGGCCCGGGTGATCCAGCGGTCGGCGTGACCCGCGGCGTCGACGGCCCGTAGCAGCGTGAGGACGGCCGCCGCGGCGACCCAGCCGACCGAGGCGTAGGCGACGACGCGTTCGGCCCGGGCGAGGGGCACCCGCCAGCCGCGGCGCCGGCTGAAGAAGGTGACGCCCAGCACCTCGACGTAGCTCATGGCGAGCACGACCTTGGCGGCGGCCATGCCCTGGAGCCAGGCCATCAGGAAGCCGCGGTCGGTCAGGGCCAGCGTGGCGAGGCCCCAGCCGCCGCCGACCAGCGACGCGACGGACAGGAGGAACAGCCGGTCGCGGAGGTTGCTGCCGCCTAGGTGGAGCCGGCCGAACGACCGGCGTGGGGCCGTGGCGATCGCGGCGGCGGTGGCGAGCCAGGCCCGCGGCGTCGCGGCGTGCTGCCACGGCAGGCCGACCCGCCGCTCGGGCCGCGACGCCGCGATCGGTCGGCCGCACTCCGGGCAGTCCGCGTCACCCGGCAGCTTGTCCAACGGGTAGCCGCAGTCCTCGCACAGCAGCGCATCGCTCGGGGGGCGGGGTTCGGCGATAGGCGAGTTTACGGCGGGAGCACGGACAAAACGGATTACCCCTGAACGAGGCCGGGCCGTGGCGAGATGATTAATAAATTATTTTTAATGCGTGATTTAATACTTCATCCTTGACATGCATAAGAAAATCCCTGATGTTAAGTAAGGAAAAGGCTGATAGCCAGTGCGGCTGGGCAAAATCACAGACTTAACGATTGATTTAGACCCAATCACTAATGTCTTGACCATCCAGGACGGATACAACCTTTCAGCGGCTGCTTGTCGATCGCCCGACCCCGCCGTTTCGATGAAACAAATTTACTCACGGGCGATCGGAAAGACAGACACGATGAAACTGACGATGATGGCGGCCAGCCGTGCCACGGCACGCGAATTTTTGCGTTGCGTGGAGAACCTGGGGCACGTGGCGGACCTGCACGAGTCGGCCGACGCGGCCTACGCGGCGATTCGGGAGCGGGAGCCGGACCTGCTGGTGGTCGCCGACGGCGACGGGCTGGCGGGGGTTTCGGCCCTGCGACGGCTGCGGCTGGCGGGGTACACGGGTCTGACGCTGTTCATCGCGGCGCGGGACACGTCGGCCGAGCGGGTCGCGGCGTTCAACGCCGGGGCGGACCAGGTGGTCCCTCGCGGTGTGCCGTGCGAGGAGTACGCGGTGCGGGTGTTGGCGCTGCTGCGGTACAAGCGGGCGACGCCGAGTGACGAGATCAGCTACCAGTCGATCCGGGTGATGCCGTCGCGGCTCAGCGCGTACCGCGAAGACCGGACGCTGGAGCTGCGGGGCAAGCCGTTCTCGCTGTTGGAGTTCTTCGTGCGTCACCCGGAAGAGGTGCACGAGCGGGCGCGGATCGCGTCGGCGGTGTGGGACCAGAACCTCGACGTGTTCTCCAACGTGATCGACGTGACGGTATCGAAGTTGCGGCGTCAGTTGGATCGGGGCGCCGGGACGCGTTATCTGCACACGGTGATCGGCAAAGGGTACATGCTGTCGGAAGAGGGGCCCGGCGCGGCGGCGTGACGACTCGGAGCGTTACGGCGAGGGTTCGGTCATACCCGGCATGGTGTCGGGCAGCTCGGCCGGGTCGCCGTGGGGCCGGGGCGGCCGCAGGGCCTCGATCGGGACCGGCAGTGGCGGGATCACCGGCGGCCCGGCGTCGTGGACCCATAAGTTGTCGCGTAGGTCCACCCGCAGGAAGCCGCCGCCGTTCCAGAACGGGTTGGCTTTACCCTCGGCGTTGATCCAGGCGACGCGGTTACGGGTGATCGTGACCGGCCCGGCGTTGGCGTCGGGATACTGGTGCCAGACGTAGACGCCGACGTTGGCGACGTCGGAGCGTCGGCCGAGCACGAGGTTATCGTCGACGGTGATGTGCCCGCCGGCGGCGACGCCGATGCCGGCTTGGCCCGCGGCGTAGACGGCGTTGCGTTGGGCGAGCTGGTGGCTGCCGCCGGCGTCGCCGAGCATGATGCCCGAGCCGGATTTCGAGAAGCCGTCGCTGCCATGGTCGGGGTCGCCGTGGAGGCGGTTGTGGGCGACGAGGATCGGCGACTCGGCGGTGCCGTGGGATTGAAACACGTTGATGCCGTCTTCGGCGACCGATCGGCCCCGGCGGTTGACCAACAGGTTGTGCGTGATCGCCTGGCCCGGCCCGGTGGTCTTGTCGAACTGTACGAGCTGGCCCCGCGGCATCGGCCCGACCATGTCGATCCCGACGTTGCCGACGACGCGAGCGCCGCCGCCGCAGTGGGCGTAGACCCCCGACGCGACGCGTTCAAAGCGGTTGCCCTGAATGAGCGCCCCGTCGACGCCGTCGAGGTGGACACCGACGCGTTCGCTGTTGTGGATGTGCGAGTTGAGCACCCGCAACCCGGTGCCGCCGTCGATCCGGACGGACCGCAGGTCGCAGCCGGTGATGGTCACGTCGTGGCAGTCGATCAGGTGGACCGACGGGTCGGCGTTGATGTGAAGCCGGGCGAGTGTCACGCCGCGTTGCCCACGCAGGACCACGGGGCCGTGGGGCGTCGTGTCGACGGCTGAGAGGGTTGGCTCGGCCCCGTTGCCCGCGGCGGGGAGCTCGACGGCGAGGGCGAGCAGAGCCGTGGCGACGCGGAAGCGGAGCGATCGCCGCGGCGGGTTTCGGGCGGTCATGCGGATAAATTACCGCGATTCCGACAGTTTCGGTTGGCCGAACGCCGGGAAGGGGTCACACTGTCCGGACCCCGGTTCCGCCCGAGTCCACGCCTTGCCCGATTCATCCGATCCAGCATCCGCCCCGAGCCCGCCGGCGTCGGGGCCCGACGTGGCGACGCCCGCCCCGCCCCGCGGCATCGGCCTGCCGCCCGTGACCCCGGCCGTCTGGCTGGGCGTCGCGGCGTTGACGCTGTTGGCCGCCGGGCTGCGGCTGACCCGCCTGGACCACGGCGGGCTGTGGTACGACGAGCTGATCATGGCCCGCATCACCGCACAGGGCTGGGGGGTCGTGTGGCAAGAGGTGATGCTTGCCCGGCCGCCGATGTATCCGCTGCTGGGGGCCCTGTGGTCGTCGGTCTTCGGCGACAGCGACGCGGCGATCCGGCTGCTGCCGGCCTTACTCAGCGTGGCGACGGTGCCGCCGCTGTTTCTGGTGGGCCGTCGGCTCTTCGGCGTCCGGACGGGGCTGCTGGCCGCGGGGCTGCTGGCGGTCTCGCCGTTCCAGGTCTACTACGGCCAGGAACACCGCTACTACGCGCTGGTGATGCTGCTGGGCGTGGTGTCGGTGGGGCTGATGCTGCGGGGGCTGCGGCTGGGTGAATCCAAGGAGACTTCCGGGGCTAGTTCCGGGGGGAGTTCCGCGGGTGGTATGCGGTGGGGGGCTTGGGCGGGGCACGGAGCGGCGAGCGTGTTGATGCTGCTGACGCACCCGATCTCGGCGGCGATTTTGGGGCCCATCGGGCTGGCGGTGATCGGGCTGGCGGTCGTCGGCCGGCTGAGTCGACGGCGGGTGATGGCGTTCGTGGCGGTGCAGGTCGGGGTGGGGGCGGCGTTCGTGCCGTGGGTCGCCTGGAAGATGGCGATCGCGGGCAGCCGGATCGAGTCCGGCACACTGGACGAGGCGGGCTACGTGTCGTGGATCACGCCGACGCCGTGGTGGGCGCCGGTGCGGACGGTGGGCAACTTCCTGTTCCTGGGCGTGAAGTACCTGCGGGCGGACCTGATGTTGCTGGCGGGGCTGATGCTGCTGGCGGGGCTGGTCGTGGCGGCGTGGCGGTTCGGGCCGCGGGCGGCGGCGGGGGGCTGGGCGAAGCAGCTGATCGACAGCGTGCGGCGGCGGGCGTCGGCGTGGGCGGTGGTCGGGGCATGGGGTGTCGGGCCGATGCTCCTGCTGGCGGCGATCTCGTGGGTGGCGACGCCGCTGTACGTAGACCGCTACATCATCGCGTCGGCGGCGGGGCTGTACCTGGCGGTCGCGGCGGCGGCGGTGGCGGGGTCGCGGGTGCTGCCGGCGTGGTCGGTGGCGGGGGCGCTGGTGTTGGGGATGGCGGGTTCGTTAGCGACGTATTACGTCGCACCGCAGAAGGGGGCCTGGCCGGAGGCGGCGGCGTGGCTGGACGGGCGGTGGTCGGCGGACGAGGCGTGGGCGTTCAGCAGCGAGCGGGGCAGCCCGCGGGAGACGGAGCAGGTCCGGGGCAACTGGTTCTGGTACGCCGAGGCGGGGCGGGACGCGCCGCGGACGGACGTGGACGTGCGGGCCGAGCCGGCCGCGGTGGCGGCGCAGCTGCGGGCGGCGGCGTCGGGCCGGGAGGCGTTGTGGCTGGTGCTGTGGCGGGACACGGTCGCGCCGGTGGGGCTGGACGAGACGTTCGCGGAGCCGGTCGCCGGCGTGCGGCTGGACCGCGTCGAGCGGTTCTTCGACCTGACGCTGATGCGTTTCGTGTGCGACGACGGCGCCGAGCCCGGCGTCGAACTGGCGGAGTCGGTGGACCCGGAACACCCCCGCGGGGCGTCGGGCATCGGGCCCGGCGGCGACTCCCCGGTGGTCGAGCGGTGACGCCCGGGCCGGCGAAACCTTGTCACGGGGCGCGTTATTTGTTTGACCGCCGCGGGTCCTTGGCTAAATTTGGCGTTGTCAGAGGTCCAGGGAGGGCCTCCGGGCCGCGGCGACGGGCCCGGGTGGGGACAAGGACGATCCTCAAACCGACGGAAACGACCGGCCGCGACGTCGGGTGCGTTGTCGGAGCCGCCGCGGCCCGACCCGCCCCGATGTGACCTTTTTCCCCCAGGCAGACTTCACCATGCCCCACCCGCTCCCGCCCGCGAAAACCCCGGCCCCCGCGCCCCCGCCCACGGCGGAACCCCCGGCGATCGTCCGGGCCGAGCCCGCGCTGTCGCTGCTCGAGATCGGCCTGCGCAACAAGGGCAAGTTCATCGCCTGCGTCGCGGTCGCGCTGCTGCTGGGCGTGGTCTATCAGCTCACCGCGACGCGGACCTACGAGAGCATCGCCGAGGTGTTTGTTCTGACCGACCGTGACGCCCGGGACGACGCGCCGCTGTCGCCCGGCGGACTCGCCGCGGGGCTGCCGTCGACCCACGCCGCGCTGCTGGAGTCCACCCCGGTCCTGACGGCCGCGCTCGAAGACCCGGCCGTCGCCGAGACCGACACTATCCGGGAGATCGAGACGCCGGCTCGTCGGCTGCGGCACCTGCAGAAGTCCATCGACGTCGGCTGGTCCGAAGACGTCGAGACCGTTTCGATCGCCTACCGCGGCGAGGTCCGCGAGGAGACCGCGGTGATCGTCAACGGGGTGGTCCACGCCTACCTCCGGCACCTCCGGCTCCCGGCCGGCGACGGCCGGACGGAGCCCGCCGGGACGGTCGAGCCGGCGACCGACGCCGAACTCGCCGCCGTGTTCGGCGACGACGGCTCGGACGCCGCCGCGAACGGAAACGGCGTACTCGACGAGCAGATGCTCGCCGCCGGGCTCATGGCCCTCTCCGAGCAGCGGACCACGACCCAGAGCGAGTTCGAGGCCGCCGCGATGCGCTACGACAAGGCGCTGGGCGTGGCCGACAACCCGACGCAGCTCTCGGCCCTGCTCACCGAGGCGGGGGTCGATCCGCGCAACCTCGGGCTCGCCGAGCTCGCGTTCCTGCGGACCGAGCTTGCCCGGCTCGACCAGCAGCTGGCGGGCATGCCTGCGTCCTGGGGCATGGAGCACAAGGTCCGCGGCCCGATCCAGCGGCAGGCCGACGCCCTCCGCGGTGAGGTCCGGCTCCTGCGGACCGCGGCCTCGGACGCCATGCTCGGGCTGCTGCAGACCCAGCGCGACGGCGCGGCCGACCGCCTCGCCGAGCTGGACCGACGCATCGCCGCCGGCCAGGCCCGCGCCGCCACGCTCGTCCGCCCGCCGGTGGACTTCTTCCAGCCCGCGATGGTGCCGCTGGACAAGGTCTCGCCCCGCGGCACGCAGACCCTGGGCATCGCCCTGTTCCTCGGGCTCGCCGCTGGCCTCGCCCTGACGCTGCGCAGTGAGATGAAGCGGCCCTCGGCCGCCGCGGCCCTGCCCGAACCCCACGCCCCCGCCCGCACCGTCGTTGCCGACGAGCCGCCCGCGCCGCGACGGCTCGAACGCAGCCGCGACCTCGCCGACGACGGCCCCGACGCCACGCCCATGCTCGGCCAGGTCCCCGAGGTCCCCGCCGGCAGCCGGCTCACCTCGCCCAACTTCGACGCCACCGCCAGCAGCATCCATCAGATCCGCGCCGTGCTGCAGGTCCAGGCCCGCAACCACCAGCACGCCGCCTTCGCCTTCACCAGCCCCCGCCGTGGCGCGGGCAAGACCAGCGTCACCATCGGCGTCGCCTCGTCGCTGGCCATGTCCGGCACCCGCACCCTCGTCGTCGACTGCGACCTCGCCGGTCGCATCGCCCGCGGCCAAACCACCCCCCCCCCCGGCCCCGGAAATTCCAACTCCGCATCCGTAAGTGAAAAGCCGGACTCCGGTAACGGGCAACACGTCAACGGCACGGGCCACGACCCCTACGGCCCGATCGACCCGGCCGGGTCCTCGGCCGAGAACGCCTCGCTCGACAACATCGCCCGGGAGCAGGGCTACGTCAGCGACGACCACGAGCGGGCCCTCGCCTCGGACCACACGGCCGGGCAGATCGGCATCACCGGCGTGCTCGACGGCGCGCCGCTCGAGAAGTGCGTCGTGCCCGCCACCGTGCCGGGCCTCGCCCTGCTGCCGGCCGTCCACGCCACCACCGCCCACATCGGCAAGATGTCCGACCGCTTCATCCGCGAGCTGATCGACCGCGCCCGGGCCGACTACGACCTGATCCTCTTCGACACGGGCCCGGTGCCCGGCAGCGTCGAGGCGCTGCTGGTCACCAGCCAGGCCGACGGCGTTGTGGTCGTCGTGCCGCAGGGCGAGCAGAAGTCCGCCCTGGACCGCACGATGTCGTACCTCAAGGTCGTCGGCGCGAAGGTCGCCGGCACGGTGTTCAACCGCTCGGCCCACGCCCCCGACCCGGGCAAAGCCGACGAGCGTCACGCCAGCCTCGGCGGAGCGGCGGCGATGGCCGCCGCCGCCGGCGCCAGTCGCCACGCCGTGGACCACGCCGGCGACGACGGCGAAGACCCCCTCGTCGAGCTCGAACGCCAGCAGAACGCCGCCGACGACGACGGCGAGTACCTCGCCGGCGACGCCCCCCTGGGCTCGGGCATCCTCGCCGCCGCCGTCTTCTCCGACGCCGACTCGGACTACGCCAACCAGGACTGGAAGCTGGAAGAGACCAGCGAGTTCAACGGCTCGGTCGACGAACTTTTCGGCAAGGTCGACGGCGACGAGGCGAAGAAGTCCTGACCCTGCCTATCGGATAGCGGGCGGGCTTGCCCGCCCGTGGGCCGTGGCGTCGATGACAAGACCAAGCTCTTCCTCGGTCAGGTCGGCGCGGAGGCTGAGGCGGACGCGAGCGGTACCCGGAGCGACGGTGGGGGGGCGGATAGCGACGGCGAGGATGCCGACGGCTTCGAGTTGTTCTTGCAACGTGAGCGCGGCGTCGATCTCGCCGACGTGGAGAGGGACGATCGGCGTGGGGAGTGCTTCCGGGGGTAAGCCGGGCCAGCCGGCGGCGGTGAGGCGTTGGCGGAGGCGGGTGCTCAGCTCGGTGAGGCGTCGGCGGCGGTGGGGTTCGTCGGCGACGACGTCGAGGGCGGCGGCGAGGGCGGCGGCCTGGGCGGGGGGGACGGCGGTGCTGTAGATCAGGGGCCGGGCGCGGTTGACGAGGGTGTCGATTACGAGCCGTGAAGCGGTGACGATCCCGCCGAGGCCGCCGAGGGCCTTGCTGGCGGTGCTGACGGTGACGGGGACCCGGCCGGTGACGTTCTGGGCTTCGGTGAGGCCGGTGCCGCGGTCGCCGAGGACGCCGGTGGCGTGAGCTTCGTCGACGACGAGGGTGGCGTCGGTGCGGTCGGCGAGGTCGCAGAGGGCGGGCAGGTCGGCGGTGTCGCCGTCCATGGAGAACACGGCGTCGGTGACGAGGAAACGCTCGGCGTCCGGGGCGGTTTCGTGGTGTTGGCGCAGCAGCCTCTCGGCTTTGTTCAGGTCGCCGTGGGCGAAGGTGCGGACGTCGGCGGAGCTGGAACGGGCGGCGTCGAGGAGGCTGGCGTGGTTGAGCTTGTCCTGGACGATCAGGTCGCCGGGGCGGGCGAGCGCGGTGAGCACGGCGAGGTTGGCGGCGTAGCCGGTGGGCAGCAGCAGCGCGGCCTCGGCGTGTTTGAACGCGGCGAAGCGGTTTTCGGTCTCGGCGATCAGGGGCGAGTGGCCCGCGACGAGCCGGCTCGCGCCGCCGCCGGTGCCGTGTTGCTGCGCCGCGTCGGCGGCGGCTTGTCGGAGGTGGGGGTGCGTGGCGAGGCCGAGGTAGTCGTTGCCGCCGAGGTTGAGCAGGCGTCGGCCGTGGACGCGGACGTATTTGCCGTGGCCCTCGATTTCACGCAGCGACCGCCGCAGCGAGCTAGACGCGAGGTGATGGAGTTCGCGGTTCAGACGCGTTTCGAGCGACATGGTTGGGGTCAGCGACGCGTCGCGTCGCAGTTGGCACACCCCACGCGGAACGAAAGCTTCCGGGGGTCATTCGTCGTCTTCGTCGAGGTCGATCTCGATGTCGCCGTCGGTCAGGCCGTCCTGGCTGAGGGTGACCTTCATGAGTCGGCCGACCTTGAACTTGACGGTGCGTTTGGGCGGGACCTCGACGGGCTCGAGGGTCTTGGGGTTCTGGGCCATGCGGGCGCGGCGTTGCTTGACCTCGAAGACGCCGAAGTCGCGGAACTCGAGGCGGTTGCCTTTGCCGAGTTCGACGATGATGGAGTTGAGGAAGGTCTGCACGATGTCTTTGACCACGACGCGTTTCTGGCCGGTGGCCTCGGCGATGGCGTCGATCAGTTCTTTTTTGGTCACGGTGGCCATGGACTTCGGACCTCGGGAGGGTGACGCGGGCGGTCGTTGGCAGTATGTCAAGGCGTCGCGGACCGGTCAAGACCCAAATCTTGCTCTGCACATAGATTAGGCACGCGGCGCCGCGGTCGTCCAGCGGTGTTGTGCGGGTTCGGGGAAGCCCCTAGCATGGCTTAGGCCGTTTTCATCTTTCCGGCCGCCCCACGATGCCCGCTTCTGCCGACAACCCGAACGCTGCGCCCGTGCCCGCCCCGGCGGACGTGGACCCGGCCCGGCTGCGGATCGTGAAGTACCCCGACCCGGTGTTGCGGCGGATCGCGGCGCCGCTGCCGGCGGTGGACGACGCGGTGCGGGCGGTGGCGTCGCGGATGCTGGAGCTGATGCGGGAGGCCCGCGGCGTCGGGCTCGCCGCGCCGCAGGTCGGGCTGAGCTGGCGGATGTTCGTCGTCAACCCGACGGGCGAGCCCGAGGACGACCGCGTGTTCGTCAACCCCGCCCTGACCGACCCCGGCCCGCACACCGCGCCGCGCGACGAGGGCTGCCTCAGCCTGCCGCACGTCTCGGCCGAGGTCACCCGGCCGACAACCATCACGATCACCGCCCTGGGTCTCGACGGCGAGCCGTTCACGCTGACTTCCGACGACTTCCCCGCCCGCGTCTGGCAACACGAGAACGACCACCTCAACGGCACGCTGATCCTCGACAAGATGACGCGGATCGACCGCCTGGCGAACAAGCGGGCGATCGCGGACTTGGAGGAAGCGGCGGGTTGAACCGGCGATCGCCATGAGACTCCTCTACTTCGGTTCCGGCGCATTCGGCCTGCCGACACTGCAACGCCTGCACGCCGGCAGCGAACACCAGGTCGTCGCGGTGGTGTCGCAGCCCGATCGGCCGGCGGGGCGCAAGCGGGCGCTGACCCCGACGCCGATCGCCGCGTGGGCCGAGGCGCAGAACATCGAGACGCTGAAGTCCGACGACGTGAACACACCCTCGTTCGTGGCGAAGGTGTCGGGTTACGCCGCGGACGCGTCGGTGGTGATCGCGTTCGGCCAGAAGCTCACCCCCGAGTTGATCGCGGCGATAGGCCGGCTCGCGGTGAACGTACATTCCTCGCTGCTGCCGAAGTTTCGGGGGGCGGCGCCGATCAACTGGGCGATGATCGAGAACGAGCCGGTGACGGGTGTAAGCGTCATCGGCCTGGCGCAGCGGATGGACGCCGGGGCGGTGTACGCCACCGCCGAGACGCCGATCGACCCCCGCGAGACGGCGGGCGAGTTGCACGACCGCTTGGCGGAGCTCGGGCCCGATTGCGTGTTGCGGGTGTTGGATGACCTGCAGAACGACCGGCTCACGCCGATGACGCAGGACGACACGCAGGCGACGCGGGCCCCGAAGTTCACCAAGGCCGACGGCACGGTGTGGTTCGATCGGTCGGCGGCGTTGGTGCGGGCGCGGGTCCACGGCCTGACGCCCTGGCCGGGCTGCCGGGTGGCGTGGACGTCGGCGGCGTCGGGGACGACCGAGACGCTGATCCTCAAGCGGGTGATCGACCACCCGCCCGACAAGGTCGATGCGGACTCCGGCGTGGTCCGCCCCGACCTTCGGGTCGTGTGCGGCCCCGGAAGCATCGAGTTGCTGGAGCTGCAAGCACCGGGCGGCAAGCCGCTGCCTCTGGGCGAGTTCGTCAAGGGGCGGCCGCTTCGTCCGGGCGATGTGTTGTCGGCGGTCGGCGCGTAAAAAAACTCACGAAGCGCTGCCCTAAGTCCAGCATGGGCCAGGCGGCGGCCCTTTGCGGTGTTGGTCGACAGGTCGTGAGCTACCACAAGTATCGGTGATCGGTGGGCCCGGCCGTCGGGGAATCCGCCGGATTTCCGATAATTGTTTTCCACCGCCGGGCGGGCGTTTTCCACGCCGCGGTCAGTTCTCGAGGTAGGCCCCGAGCTTACGCAGGCGTTCGTACCGTTTCTTGACCAGGTTTTCCGGCTTGAACCGCTTGAGCTCGCGGAGCGACTGGACGAGGTATTTTTCGAGGGCCTCGGCCGCGGCGGCGGGGCGGCGGTAGGCCGAGCCGAGCGGCTCGTCGATCACGTCGTCGATCGTGCCGACCTTGAGGTTGTCGCGGGCGGTGACCTTCATGGCCTCGGCCGCCTTGGCGTTGTTCTCGGGGTTCGCGGTCTTCCAGAGGATCGCGGCGCAGCCCTCGGGGCTGATGACCGAGTACCACGAATACTGGAGCATCGCAAGCTTGTCCGCGACGCCGATACCGATCGCGCCCCCGGAACCGCCCTCGCCGATGATGACCGAAACGATGGGGACTTTGAGCCGGGACATCTCACGGAGGTTGACGGCGATGGCCTCGGCCTGTCCGCGTTCCTCGCTGCCGATGCCGGGGTAGGCGCCGGGCGTGTCGACGAAGGTGACGATGGGCAGGCCGAACTTCTCGGCGAGCTTCATGCAGCGCAGGGCTTTGCGGTAGCCCTCGGGGTGGGCGCATCCGAAGTGGCAGGCGATCTTGTCCTTGACGTCCTTGCCCTTGTGGTGGCCGACGATCAGGCACTTGTGCGGGCCGATCCGGCCGAAGCCGGCGACGATGGCGGGGTCGTCGCCGTAGTGCCGGTCGCCGTGCAGCTCGGTGAAGTCCTTGACGAAGGCGGCGAGGTAGTCGGTGGTCTGCGGGCGGTTGGGGTGGCGGGCGACCTGGACGGTGTGCCAGCCGTCGAGGCGGCCGTAGATCTTCTTGAGCATCGCGGTGTGCGACTGGCGGAGCTTCTTGAGGTCGGCGGTGAAGTCGAGGTTGGGGTCGAGGCCCACGGCCGAGCGGTCGGGGTCGGCCTGGGCCTCGAGCTCGTTGATCTGACGCTCGAGGGCCAGCAGGGGCCGCTCGAAGTCGAGCTCGTACGTGCCGGTGTAGTCGGAGAGGGTGGACATGTCGTAGGCGCTAGTTGCTAGGCGCTAGGTGTTAGCAAGAAAATGCGGGTGGCGGGCCCTGCCTGTTTCGTTCTCGTTCTCGTAATCGTAATTCGTAATCCCGACCCGCCGCGGCTCGGCCCGTGGTTTCGGCTCGCCCCGAACCAACCCGCATTATAGTTCAAACCATGTTCGACGCCGTGTCACGGGTGGTGATTGTCGGGACGGGGCTGGTCGGGGCCAGCGTCGGGCTGGGGCTGAAACGGGCGGGTTTTACCGGGCGGGTGGTCGGCGTGGGGCGGACGCCGGCGACGCTGGAGACGGCGAAACGGGTCGGCGCGATCGACGAGGGGACGGCCGATCTGGCCGAAGCGGTGACGCACGATGGCAAGCTGGTCGTCGTCGTCTGTGTCCCGGTCGGGACGATGGGCGAGGTCTTCCGGGGGCTCGCGCCGCACCAGCGGCGGGGGCTTTACGTCACGGACGCGGGGTCGACGAAGCTCAGCGTCGCCGCGGACGGCCGGCGGTATCTGACCCAGCCGCAGTTCTTCGTGCCGGCCCACCCGATGGCGGGTTCGGAGCGCAGCGGGCCCGAGGCGGCCGACGGCGGGCTGTTCCGCGGCCGGCCGTGCGTCCTGTGCCCGCACGACGACGCGGCCGACGACGCGGTGTCCGCGGTGCGCGGGATGTGGGAGGCCCTGGGCGCGACGATCCACGTCATGACGGCCGACCAGCACGACAAGCAGGTCGCCGCGGTCTCGCACCTGCCGCACCTGGTCGCGGTGCTGCTGGCGCACACGGCCGACGACCTCGGGCCGCTGGGCCTCGCCTCGACCGGGTTCCGCGACACGACCCGCCTCGCGTCGAGCAACCCGCCGATGCGGACCGACATCGTCGCCGCCAACGCCAAGCCCATCGGCGAAGCGCTCGACCGTTTGGCCGCCAACCTCAACGAGCTCCGCGGCCTGGTGCGTAAGGGCCGGACCGACGACCTGCTCGACCTGTTCACCGACGCCGCCGCGATCCGCGACGCCTGGCTCGACGGGGGGTGAGCCGGCGACGCGGTTCGCTTAACCTGCGGGGCATGGCCAAGACGTATCAACTCGGGTTCATCGGCGCGGGCAACATGGCCGAGGCGATCGCGCGGGGCGCGGTGTCGGCCGGGGTGCTCGACGCTTGGGCGATGGCAGCGGCCGACCCGAGTGACGAGCGGCTGAGCGTGTTCGAGAGTTTCGGCGTGAAGCGTACGGCGGACAACGCCGCGTTGATCGCGTCCTGCGAGACGGTGCTGCTGGCGGTCAAGCCGCAGGTGCTGCCGACGCTGGCGGACGACCTCGCGTCGATCGACGCCGAGCGGCAGGTGGTGGTCTCGATCATGGCCGGGCTGGGCAGCGCCAAGATCAGCGCGATCGCCGGTAAGCCGCTGCGGGTCGTGCGGGTGATGCCCAACACCCCGCTCATGATCGGCCGCGGCATGGCGGGCGTCGCCCTGGGCACGCACGCCCGGCCCGGCGACGACGCGCTGGCGCTGCGGCTGTTCGGGGCCTGCGGCGAGGCGGTCCGCGTCGAGGAACACGAGCTCGACGCGGTCACGGCCGTGTCGGGCAGCGGGCCGGCGTATGTGTTCTATCTCGCCGAGGCCATGCAACGCGCCGCCGACGAGCTCGGCTTGTCCGACCACGCGCGGCAGCTGGTCAACCAAACCATCCTCGGCAGCGCCGAGCTGTTGACCAGCAGCGACGAGCCGCCCGCCGAGCTGCGCCGCCGGGTCACCAGCCCCGGCGGGACCACGGCCGCGGCGATCGAGGAGCTGGAGCGCCGTGAGGTCGCCGACGCGGTGGTGGCGGCGCTGCGGGCGGCCCGCGACCGCTCGGTCGAGCTGGGCGGGTGACGTCTCCGGGGGCTAGGGCTACCCTTGCGTCATGAAGAACAAGACCGTGATCGACATCGCCTGGCTGCTCAACCGCATCACCCTCGGGATGCTGTTCGTCTTCGCGGGGGTGCGGAAGGCGATCCCGAAAGACGACGGGTCGGTGATCGACGCCCTGAGCGGTTTCGCCAATTTTGTCGCCGCCAACGCGCCGCTGCCCCGGCCGCTGGGGCTGTTCTACGGCTACGCCCTGCCGCCGGTCGAGGTCATCGCCGGGCTGATGCTCGTGATCGGGTTCTACAGCCGGGTCGCCGCGACGCTGATCGCGCTGATGCTGCTGAGCTTCATGATCGAGATGGGCATCGCGTGGTGGCCGGCCGAGGGCCCGGCGTTCGACCCGAACGTGATCCTGTTCACGCTGGCGCTGCTGCTGGCGGTCGCGGGCGGCGGGCGGTTCGTGGTCAACCGCCGGTCGAGCAAGCCGGCGTGATTCTCGCAGAACTCTACGCATCAATCGGTCGGCAGGAACACCCACAACGCCGGCCGGCCGCAGTTGCAGTGCACCGCCCGCGTCAGCAGGCTCAGCCCCGCCCAGCCCAGGAACACGTTGGTGCGGGCGGCGTCCCACCCGCCGGGCCGACGCGGACCCCCGGAATGATCCAGCCGTGACGCCACGCCGGGGAGCGGGTGGAAGATCATCTCGATCAGCCGCGGCCGGCTCGGCTCATCGTCCTGCAGCGCGTCGAGCCCCCGGAAGCGGGCGCCGCGGTCGGCGTCGTTCGGGTCGGTCTCGCGTTCGAGGCGGTCCAGCGCGGCGACGGCCCGGCGTGACACCGTCGGCAGGGTGAGCAGCCCGAGGAACGACCACAGCGTGAACCACAGGCCGAACTCGATCACCCCGGCGGCGTGCCCCAGCGACTCGGGCCGGACCAGCGCCGCCGACGCGACGAAGCCGGCGAGCGAGAACACCCCGGCGGTGACCCGGCCCCCGACCCAGGCCCCGCTGTTCACGGCCAGCTCCCTCCGCCGCCGCGCCGCGGCGAAGCCGGCGTCGCCTAGCGTGTCCCTCCATCGCTCGGGCAGCACCACATGCGACGCGTGGGGCCAGCCCGCCACGCCGCCGGTGAAGCCCTCGTCTTCGCTCCGCCAGACTTCCAGCGGCAGGGCCGAGTCATCCGTTTCTTTCTCGACCCGGAAGCGGGCCGTCAGCCGAGCCAGCCGGGGCCGCAGCGCCAGCAACACCAGCACGCCGACGAATGCCGCGGCGACTAGGCCGATGCGTCCGCCGTATGCCGACGCGGCCCACAGCCCGCCGGCGATGAGCCAGAAGGTCAGCCCGTGCGTCGCCACGCCGCGCAGCCAGATCGCGGTGTACCGGCCGAGTGGCGGGTGGTCGCGGCCGTGCCGCCTCGGCAGCACGTAGCCGCCGAGCCAGTCGAACGGCGATTGGATCACTGCATAAGTCAGCACGAACCCCGCGAGGGTTGACCCGCCGCCGTTCGCGAAAACCTCGTGCGGCAGGCCGAACGCCAGCGCCGCCGACGACGTGGCGACCCAGAAGCCCACGTTGGTCATGCCCAGCCACAGGCGGGCCCGGCCGTACGCGCTGAAACCCGTTTCCCGCGGCAACACGTCGGATACGGCGGCGGTGGGATGGGTGGTCATGGTCAAGCGTAGGGGCCGGCCCGGGCCCGGTGCCACGCCGTGAGACGCCGCATTATCCTGAACCGCATGACCTATCCCAGCCTCCGCGAGTTCGTCGACGCGTTAGAAGCCGCCGGCGAGTTGCACCGCGTCACCGCCCCGGTGTCGTCGATGCTCGAAGTCACGGAGATCGCCGACCGGGTGAGCAAGTCGCCGGCCGCGCAGGCCTCGGAGCACGCCCGCAAGTTCGACCCGCGCTTCGCGCACCTTGGCGGTAAGGCGCTGCTGTTCGAGAACGTGCAGACGCCGGAGGGTGGGGCGGCGATGCCACTGCTCATCAACGCCTTCGGCAGCTACCGGCGGATGGAGATGGCGCTGGGCTGCACGGAAGGGGGCTTCGGGGCGCTGGCCGACCGCGTTGCGTCGCTGGTCAAGCCCGAGCCGCCGACGCGTCTGATGGACAAGGTGAAAAAAGGGTTGGAACTGGCGAAGGTCGCGTCGCTGCCGCCGAAGGTCGTGCGCTCCGGACCGTGCCAGGAGGCCGTCAAGACCGGCGACGAGATCAACCTCTTCGACCTGCCGATCATCCAGTGCTGGCCCGACGACGGCGACCCCCGGAAGTGCGGGTATCCGGTGTCGCCGGAGCAGGCGGGGACGGCCGAGGGCAAGGGCCGGTACATCACGCTGGCCGGGATGTACACGATCGCCCCCGACGACGCCGGCAAGCCCGACGGCGAGCCCCGGCCGTCGCGCAACGTCGGCATGTACCGCGCCCAGCTGATCGACCGAAACCACACCGCGATGCACTGGCACGTCCACCACGACGGCGCGGCCCACTGGCGGGCGTGGAAGAAGCACAACGACGAGCAAGGCGATCATTCTGAAGGGATGCCTTTGGCGATCGTCCTCGGCGGGGAGAGCGTCCTGCCCTACGCCGCCACCGCGCCGCTGCCCCCCGGCATCAGCGAGTTGATCTTTGCGGGGTTTCTCCGTCAGGGGGCGATCAAGCTGGTCAAGTGCCGGACCGTCGACCTCCACGTGCCGGCCAACGCCGAGATCGTGATCGAAGGGTTCGTCAGCACCGAAGCCGGCCCGATCGGCTGGTTACCCGAATCCGGCGCGGACCTCGGCCCCGGCGCGGTCTTCGAGGGCCCGTTCGGCGACCACACCGGCTTCTACTCCCTGCCCGACCGCTACCCCGTCTTCACCGTCACCGCCGTGACGCACCGACAGTCACCCATCTACCCCACGACCATCGTCGGCCGGCCCCCGCAGGAGGACTACTACCTCGGCAAGGCGACCGAGCGCGTCTTCCTGCCCCTGCTCAAAACGCTGGTGCCCGACATCCTCGACTACGACCTGCCGATGTTCGGCTGCTTCCACAACTGCGCGTTCATCAAGATCCGCAAGCAGTACCCGCTGCACGCTAGGAAGGTGATGCACGCCGTGTGGGGGGCCGGGCAGATGGCGTGGACCAAGGCGATCGTCGTGGTGGACGAAGACGTCGACGTCCACGACCACGACGCGGTGCTGTTCCACCTGCTGGCCAACGCCGACCCGGGGCGCGATATCGAGCTCGTCAACGGCCCGCTCGACATCCTCGACCACGCCGCCCCCCGCCTCGGGGCCGGCACCAAGATCGGCCTCGACGCCACCCGCAAACTCCCCGGCGAAGAAGTCAACGGCCAACCCGTCCGCGACTACCCCGACCTCCTGACCATGTCCGAACACATCCGCCAACGCGTCACCGACCGCTGGACAGAGTACGGCCTCAGCCCCCGGAACCCGTAAAACCCGAAAACGAGTTCGGATGATTTTGCGGCACTATCTCAACAATATCGCCACGCAAATAGAAATGAGACTAATTATCAAATTACTGTATTTAATGAACTTACGTTGATTTTGGGTCGATGGTGTCTATGATCTCTTGCGAGTTGAGGCGCAGTCAGTCTCAGCTCTCAATGAAGCTGATCCATCCACCCCAAACGTAAGGAATTCAACATGTTGACCCTCGAAGAAGGACAGTGCGGCTTGTGCCGGCACTTCGGTGAAGAACACGCGGACGCCCCCCAGCTCGTGCAGATCCGCACCAGCAAGTCCGCTCCGGAAGACCTCAAGGAAGAGTGCGGCCACCCCCGGCTCGAACCGCTGAAGCTCACCGTGACGGCCGACTCCGGCTGCGCCGGCTTCGAAGCCGCCGCGTAACCCCCGGAATTAACCCCCGGAATTTGGCAACTCCGCATCTACCGCCCGCGTCACCCGACGCGGGCTTTTTCTTGGGCCATCCGCGGTATCACGCCCCCCGCGGCGCACCCCGCCAGCCGGCCGGTGCACCAGGCCCACTGGAAGTTGTAGCCGCCGATCCGCCCGTCGACGTCGAGGATTTCGCCGGCCAGATACAGCCCTTCGCAGCGACGCGACGCCATGGTCTTCAGATCGACCTCGGACAGCGGCACCCCGCCGGCCGTGACCTCGGCGTGCTCGTAGCCGCGGTCGGCGACGACCGGCAGCGGCAGCGCGGTCAACGTGCGGACCAGGCTGCGGCGGTCGTCCTTGCGGAGCCGGGCCAGCGGCGTCGTCGGGTCGACCCCGGCCCCGTGTCGCAGCAGGGCGTCGGCCAGCCGCTCGGGGAACCTCGCCTTGATGAATTGGATCAGGGTCTGGGTCGGTTGCGTTTCGACCCGACGCAGGACTTCGGCGTCGAGCGACTCGGCCGTGTGGTCGGGCGTAAGGTTGGCGGTCAGGTGTTGTGATTCGTAACGATCAAAGTGGCCCGCGAAATGTCGGCTCAGGTCCATCGCCGCCGGGCCCGAGACGCCGAAGTGCGTCAGCAGCATCGCGCCGCTCTGGCGGCGGCGGACTTTGCCGCTCGGCTCGGCGAGGGACAGCTCCACGTCGACGGCGATGCCTTTGAGCTCGGTGAGCCAGTGGCCGTCGGGCAGGCGTAGCGGCACGAGGGCGGGCCAGGTGTCGGTGACGGTGTGGCCCAGGGCGCGGGCGAGGCGGTAGCCGTGGCCGTCGCTGCCGGTCTTGGGTAGCGCCAGGCCGCCGGTGCAGAGGACCACACGGCGGGCGGTGAAGTCACCCTGCGACGTGGTGATTTCGAAACCGCCGCCCGGGGTTTTCGTTACGGTTTCGATGCGGTGGCTGGTCCGCAGCTCGGCCCCGGCGTCGTCGGCCGCGCGGAGCAGGGCGTCGAGCACGGTGCGGGCCCGATCGGTCGTGGGGAATAGCTTGCCGGTGTTTTCGCGTTTCAGCTCAACGCCGTAGCCGCGGAAGAAGTCAATGGTGTCGGCGACGGTGAACGACCGCAGGACTTTTTTGACCGCGTTGCGGGTGGCGGCCGGGCCGCCGGCGTAGTCGTCGGGGTTCACGACGTCATGGGTGACGTTGCACCGGCCGCCGCCGGCGATCAGGATTTTCGCGCCCACGCGTTTGGCCCCGTCGAAGGCAACGACGCGGGTGTTCGGCGGGGCGGCGCGGCCGGCGAAGATCGCGGCGAACAGCCCGGCCGCGCCGCTGCCGATCACCGCGACGTCGGCCGGACGGTCAGCCACGGGTCGTGACGACTGGTTGAGGGGCGGGGGCCGATCGGGCGGGCCGCAGCTCGTCCAGCGACTTGATCTCGACCCCGTCGCGGGTCAGCGACTGCGGCGGATTCGCCGGGTCGGCGTCGGCCTCGATCTCCTCGAGCAGGTCGCCGACAAGGTGGTCGCTGACGATCTCGAAGCCCGCGTCCCGGATCATGCGGTAGGTCCGCCGCCGCTCGGCCCCCTTGCCGTTGAGGTAGCCGTCGAGGAACAGCGAGTTGGCGGGGTAGAGACACATTGCCTCGAGGCTGCGCAGGTGGTACTCCCGCCCCGCGGCGCAGCGGACGTCCGCCGACGGGCTGGTGAAGCGGAACATGCAGAGGATCCTGAGGCAGTATTCCGGCGTCAGCGGGAACGCGTCCTCCGGTGTCCCGGGCAGGCGGTTTCCTTCGAACGGCAGCAGGAAATTGACCGGGATCGACTCGGCCCGCAGGTCCGCCAGCGTGTGGGCGACCTCGACCAGCTCGTCGGGCGACTCGCCCATGCCCGCGATCAGCCCCGAGCAGGTCTCCAGCCCCGCCCGCTTGGCGGACAGCAGCGTGTTGAGCCGGTCGTCGTAGGTGTGCGTCGTGCAGATCTTCGGGTAGGTCTGCCGCGAGGTGTTGAGGTTGTGGTTCAGCCGGTCCAGCCCCGCCTTGGCCAGCACCTTGGCCTTCTCGTCGTCGAGCAGCCCCGCCGACACGCAGACCTCCAGCGACGGGAACCGCCCCTTCACCGCCCGGACGTAGGACGCGAGTTGGTCCGTCCGCTTGCCCGACGGGCCCCGGCCCGAGAACACCATGCAGTAGCGGTGCGCCCCGGCGTTGTAAGCCCGCTCGGCCTCGGCCAACACCTCGTCCTCGGACTTGATCGCGTACGGCTCGATGTCCGCGTCGCTGGTCTTCGCCTGCGTGCAGTACGAACAGTCCTCCGGGCACCGGCCGTTCTGGGCGTTGTTGAGCACGTGGACCTGCACCGTCCGCCCGAAATGGCGGTCCCGCACGGTGAAGGCCGCGTTGAGCAGCGGCATCAGGTCGATGTCGTCGTCGGTCAGCAGCTGCAGAGACCGGTCGGGGTCGGGCGTGACGCCGGCCAGGGCGTCGTCGGCGAGGCGGGTGTAGAACGCGGCGTTCAAATGCAAGACTCCAAGACCCGGGTGGGCGGCCGCGATTGTAGCGGCGGGTGGCGACGGCCGATAACAACGGCACGCCGCCGGCCGGTCCCGCGGCGGGGCGGGCGGCCGATGGAAGGTATCATGCGGCTCGATCGGGAAAGGAACGCGATGCGTGACACAATTCAGCGGCCATCGGCCCGAGCCGTCCGCCGGGTCTGGCCTCGCGTCATGGTGATGCTCACGGCGGCGGCGGCTTTGGGCCTGACCCTGACGCTGCGGGCCCAGCCCGCGGCCGACGCCGAACCGGCTGCAGCCACCGACCAAGCCGCGGAAATTTCCGGGGGCGGGGGGTTCAATGAGTTGGACACGATCTACCAGCTGCGGGAGATGTTCTTCTTCTCGCCGGTGATCAACGGCATCATCGGCGGGCTGTCGGTGCTGGCGGTGATGTTCTTCTTCTGGTTCCTGGTGACGATCAACGGCCGGTCGATCGCCCCGGCCGCGTTCGTCAACGAGGTGACCAACCTGGTGCTGGTGCGTCGCTACGACGCGGCGGCCGACGCCTGCCGCCGGGCGAAGGGGGTGTTCATCGCGCCGATCATCCTGCGGTGCGTCGAGAACCACGGCAAGAGCCAGTCGATCATCATGAGCATGATCGACGCCGAGGGCCGGCGGCTGTCGGACGTGATCTGGAACCGGATCAGCTACCTGGCGGACATCAGCAACGTTGCGCCGATGCTCGGGCTGCTGGGCACGGTGATCGGGATGATCACCGCGTTCTTCGGGCTCGAGCGCGAGTCGGGGGCGATCGACGCGAACGTGCTGTCGCAGGGCGTGGGCCAGGCGATGGCGACCACGATGTTCGGGCTGATGGTCGGGATCGTCGCGTTGGTGTTTTATTCGGTGATCAAGAGCCGGGCGACCAAGACGCTGGCCGAGGCGGAGTTCGCGGTCCACTCGATCGCCGACCGCATCCGCAGCGCCGAGGCCGACGAAGACGAGGCGGCGGACGAGCCGCCGTCGAAGCTGCTCTGAAGCCGCTTGCGGCTTAGCCCGATCCCGACCCCCTAAGCCGCAAGCGGCTTACCCACCCATGAGTTTTTCCACCCAAACCCGCGAGCGTTCGGCGCCCGTCCTGCCGTTGGCGGGGATGGTGGACATCCTGTTTCTGCTGCTGATCTTCTTCATGACCGCGTCGGTGTTCCGCGACGCGGAGCTGAGCATGGACGTCGCGCTGCCGACGTCGGAGACGGCCGAGGCCGCGGTGGGCCCGGCGAACCAGATCATCATCACCGTCGACGCCGAGAACCGCGTGTTCCTCGGCGAGCGGGCCGTGCCGATCGACGACCTGCGGGGCATCCTCGAAGACTTGGTGGCGGTCGCGCCGAACGACGCGGCGGTGATCCGCGCCGACGGTGACGCAGACTGGGGCGTCGGCGTCCGCGTGATGGACCTCGCCCAGCAGGCCGGGCTCACGCAGGTGCAGGCCGCGACGATCCGGCCCGCCGAAGAGTAGTTGCCACAACTGCGACGCAATGCGTCGCTGACCGCGTTACTCAACTTAGACCCGAGCTATGCGTTACCGCTATTGGATAGTTTGCACGCTTACGCTGCTGAACACCGCCCCCGCCGCGTCGGCGCAGTCCGCCGCGGACCAGGAGTTCCTGTTCGCCTACCGGCTGATGCAGCGGGGCGACACCGCCGAGGCGGGCGCGGCGTTCGATACTTTCCTCGAAAAATTTCCGAGCGATGCGCAGCGGGGCGACGCCTTGTACTTCCGGGCGGTGCTGTACCGGCGGGCCGGGGCGCTGCGGGCCGCGAGCGAGCTGCTGGCCGGGGCGACCGGCTCGGCCCGTCCGCGGCGGGTGCCGGTCTACGCCGTGAGCCTGCTGCGGGGCCAGGTGCTGACCGACCTGGGCGACTACGACGCGGCGCTGCAACAACTCGAAGCGGTCGACCCGGCCGTGGTGCCGGACAACGTGCTGTCCTCCACGCGGCTGCTGCAGGCGGTGGCGCAGCGGGGGGCGGGCAACTACGAAGCCGCTGCTGCCTCGGCCCGGCGGGCGGCGGTTGAAGGTTCGCCCGTGCGGGAGCGGGCCACGCTCGAACTCGCCCGCGCTCTGGCCCTCGGCGGTGACCCGGCCGCGGGGCTCGAGACGCTGCAAGGCGTCACCGACGCCGACGACCCGGCCGTCCGCGCCGAGGCGTCGCGCTACGCCGGCGACCTCGCGTTTACCTTGGAGCGGTACGACGACGCGGCGGGCCACTACACCGCCGTGATCGAGCGCGGCCAGGCCTCGGCCGAGTTCGCCCCGGCCGTCGTCGGCCGCATGTGGGCCGACTTCAAGGCCGGCCGCAACGTCGCGGTCATCAACGCCCATCAGCAGCTCGCCGACACGCTCGCGCACGAACCGCGGGGCACGGCCGACTACCTCGCCGCGTCGGCGTACCAAGGGGTCGATCAGCACGCCCGTGCCGCCGAACTGCTCACCGGTTACCTCGCCGCCGCCATCAACGGCAACAACCAGACCGAGCTCACCCCGCTGGCGCTATACAAGCTCGCGGTCAGCCAGTTCGAGCTGGCCCGCTACGACGACCTGGCCCGCACGGTCAACCGCCTCGAGGCGAACCACCCCGAGTCGCCGCAGCAGATCGACGCGTCGTTTTTGCTCGCGACCGCCGACGCGAAGCAGGGCAAGGCCGCCGCCGGCGTGCAGCGGCTGGCCGGCTTCATCGAGCGTGGCCCCGACGACCCGTACCACTTCCAGGCGCTGCTCCGCCGGGCGTCGCTGTACGAGCAGACGGGCGAACTCGCCGCCGCGGCCGACGACCTGCGGGCGTACCTCGACGCCCGCGGCGTGGCCGAGTCGCCGACGGTGACGCTGCGGTTCGTCGACGTGTCGCACCGTTTGGGCCGCTACGACACGGCCGCCGCGACCGCCGAAGAGCTGCTCGCCACCGACCCGCCGGACGCCGCCGCGCAGGAAGCGCTCTACCGCCTCGGCGAGGCGCAGGCCCGGCAGCGGCAGTACCGCGAAGCCTTGGCCAACTACGACACGCTGCAGCGTGAGCACCCGATCAACCCGTACCGCCACGCGGTGGACCTGCGGCGAGGCCTGCTGCTGAACCAGCTCGGCCGGCCTGAAGAAGCGATGGACGTTCTCGCCACCGCCGCCAACGACCCGAAGCTCCCGGGGGCGCAGCGGGTGGCGGCGCTGCGGATCATCTCCGCTTACCTGCGGGACGCCGCCCGCCCGGCCGACGCGGCGACGGCGCTGGGTCAGATGGAACGGCTCGGCGGGCTCGAAGCCCTGACCGACGCCGAGGTTTTGTGGCGGGCCGACCACGCGGTGGCAATCGAAGACCCCGTCGAGGCGCTGCGGCTGCTCGCGGTATTCGAGTCGCCCGGCCGCCGGCTGCAGGGCGTGGCCGAGTCCGAACGGCTCTACACCCGCGGCCGGGCCCATTTTGCGCGGGGCGACTTCGACGAGGCGCACCGCAGCTTCTTCGGCGTCGTCGCGCTGGGCCGGGGCTTCGACCTCGACGCCCGTCTGCAGCTTGCCCGCACCGAGACGGCCCGCGGCAACCTCGACGCGGCGCTGATGGAGCTGTCCGACCTCGTGCGGGCCGAGGACGGCGGCATCCAGGCCAAAGCTTTGTACGCCACTGGCGAGGCCCACCGGCAGCGCGCCGCGGCCGCGCAGCGCCGCGGCGAGACCGCCGACGCGGACGCCGACCAACTCGCGGCCCGCGCCGCGTTCAAGCGGCTGGCCGTGTTGTTCTTGACCGTCGATGCGGTCTACCCCCGCCCGGCCCAGGCGTTGGTCCAGCTCGCCGAGATCGCCGACGAGCGGGGCGAGGCCGAGGCGATGGTGCGGGAACTCAATGAGCTGCAACGGGCCTTCCCTGGCACGCCTTACGCCGAGTACGCGATGGCGGTGTTGTCGCAGAAGGACCGCAACCGGCCGGACGACGCGTTGTCGCGGCTGCAACGGCTCGACGTCGAGACGTTGGACCCGGTGCTGCGAGGGCGGGTCGAGGCGAAGGTGCGGGAGCTGGAGGCGATGCGCTGATGCCGCGGCGACGCTACCGCCGGCCACGGTTCCGCACGTTCCGCCCCGGGCTCGCCGCCAAGGCGCCGGGGCTGATGCTGCTGGTCGGGCTGCTGGTGAGCCTGTCGGTCCACGCCGGGC
>JBCCRT010000003.1:0-65513 GCA_039201235.1 Planctomycetota bacterium
CCCCCCCCCCCCCCCCCCCCCCCCCCCCCCCCCCCCCCCCCCCCCGTCCCGCCCCCCCCCGCCGCCCCCCCCCCCCCCCCCCCCCCCCGCGCCCCGCGCCCTCCCCCCCCCGCCCCCCCCCCCCCCCCCCCCCCCCCCCCCCCCCCCCCCACTCCCCGGTCTGCCCCACTGCACCTGCCAGTCGCTGATCGGTCGGCCGGTCAGGTGGAACACCTCCAGCGCGCGGGTCAGCCGCGGGCGGTCGGCCGGTGCGATACGGGCCGCGGCGTCGGGGTCGACCGCCGCCAGGCGGCGGTGCAGCTCCGCCCCCGGAAGACCCTCGAGCGTGGCGCGGAACGTGTCGTCGCGGCCCGGGCCGTCGAACAGCCCGTCGAGCAGGGCCTTGAGGTAGAGGTTGGTGCCGCCGACGACGACCGGGGTCCGCCCCGCGTCGCGGGCCTCGGCGATCACCGCCTCGGCCCGCCGCCGCCAGTCGTGTACGGTGAACCGCTGCGTCGGCTCGACCACATCGATCAGTTCGTGCGGCACCCGCTGGCGCAACTCCGGGGGCGGCTTGGCGGTGCCGGCGTCGAGGTGGCGGTAGACCTGCATCGAGTCCGCGCCGACGACCGGACCGCCCAGGCGTTCGGCCAACGCGACCGCCAGCTCGGACTTGCCGCCGGCGGTCGGGCCGAGGATTACGACGGCCGTAGGCCGGCGGTCGGGCGGGGAGGAATGGGCGTCACGCGGCATGGGCCGTCGCAGGATAAAGTAGCTTCCACTCAATACGGCCGGTCGGATAGATTGGCGGTGACGGAAGCGGAATCGAGCGTCCACGGGTCGAGGCAAAGATACAGATGAAAAAACCATTTGGATTGAGAATCGGCGTGGCGGGATGGCTTTGGCTGGCGGCCGTGGGCAACCCCGCCGGGGCCGCGTTGCCGCCGGCGGCGGGGGCCGAGGACCCGGTGTCGCCGCTGGAGGCGTTGATGCCCGAGCCGATGCCGGGGCCCGAGACGGACGCGGATTTGACCGTCGGGCGGTCGATGACGGTGGCGGTGGATGAGACGGGACCGCTGGTGCTGGGCGTCGAGACCGACGAGCCCGGGCTGCTCACGGTCGTCGGCGTGAGCCGGCCGCGGATCGACCTGATGATCACGGTGGCCGATCGGCTCGGGCAGGCGGTGATCGAGGGCGACATCGACCTGGACCCCGAGGAGCTGCCGGGCGGGGAGAAGGGCGTCGTGGCGCTGCCGCGGGCGGGCAAGTACCTGGTGATGCTCGAGAGCCTGGACGGCGCGGGGCGGGTGCGGGTCGAGTCGGGCTGGCTCCCGGTGCCCGAGGCGGACCGGCCGGCGGACCCCCACGGCGGGCCGGAGGACGCGATCCCGCTACGCGTCGGCGTGCGGCAGGACGAGTCGTTCGACGGCGGGAGCGGCGACCTGCGGGACTGGTACGTGCTCGAGCCGACACGCAACGGGCTGCTGCGATTCCAGGCCCGTACGCCGGTGGGCAGCGAGACCGACCTGATCCTCGAGCGGTTCGACGCCGAGCGGTTCTGGGAATCGCTGGATTACGCGGACAACGACGAGAACGAGGTCCTGGGCCACGAGTCGCTGGAGCTGGCGGTGAAGGCGGGCGAGGCGGTCTACTTCCGGGTCAGCACGTGGTCGACCCTGGACGTGGGGGGGCCGAAAGAGCCGTACTCGGTCACCGCCCGGTGGGCCGAGTGAACGGGTCGGTCGCCGGCGACGGGGGCCCGGACCTGCGGTGGTTCACGGCCGGGGCGATGACCGAGGCCGAATTCCGGGCGGCGTGCGTGTTGCACGCGTCGGCGTTTCCGCGGCCGGGGCGGACGGTAGACGACGTGGTGGCGAGCCGCGGCCCGGTGTGGATGCGTCACGCCGAGAACGGGGCCGAAATTCCGGGGGGTCCGCTGCGGAGCACAACGCCGGCGCGGCGGGCGGCGATCGTCGACGCGGCCGGGGTGTGGCGGGCCAACGCCGCGACGATTACCCGCCGCCTCGCGACGCCCGCCGGGCCGATGACCGTGCTGGGGTTGCTCGACGTGGCGACCCGCCCCGACGACCGCGGTCGAGGTTTGGGGGCCCGGGTCGTGCGGGCCGCGTTCGGCCCGGTCGATCGCGGGGAGTGGCCGGCCTGCCTGTTCCAGACCGGCGACGCCCGCCGCTTCTACGAAAAACTCGGCGCCCGCGTCGTGGACAACCGCTTCGTCGATTCGACCGGCGACACCCCGGCGGGGGGAGCGGTCTTCGAGGACACCCACACCATGATCTACCCCGCCGACGCGGATTGGCCCACCGGCGAGATCGACACGCTCGGGCCGGGGTATTGAGACGGCGGTTCATTTTGACGTCGAAAACGCGGCCGGATGCGGCTTTTTCTCGCAAAAACCGCGTTCGAACAATAAATCCCCGACGACCGGGGTATGTTTTAAAGGCGGCGTCGTGATGGATCGACCCGGCCCGCCGGACCGATATGCTTCGCATGTTGGCCGTGAGTTTTGCCGCTCCTGCCGCTAACATTTCGGCGAGAGGTCGAAACCGCCCATGAGCCTTTACGACGACTACCTCCAAGAGATTGAAGAACGCAAAGAGGTGGGCCTGCACCCCAAGCCCATCGACGGTGCCGACCTGCTGACCGAGATCATCGAGCAGATCAAGGACCCGAGTCATCCGCACCGCGAAGACTCCCTGCATTTCTTCATCTACAACACCCTGCCCGGCACGACCTCGGCCGCCGGCGTCAAGGCCGCCTTCCTCAAAGCCATCATCCTCGGCGAAACCTCCGTCGACGAGGTCACGCCCGACTTTGCCTTCGAGCAGCTGTCGCATATGAAGGGGGGGCCTTCGGTCGAAGTTCTCCTCGACCTGGCACTGGGTCAAGACCCGGCGATCGCCCGGCAGGCCGCCGAGGTACTCAAGACCCAGGTCTATCTCTACGAAGCCGACACCGAGCGCCTCGAAAAAGCCTTCCGGGCCGACGACCCGATCGCCAAAGAGCTTCTCGAGAGCTACGCCCAAGCCGAGTTCTTCACCGAGCTGCCCGACCTGCCCGAGACCATCGACCTGGTGACCTACATCGCCGGCGTCGGTGACATCTCCACCGACCTGCTCTCGCCCGGCTCCGAAGCCCACTCCCGCTCCGACCGCGAGCTGCACGGCAAGTGCATGATCACCCCCGAGGCGCAGGCCGAGATGGTCGCCCTCAAAGAGAAACACCCCGACAAACGCGTCATGCTCGTCGCGGAGAAGGGCACCATGGGCGTCGGCTCGTCCCGCATGTCCGGCGTCAACAACGTCGCCCTCTGGATCGGCCGGCAGGCCAGCCCCTACGTCCCCTTTATCAACATCGCCCCCGTAGTCGCCGGCACCAACGGCATCTCGCCGATTTTTCTCACCACCGTCGATGTCACCGGCGGCATCGGCATCGACCTCAAGAACTGGGTCAAGAAGACCGACGCCGACGGCAACGTCGTCCGCGACGAAAACGGAGACCCCGTCCTCGAAGAGAAATACTCCGTCGCCACCGGCACCGTCCTCACCATCAACACCAAAGATCAGAAGCTCTATAAAAACGGAGAAGCGGTCCTCGACATCTCCGGCTCGCTCACCCCGCAGAAACGCGAGTTCATGCGGGCCGGGGGCTCCTACGCCGTGGTCTTCGGCAAGAAGCTCCAGACCTTCGCCGCCCAGACCCTCGGCATCGACGCGCCCCGGGTCTACGCCCCCGCCAAGGAGGTCTCCCGCGAAGGCCAGGGCCTCACCGCCGTCGAAAAAATCTTCAACCGAAACGCCGTCGGCACCACCCCCGGAAAAATCCTTCACGCGGGGTCCGACGTCCGGGTGAAGGTCAACATCGTCGGCTCCCAGGACACCACCGGCCTCATGACCTCGCAGGAACTCGAGGCCATGGCCGCCACCGTCATCTCCCCCGGCGTCGACGGCGCGTACCAGTCCGGCTGCCACACCGCCTCCGTCTGGGACACCAAGGCCCAGGCCAACATCCCGAAGCTCATGAAGTTCATGAACGACTTCGGGCTCATCACCGCCCGCGACCCCGACGGGCAGTACCACGCGATGACCGACGTCATCCACAAGGTCCTCAACGACCTCACCGTCGACGACTGGTCCGTCATCATCGGCGGCGACTCGCACACCCGCATGTCCAAGGGCGTCGCCTTCGGCGCCGACTCCGGCACCGTCGCGCTCGCGCTGGCTACCGGCGAGGCGTCCATGCCCATCCCCGAGTCCGTCAAGGTCACCTTCAAAGGTGCCATGCAGGACTACATGGACTTCCGCGACGTCGTCCACGCGACCCAGGCCCAGATGCTCCAGCACTTCGGCGGCGAGAACGTCTTCCAGGGACGGGTCATCGAGGTCCACCTCGGCAGCCTCCTCGCCGACCAGGCTTTCACTTTCACCGACTGGACCGCCGAGATGAAGGCCAAGGCCTCCATCTGCATCTCCCAGCCCGAGACCCTCATCCAGTCCCTCGAGATCGCCAAGTCCCGCATCCAGATCATGATCGACAAGGGCATGGACAACGAAAACCGCGTCCTGCAAGGTTTGATCGACCGCGCCGACAAGCGTGTCGCCGAGGTCCGCTCCGGCGAAAAACCGCCGCTCGCCCCCGACCCCAACGCCAAGTACCACGCCGAGTTCGAGGTCGACCTCAACGTCATCGGCGAGCCCATGATCGCCGACCCCGATGTCCACCACGAAGACGTCTCCAAACGCTACACCCACGACACCATCCGCCCCCTGTCGTTCTACGGCGGCACCAAGCCCGTCGACCTCGGCTTCGTCGGCTCCTGCATGGTCCACAAGGGCGATATGAAGATCGTCGCCAAGATGCTCCGCAACCTCGAGGCCGAGCTCGGCGAGGTCGAGTTCCAGGCCCCCCTCGTCGTCGCCGCCCCCACCTACAACATCATCGAAGAGCTCCGGGAAGAGGGCGACTGGGAGATCCTCCAGAAGTACTCCGGCTTCGAGTTCGACGACGCCGCCCCCAAGAACGCCGCCCGCACCGAGTACGACAACATGATGTACCTCGAACGGCCCGGCTGTAACCTCTGCATGGGAAACCAAGAGAAAGCCGAGAAGGGCGACACCGTCCTCGCTACCTCCACTCGCCTCTTCCAGGGCCGCGTCGTCGCCGACTCCGACCGCAAGAAGGGCGAGTCGCTTCTGGCTTCCACCCCCGTCGTCGTCCTCGCCGCCATCCTCGGCCGCACCCCGACGCTCGAGGAATACAAGACCGCCGTCGCCGGCATCGAACTCACCAAGTTCGCCCCCCCCGATAAAGAGATGGCCACCGCCGACGCCGGCTCGTCCACCTCCCTCAAGGTCCTGCCCTCCGCCGTGCCCGGCTGAGCCACGCCCCCCGCGACCTCGAATCCGCCGGGCCGCTTCGCCGTCGCCTTTGCCGACCACCTCTTGTGTCCCGGCTACACCCTCCCCAGCGAGTCTGACCCCGCCGAATCGACCCCGCTCCTTGCCATCATCTGGCGGCCAACCACCGCAACACAGATCTCGCCGCCGCGTGTGAGGAATGTGTCGTGAAGCGGTAAGCAAATCGTGCGAGGTGAGGCTCGCCGAACCCCGCCGTTTACGCTGGACGGTTTTTTAAGGAATTCGTAGATCATCCGGCTCTTTCCGGGGGCTCGTTTCGCTCGACCCCAGCCACCCGCCACGGTACGGTTCGCCGTCTCGAGGGCCGCTTCAGGAGTTGGATATGCGGGATGAGAGCGTGCCGAGCCCAAAATGTGCGGGGACGCTAAGTTCATGCATTTTCATTTTTTAAAGACGATGCAGCCGTCCCGCCGACGCGTTTTGCATGAACGAATCGCTGTTGGCGGGCGGCTTCAGTAACGTCTGCACTGGTGGCCGGGCGGGAAATAAAACTACGCGATATTTGAGACTGCGAATCAATCGTGCTATTCTCTGCTTTGCTCGGCACGTATCTCGTTGCAGCTACGCCGAAAACTTTTGTTGGCCCCGCTTTCAAGCGGTCCTTATGGAGGAATGACATGAATAACGCGTCGCGATTTTTCGTCCCGTCAACGCTGGCGGTTGGTCTGCTGGCTTGCGCGGTATCCAGCCACGCGACGGTGACCGGGGTGGCCGCGCCCGACACCCGCGGAGATTTGGGGACTGGTTTTATCCAGTTCGATAAGTTCAACGCGGGGACCAGCCCCGTAGAGATTGGCAACGCCGATACGTTCGCCAGCGGAGGAGGCGTGACCGGCGACGTGACTTTCACCTCGCAGCCGTTGCCGACACCTCCGTTTTCGCCTTTCAGCTCTCCTGGGGGCATCATTCCAGCCGGACTTACCGACAACCGGTTTTACCATCACTTCTGGGGGGGGAATTGGGGCGTCACGCTCAATAATCCTGGCGTGGTCGAGAACGTACTCCTGCAACTCAAAGTTCTCGGTCCGGGTACAGGTTCGCCCGTGGCGACCATCGCCGGAAATCTGCCGACGAATTCTGTGCTTTACGATGACGGCGACGGCAACGCCATCGCCGCGTTTTACTGGGAAGATCTATCCCCGATCGCGGCCAATGCGGGAATATCCATTGATCTAGAGCTGGCCCCGTTCGGGTTCTCTTCCTTCGATTCGTTCACCATTGATATCTCCGACACCGCGATCGGTCTCGTACCCGAACCCGCCTCTCTGGTTCTGCTGGGGCTTGGAGGTTCGGTCGTGCTGCTGCGGCGTCGCAGAGCGTGAAGGGTCGGTCGAGGCGTGGCCGTCCCGGTTTGATCAAAATGTTCCAAAGTGAGGCCTTCGGGTCTCATTTTTTTTGCGCCCGTCGTCTGCTTGTCACCTGCGATGGCTGGTGGGGACAAAGCGCGTTGAACACTGCCGGGCATCTGGCTGGGGCAGAATGCCCCGTGTGCTCAGTTCGGCTCAGCACATCGTGTGGCGTGAGGCTTGCCAAACCGCGTCCCGTCCCGGCGTGTCGTGAACGTGCCGCCTAAAATTATGCAAGTTAAACCGGATTGACGGCAAAATTCTTGAAGGAATGTTTCCATGAACCCGACCCTCGTCAGCCCCGTCCGTTTGCTCGTCACGGCCGTCTGTCTCTCGGTGCTGCTCGCCTTGCCGAGCTTCGCCGCTCCGAGCAGGCCGAAGCCCAAGCCCGTGGACGAGCACGTGAAGCTGTACAACGCGGCGTACGACGAGATTCACAAGCTCGAATTTTCGTCGGCCCAGGTGCTGCTGGAGCGTGCCTTGAGGCTGGAGCCCGACTTCGCCGAGGCCCACAACAACCTGGCTTACACGCTGCGGAAGCAGGGCGAAGACCACTACGACAAGGCCCTGGAACACTACAACACGGCGATCGAACTCGACGAGGATCTCGCTGAGGCGTACATGTACCGGGGCGTTTTGTACGTTCAGACGGGCAGCAAAGACAGCGCGGCGGCCGACCTGCAAACGTTAACTGCGATGGGTAGCAAACTTGCCTCCGAACTCGCCTACGTGATCGAAAACGGGGCCGAGAAGGCCCCCGAAGGTTTCTTCGGCGTCGCCGGCAAGAAATGAACGGCGGGGTTGCTGAAAACGAGTTAGAAGTCTCGGTTGACCTTGCCGCATAGAGAGGTTTTCGTACGTATCCGCGTTATTTTCGACGACGCGCTTACTTCCGGGGGAAGGTGGGGGTTAGTCACGCTAACGTTTGATATGAGCGCAACCGAACCAACAGGCCGGGCTTGGTGGCGATTCCGATGCCGTGTGTCGAGCGTGGCCGTTCTGGCCTTCATCGCGTCGATCGCCTGGGTTGGTGTCGCTTGTGGTCCCGCTCCGTCTCCGCCGGTAAGCCTGGCGGCGGAGACTTCGGTGGCGGACGAGTCGTTGGTGTTTCCCGAGCCGGCCGACACGATCAGCGACGAGAACCGGGCGATCCTCGACCCGTGGACCGGGGAGTGGCGGGGGGAGTTTGTGGTGTACGCGGTGGACGGCGGCGTGCTGACCCGGCTGCAGGTCCGGCAGACGTATCGCTGGGACGGGGACATCCAGCGGGCGACGTTTCACGAGACGGATCCGGAAGGGAACGTGACGACGGCCGAGGCGGCGAACTACCAGGACGCGGAGGGGCGGCTGGTGTGTACGGTCGAGAAGAGCGGCGGCGAGCGGTCGCTGCACTTCGGGCGGCTGAGCGACGGGTATCTGTTCTGGTCGGCGGACCGGCCGGGCACGGCCGAGACGTTCCGGGAGCGGGTGGTGGGCCAGGGGGACGAAGCGACCTACACGATCCACGGCCTCGGGGTCTACGACGGGACGCCGCTACTGTTCCACGGCGAATACGCCCGGCCCGGGTGAGCCGGCGGGTGGTGTCGGTTGGGGAAGCTGGGCGGGGTTGCGGAGGGGCGGCCCACGGACGGAATCGGTGGGCTTCGGGGTGAGGGGTTGGTGTTCGCGTTGACCAGCGGCTCAGACTTTGGGGTAGCACGACCGGGGATCGTGTGACATAATTTCGGGTCATTGTCGATCACGGGTACAGATTCATGCGCGTACAGAAATTGGCTTCGCTGTTGGCGGCGGTGTTGTTGTGGGTCGGCGTGTCGGCCTGGGGCGGTTCGCCGCGGGATTACCAGGGGGTGGCGGAGCCGCTACGGACGGTGACGGTGCGGGCCGAGGCGAGCGGTCGTTTGCTGATGGACCGGATGGCGGCGGAGGGGGCGCTGCTGGTGCGGGGGGAGGTGCTGGCCGAGCAGGACGCGCGGGAGCAGGCGGGGGTGTTGGCGTTGGCGGAACTGCAGGCGGAGGACGGGCTGGCGATCCGGCGGGCGGAGGAGACGATCGAGGAACTGGAGATCCGCTACGAGCAGGCGCAGACGCTGCTGTCACGGGGGGCGGGGGCGGAGTTTGAGATCCGACAGGCGCGGGTGCAGCTGGAGCTGGCGAAGATCGACGCGGCGATCGCGCGGCGAGAGCAGGAGGCGGCGCGTCTGCGGCGGGCGGTGGAGACGGCGCGGCTGGCGAAGTTCACGCTACGGGCCCCGTTCGACGGGCGGGTGATGCGTTTCGAGGCGTACGGCGGGTCGGGGCTGGCGCCGGGCGACCCGGTGGCGGTGTTCGCGGACCTCAGCCGGCTGAAGGTGGAGGTGTACCTGCCGGTGGACCGGTACGGCGAGATGCGGGCCGGGGAGGTCTACGGGTTGAACGCCGAGTCGCCGGTGAACGATCGGCTGGAGGCGGAGCTGATGTGGATCGACCCGATGATCGACCCGGCGAGCCAGACGTTCCGGTGCGTGTTCGAGATCGAGAACGGTGACAAGCGGCTGCCGTCGGGGTTCCGGGCGTGGCTGCCGGACGGGGGCGCGACGCGTGAGTGACGCCGAAGCGACGAACACGGGGCCCGCGGCGGCGGGGTCGGGCGTGACGCAAGATTTGCGTCGGCGGTCGGCGGTCGAGGCGTTGGCGGATTTCGCGGGCCCGCCGGAGGCGTTTCTGACGAATCTGGTGGCTTTGCAGGGGGCGATGGTGGGGGCGGACCAAGGGGTGGTGCTGCGGTTTGCGCCCGGGGCGGGGGCGCGGGTGGTGGCGAGCTACGACCCGCAGCACGACGAGCTGCCGCCGGCGTGGGTGGGCGCGGCGGCGCAGCGGGCGGGGCAGGTGTTTTCGAGTCCGCGGGCGCTGCTGCTACGGGCGCGGTCCGCCGCGGAGACGCGGGTCTGGCTGGTGCTGCTGGCGCTGCCGGCGGCGGCGGGGCTGGACCCCGGGGGCGGGCGGTTCATGTCGGCGTTGTGTCTGGCGGGCGAAGACCGGGCGGCGGCCGAGCGAGCGGCGCGGGAGCTGGGATCGACCGTGGCGATCGTCAAAGCATACGACGCGCGGCGCGAGGTGGGCCGGCGTCAGGACGGGATCGACCGGCTGACCGAGTCGATCGACTTGTTGGCGGCGCTCGGCGCGAGCCGGCGTTTCCGCGAGGCCGCGATGACGCTGTGCAATGAGGTGGCTTCGCGTCACCACGCCCACCGCGTCAGCCTCGGCTGGTTCTCCTCACCCGAAACCCCCGGAGGTGGGGGGCATACGGGCGGGGGGGTCAGACTCATTGCGATGAGCCGCACCGAGCGGGTGAACCGGCGGATGAAGCTGGTGCAGGACCTCGAGGCGGCGATGGAGGAGGCGGCGGACCAAGACACCGAGGTGTTCTGGCCGTCGCCGCCGGAGCTGCCGGTGGTCGGCCGGGACCACGCCGGGTTGGTGAAACACCACGGCAGCAGCCACGTCGTGTCGCTGCCGCTCCGCCACGGCAGCGCGGGGGTGGTGGCGGTGCTGCTGGTGGAGTGGTCGGCGGTGGAGGGCCGGCCCGAGACCGCGCCGGGCCCGGACGCGGTGGAGCGGCTGCGTCTGCTGGCGGAGCTGGCGACGCCGCTGCTGGGGCAGCTCCACGACAAGGACCGCTGGCTGCCGGTCAAGGCGCGGGACGCGGCGCGGCGGGGCCTGGGTCACGTCCTGGGCAGCGAGTACACCTGGGCGAAGCTGGCGGCGGTGGGGCTGTTGGCGGCGGGGCTTTGGGTGACCCTGGCGCGGGGGACGGACCACGTGAAATCGACGTTCGTGACCGAGGCGGCGGAGCGTCAGCTGGTGACCGCGCCGTTCGCGGGGTACCTGGACGCGGTGCACGTCGGGCCGGGGGACCGGGTGGAGTCGGGTTCGACGGTGCTGGCGGAGCTGGACACGGCGGAGATGCGGCTGGAGGCGGCGCGGCTGTCGGCGGAGGAGGCGTCGCTGCGGCAGCGGGCGGAGCGGGCGCGGGGCGAGCGGGACCTGGCCGGGGTGCGGGTGGCGCTGGCCGAGGCCGAGGCGGTGGCGGCGCAGGGGGATTTGGTGCGCAGCCAGATCGAGCAGGCGTCGCTGCGTTCGGGGCTGGCGGGGGTGGTGGTGCAGGGCGACCTGAAGCGTCAGCTGGGGCGGGCGGTGACGGAGGGCGAGACGCTGTTTGAGGTCGCGCCGCTGGAGTCGCTGCGGGCGGAGCTATACGTGCCTGAGGCCCGGGCGGGCGAGGTGACGCCGGGCATGCGGGGTGAGCTGGCGACGACGACGTACCCGGACCAGCGGGTGGGGTTCCGGGTGGTGCGGATCGAGCCGGCAGCGCGGGTGGAGCAGGGGCGTAACGTCTTCGCGGTCGAGGTCGAGCTGGACCGCCAGCCCGGGTGGATGCGCCCCGGCATGACCGGCGCCGCGAGGATCACGGCCGGCGAAGACCGCTACGTCACGCTGTGGACCCGCGACGCGGTGAACTGGCTGCGTATGAAGCTCTGGTTGTAGATAAGAACCGCTTTGGCCTTCGACCGCCCCACCTACGACGAGTCCTGGCACCGCGTGGCCGACACCCGGCCGCGGCTGCGGCCGACGGTCCAGGTGGTCCGCCAGACCTACCGGGGGCGGACGTGGCACGTCCTGCAGGACCCGGGCAACAACCAGCACTTCCGTGTCGGGCCGGCGGGCCACCGCTTCGTCGGCATGCTCGACGGCCGACGCACCGTGGGCCAGGTCTGGGAGGCGGTGGGGCAGCAGCTCGGCGACGACGCGCCGACCCAGGGCGAGGCGCTGCGGCTGCTGGGTCAACTGCACACCAGCAACCTGCTGGACCGCGACCTGCCGCCCGACGCCCGGCGGATGTTCGAGCGGCGGCAGAAGCGCGTCCGCAAGGAGGTCGGCGGATACCTCAAGAACGTGCTGTTCGCCCGGGTGCCGATCTGGGACCCCGACCGGTTTTTGAACCGCTGGTCGCCCGCGGTGGACTGGGTCTTCGGCCCGATCGGCATCGCGTTGTGGCTGGTGCTGATCGGCGTCGGCGTGTGGTCGCTGATCGGTGGCGGCGACGCGCTGTGGAGCCAGGGCGGCAACGTGCTGGCGCCCGGCAACCTGCCCTGGCTGTACGCCTGTTTCGTCGGGATCAAGGCGTGGCACGAGCTGGGGCACGCCTTCGCGTGCAAGCGGTTCGGCCGGCGGCGGCACGGGCGGGGCGAGGTCCACACGGTGGGCATCATGTTGATGGTGCTGACCCCCGTGCCCTACGTCGACGCGACCAGCGCCTGGGCGCTGCCGAGCAAGTGGCAGCGGGCGTTCGTCGGCGCGGCGGGCATGTACGCCGAGTTGGCGGTCGCGGCCGTGGCCGCCGTCGTCTGGTCGCAGACCGCCGAGGGCACGCTCGCCCACGGGCTGGCGTACAACCTGATGTTCATCGCCGGGGTCTCGACGCTGCTGTTCAACGCCAACCCGCTGATCAAGTTCGACGGCTACTACATCCTGTCGGACCTGATCGAGATGCCGAACCTCAACCAGCGGGCGACGCGGTACCTGACCTACCTCGTGCGGCGTTTCGCCTACGGCGTCCGCCAACTGCTGAATCCCGCGCACACCCGCGGCGAGAAACTCGTGTTCGTGGTCTACGGGCTGGCGGCGTTGGCGTACCGCGTGTTCCTCGGCGTGGTGATCGTGATGTTCGTCGCCGACAAGCTGTTCTTCGTCGGGGCGTTGCTGGCGATCATGGCGGTGGTGGGGTATGTGGTCGTGCCGGCGTCAAAGCTGCTGCACTACGTCACAGCGTCGGCGGAGCCGGCTCGGGTGCGGGGGCGCACGGTGCTGGCGACGCTGGCGATGGCGGGGGTTCCGGTGGCGGTGCTGGCGCTGGTGCCCGTGCCGGACCGGCCGCGGGCGTCGGGGGTGTTGGAAGCGCGGCAGCGGGCGGTGGTCCACGCCGAGGCGGGGGGGACGCTCACGCAGCTCGCGCCGACGGGGTCGGTGGTGGCGGCGGGGGACGTGCTGTTCCGGGCCGAGTCGCCGGAGGCCGAGGCGAAAGTGCGGGAATTGGAAGCCAAGCTCGAGGCGCTGCGGATGCGGTACCAGCAGGCGGTCACCGGCGAGCCGAGCGAGCAGCAGGTGCTGGTGCGTCAGCTCGCGGCGACGGGGGAGATGCTCGACCGGGCCCGGCGGGACCGCGACGCGTTGACGGCTTACGCACCGTTCGCCGGGGTCTGGACGGCCGGGCTCGACGACGACGTGCGGGGCCATTACCTGCGGCGTGGCGACACGGTCGGGGTGCTGCGGCGGGCGGGCGACCCGGTGGTGCGGGTGGCGGCGGACCAGTACGAGGGGCCGCGGCTGGCGGCGGCCGACGAGCGGGTCGAGGTCCGGTTAGCGGGCCGGCCGGACGCGCACTTCCGGGGGCGGGTGGTCGAGGCGTTGGCGGCGGGGCAGCGGCGGCTGCCGTCGGCGGCGCTGGGCCAGCCCGCGGGCGGTCCGATCGCGGTCGATCCGGCCGACGCCGAGGGGAGGACGGCGGCCGAGCCGTTCTTCGCGTTCCGCATCGAGCCGGTGGGCACCGGCCCGACCGACGCGGCGGGACAACCGATCACGACGTATCGCCTGGCGGACCATCAGCGGCTGGTCGTGCGTTTCGAGCTGCCGCCCCGGCCGCTGCTGTCGCAGTGGAGCCGGCGGGCGCGGCAGGCGTTGCAGCAACGTTTCCAGGTACCGGTCGACCCCGACGCCCCGCTGTTCGGGGGGGCGCCGCTGTGAGTTCGCTCCATACCCAGCAGCCGTGGAGCCGGGTGGACGAAGCAACGATCGGCGTGCGGCGTGCGTCGGCGTCGGAGGCGGCGTGGGCGGAGCGTCAGCGGTGGCGGGACGACGCCGCGCGGCCCGAGCCGGGCAAGCCTTTGCGTCACGCCGACGCGGCGTACGACTGGTTCGCGTCGCGGGTGGTGACGCTGCGTTCGCCGACGCGGTTTTATCTGCGGCGGGCCGAGCGGGTGCTGGTGGCCGAGGCGTCGCTGCGTGAGCTGGGCGCGGCCGAGCTGTCGGCGGAGGTTGGGCGGATGCAAGCGTTGGCCCGGACGGGTCGGCTGGGGGGCGTGGCCGAGCGGACGCGGGCGCTGGCGGTGGTGCGGGAGGCGGGGCGGCGGGCGTGGGGCCTCAGCGCGTACCGCGAGCAGGTGGCCGGGGCGTGGGCGCTGCTCGACGGGCGGATGACGGAGATGGCGACCGGCGAGGGCAAGACGCTGGTGGCGGCGTTGGCCGCGGCGGTGATCGGCTGGCGGGGGCGGGGCTGTCACGTGGTGACGGTCAACGACTACCTCGCGCAGCGTGACGCGGCGTTGGCCGCGCCGTTCTTCGGGCTCTGCGGGCTGCGGGTCGGTTATGTGGTCAACGACACGCCGCCGCCGGACCGCGCTGCGGCCTACGCCGCCGACGTGACCTACACGACCCACCAGAACGCCGCGGCGGACTACCTGCGGGACCAGCTGGCCGACGAGGCGGCGGGCGACCGACGCGGCGCGAGTTTGCCGGGGACGCTTGCCCGTCGGCTGGGCTCGGGGTTGCCGGGGCGGACCGATAGCCGGCGGGTGATGCGGGGGCTCGAGGCCGCGCTGGTGGACGAGGCGGACTCGGTGCTGCTGGACGAGGCGGTGACGCCGCTGATCATCTCCGGGGGTTCCGACGACCCGGCCCGGGCGGAGGCCTTCGCGGCCGCCGCGGCGTTGGCCGAGCGGTTCGAGCCGGGCCGGGACTTCCGCCT
The DNA here is from genome assembly GCA_039201235.1 of Planctomycetota bacterium. Lineage (GTDB taxonomy): Bacteria > Planctomycetota > Phycisphaerae > Phycisphaerales > Phycisphaeraceae > Algisphaera. Next base: position 14,541 of record JBCCRT010000003.1, read on the forward strand.
CGATCTGCGTCACCGCGACCTGCGTCTGACGCCGCAGGGCGAGCGGCGGATCGACGAGCTCTGCGAAGCTACGCCCGGGCCCCTGCAGCAGAAATTCCGGGGGGGGCGGGTGCGGCGGGAGATGTTGCACCAGGCGCTCACCGCCCGCCACCTGTTCCTGCGCGGCGACCAGTACGTCGTGCGGGACGGGAAGGTGGTCATCGTGGACGGCGCGACCGGCCGGCTGATGCCCGACCGCACCTGGCGAGCGGGCCTGCATCAGGCGGTCGAGGCCAAGGAGGGAGTCGAGGTCCAGGGTGTGAAGCAGACGCTGGCGTCGGTGAGCTTCCAGCGTTTCTTCCGCCAGTACCAACACCTGGCGGGGACGACGGGCACGGCCTGGAGCGACCGGGCCGAGGTCTGGCGGACCTATCGCCTCCGCACGGTCCGGGTCCCGACGCACCGGCCCTGCCGCCGCCGGCGGGTCGAGGCCCGGCCGCTCCGCCACCTCAACGCGAAGTGGGACGCCGTGGTCCGCGCCACCCGGCAACACCGCGACGCGGGCCGGCCCGTGCTTATCGGCACCCGCAGCGTCGAGGACAGCGAGACGCTCGGGCAACGGCTCACCGCCGCGGGGATCGCCCATGACGTGCTCAACGCCCACGCCCACGAGCGGGAGGCCGGCATCGTCGCCGACGCCGGGCAAGCGGGCCGGGTCACCGTCGCCACCAACATGGCCGGCCGCGGCACGGACATCAAGCTCGGCGCGGGGGTCGCCGATCGCGGCGGCTTGGTCGTCATCGCCACCGACCGCCACGACTCGCCGCGGGTCGACCGCCAGCTCCGCGGCCGGGCCGCCCGCCAGGGCGAGCCGGGGGTCGCATTGACGATCACCAGCCTGGACGACCCGCTGCCCCGCCGCTACGCCCGCCGGACCGCCGGGGTGCTGCGGGTGCTGCTGTCGGTGACACCCGGTCCCGTGGCAAGGGGGGTGTTCCGCGTCGCCCAGGCCCGCGCCGCCCGCCACGCCGCGCAGCAGCGCCGGCAGGTCCAGCTCCGCGACGAACACCTCGCCGAGCAGGTCAGCTTCTGACCGCCGGTGGTGGTTCGGGCCGGGCCGGACTTTAGCTATCTTCACGTCGGTCGGTTTCGGCGTCCCGCCGCGGATGGTCGGCCGGGATTAATTTTTTATTTCGGCTTGATACCGCGTTGCGTTCGGTCGGCTACGGGGTAAGTTTGGGGTCCGCCGAGTGTCCGAGGGATGTGGGGCTACGGCGGGGAGAGATCGCCGCGAAAAGAAAGACGGTCGGGAAGCCGTCGCTGGGGGTTCCGTGAGACGAAGGATCGTCGGCCGGCCCGGGGGCCGGGGAGGTCGATGTGTGGTTCGAGGTGGATTGGTCATGTGCGGCCCGCGCGGCCGGAAGGGGTTGATGGTGGTTAAGCCAACGGGAGCGGAGTCGGGGCGGTCGTGGCCGCGGACCTGGATCGGGAGCCTGGACCCGGCGCTGCGGCGGCTGGTGCGGCGTTGGATGTGGCTGGACTTTGCGCGTTCGCGGCGTCGCGCGGCCGTGGCGGCGGGGATTCCGGGGATTCCGGGGGCGCAGGGAGCGCTACGGGAGGGTGGGCTCGAGCCGTGTGAGCCACGGCTGCTGATGGCGGGCGACGTGCTGTACGCGGTCAACGCGGGCGGCCCGACGCTGACCGATACCGACGGGCAGGTGTGGACGGCCGACGCGGGGTTCTTCAACCCCGCGGCCCAGAGCCTGACGTTTAGCAACAGCGTGACGATCGACCTGACCGACCCGTCGGTGCCGAGCGGCGCGGACGAGCGGCTGTTCCAAACCGAGCGGTGGGACCTCTCGGCGGGCGAGGAGCTGGCGTATACGTTTGACGTGTCCGACGGCACGTACCGGCTGGACCTCTACTTCGCGGAGATCTTCTCCGGGGCCACGGACCCGGGCGACCGCGTCTTCGACGTCGAAGTCGAGGGTCAGACGGTACTGGACGACTACGACGTGGCGGGGGACGTCGGCGGGTTCGCCGGCGTGGTGCAGAGCTTCGAGGTCGCGGTCAGCGACGGGCAGCTGGACCTGCGGTTCCTGCGGGAGACCGAGAACCCGGCGGTCAAGGCGATCCGCGTGGTCAGCGTCGGCGACCCGGTTCCCGCGGCCCCGGTGGTGGATGTGGACGGCCCGTCGAGCAGCGGCGGCTACCTCGCCGACTTCGTCGCCGGCGGCGGGGCGGTGTCGGTCGTCGCCCCCGACGCGACGCTGACGGACGCGGACTCGGCGACGCTGGCGTCGCTGACCGTCTCACTGGACGCGACGCCCGACGGGGCGGACGAGGTGCTGACGGCCGACACCTCGGGCACGCCGATTATCGCGGCGTACGCCGGCGACACGCTGAGCCTGACCGGTTCGGCGTCGGTGGCGGACTACCGGCAGGTGCTGGGCACGGTGGCCTACGACAACACCGCAACCGAGCCGACGGCGGGCACGCGGACCGTGAGCTTCGTGGCCAACGACGGGACGCTGGACAGCGCCGCGTCGACGGCGGTCGTGTCCGTCACGGCCGCGCCCGACCCGGTCGCCCCGACGCTGGACCTCAACGGCGCGGCGGCGGGCACCTCGGCCTCGGCGTCGTTCGTCGGCGGCGGCAGCGCGGTCGCCATCGCGCCGGCGGCCGTACTCGACGATACCGACTCGGCGACGCTGGCGTCGCTGACCGTCACGCTGGACACGACGCCCGACGGGGCCGACGAGACGCTGACCGCCGACGTGGCGGGCACCGGGCTCAGCGCGGCGTATTCGAGCCAGACGCTGACGGTCACCGGCACCGCGTCCGTCGCCGTGTACCAAACCGTGCTGCGGTCGGTGGCTTACGTCAACACCGCCGCCGAGGTGACCGAGGGCACGCGGACCCTGTCGGTGCTGGCGAGCGACGGCGGGCTGACGAGCAACGCCGCGGCGGCCGCGGTGGGCGTGACGCGTCCCGCGCCGCCGAGCGAGTCGGTCGTGCTCTACGCGGTGCACCCCGGGGCCGGCTTCACCGACGGGTCCGGTCAGGTCTGGACGCCCGACGCCGGCTTCTTCAACGCCGACGCCGGCAGCGGCACGTTCACCAGCGGTTCGAGCATCGACGTCTCGGATGCCTCGCTGCCCGCGGGCACCGACGCCCGCCACTTCCAGAGCGAACGCTACGACCCCAGCTCCGGCCAAGAGCTGACCTACGCGTTCGACGTCGCCGACGGCACGTACCGCATCGAGCTGTACTTCGCCGACATCTTCTCGGGCACGCAGGACCCCGGCGACCGGGTGTTCGACGTCGAGATCGAGGGCCAGACCGTCCTCGACGACTTCGACATCGCCGGCGAGGTCGGCGGGTTCACCGGCGTGGTCAAGACGTTCGACGTCGAGGTGACCGACGGCCAGGCCACGGTCACGTTCCTCCGCGCGGTGGAGAACCCGGCGGTCAAGGCGATCCGCGTTTCGACGCTGGGCCCGGCGACGCCCGACCCCGAGGCCCCGGTGATCGACCTCAACGGCGGCGCGGCGGGCACGGGCTCCGCCGCGGGCTTCGTCGCCGAGGACGGGCCGGTGCCGATCGTCGGCCCCGACGCCACGATCGTCGACCCCGACTCGGCCACGCTCGCGTCGCTGACCGTCACGCTGACCAACCCGCTCGACGGCGCAAGCGAGACCCTCGCCGCCGACACCACGGGCACCGGCATCACCGCGAGCTACGCCAACGGCACGCTGACCCTCACCGGCGTGGCGTCGGTCGCCGACTACCAGGCGGTGCTGCGCACGGTCACCTACGACAACGCCGCGGCGGACCCCGACCTGACCCCGCGGTCCGTCTCGTTCGTGGCGAATGACGGCGCGCTGAATAGCGCGGCCGCCACCGCCACGGTGACGCTGACCGACACCGATCCGCCCGACGCCGGGACGCTCGCGGCGGTCGCCGGCACGGTGAACCTCGGTGACGTCCAGGTCGGCGTCGTCGGCCGCGCTACGGTATCGCTGGTCAACACCGCCGCGCCCGGTGCGGGTGATGTGACCGTCTCCGCCATCAACGTTGTCGGGGCAGACGCCAACGCGTTCGGTTTCCTATTGCCGGACGACGTCACCTTGCCGCTGACCCTCGCGCCGGGCGAACAGCTCGACCTGACCGCTTACGTCCTGCCGTCGGCCACCGGCGCGCTCGACGCCGAGCTGCAAGTGATCAGTGACACGGCGACGAGCCCCGTCTCGGTCGCCTTGACCGCCCAGGCGGTGACCCCACAGAACGTCGACTTCACCGCCGGCTCGGTCACCGGCCTCGACGCGGTCTCGCCCACCACGCTGCAGTGGGGCCCCGACGGCCGGCTCTACGTCGGCACCCTCGACGGGCTCATCCACGCCTACACCCTCGGCCGAACCGGCCCCGCGCAGTACCAGGTCAACGCCTCCGAAACCATCGACCTGGTTCAGCAGATCCCCAACCACAATGACCTCGGCCAACTCGAGACCGACGTCGACACCCGACTGATCACCGGCATCCTCATTGCCGGCACCGCCGCGGACCCGGTCGTCTACGTCACCTCCAGCGACCCCCGCCTGACCGACGGCACGGGCTCGTCGATCGACACCAACTCCGGCGTGATCTCCCGGCTCGAGCGGGTCAACGGCACCTGGGAAAAGGTCGATCTGATCCGCGGCCTGCCCCGCTCCACCGTCGACCACGCGCCCAACGGCCTATCGATCGACCCCGCCACGGGCGAGCTGCTGGTTGCCGTCGGCGGTAACACCAACGCCGGCGCCCCGGCCAACTTCTTCGGCAACTTGCCGGAGTACGCCCTCTCCGGCGCGGTGCTGGCCTTCGACCTCGCCGCCCTCGAAGCCCTGCCCATCCAGACCGACGCCAACGGCCAGGACTTCAAGTACAACCTGCCCACCCTCGACGACCAGGACCGGCCGGGCGTCGACGACAACAACGACCCCTTCGGCGGCAACAACGGCCAGAACCAGGCCCGCCTCATCGAAGACGGCCCGTACCGCATCTTCGCCACCGGCCTGCGCAACCCCTACGACGTCGTCGTCACGCAGCGCGGCCAAGTCTACTCCGTCGACAACGGACCGAACTCGTCCATCGGCTCCACCCCCGTTCTCGACGGCGACGGCGACCCCACCAACCAGCCCAGCGAGGGCGGCGTCACCTACCCCGACGCCCTGCATCTGCTCACCGACGGCTCCTACGCCGGCCACCCCAACCCCACCCGCGCCAACCCCGACAACACCTTCAACAGCACCAACCCCCAGTCCCCGGTCTACGGCGGCTACACCGAGCCCGGCGACTTCCGGCCCTCCGGCGGCGGCGACGGCGCGCTGGCGACCTTCGACGAATCGACCAACGGCATCGCCGAGTACACCGCCACCGTTTTCGGCAACGCGATCAACGGCGACCTGCTGACCGTCTCCATCGACGGCGCGCTGACCCGCCTCAAGCTCTCGCCCGACGGCACATCGGTCATCGGCCGCGAGGTCCTGTTCTCCAACGCCGCCGGCTACCCGCTCGACGTCACCACCGTCGGCGACGACCACCCCTTCGCCGGCACGGTCTGGGTCACCGACCTCTTCGGCGGGCCCGGTCAGGTCGTCCGCGTCTTCGAGCCCAACGCCGGCGGCGGCAACGTCGGTACACCCGACGACCTCGACGGAGACGGCTACCTCAACCAGGACGAGATCGACAACGGCACCAACCCCGAATCCGCCGGCGACTTCCCCGCCGACAACGACGCCGACTTCGTCTCCGACCTCAACGACCCCAACGACGACAACGACGCCCTGGACGACGTCGACGACCCGTTCTATGTCGACGCGGCCAACGGCACCGGTGTCGGACTCCCTTACGCCCTGACCTTCGACAACGACGACTTGAACCGCGGCGGGCTGCTCGATCTCGGCTTCACCGGGCTCATGACCAACGGCAGCACCGACCCGCTGGACCAGTTCGACACCGCCAACCTCACCGCCGGGTCCGCCGCCGGCGTGCTCACCATCGACCAGGTCGGCGACGGCACCGCCCTCGGCTCGGCCAACACCCAGGAAAACGCTTTCCAGTTCGGCGTCGACGTCGACGACAACTCCGCTCCGTTCGTCATCCGCTCGCAGATCAACTCGGTCTTCGACAACACCACCCCCGCCGCCGGCCAGCGGGCCGGGATCTACTTCGGCACCGGTGACCAGGACAACTACATCTCGGTCTTCGTCGAGGGCGACGGCACGGTCAACACCGTCACCGAAGTCGGCGGCAGCCCGACCTTCGGCACCGGCGACATCCTGCCGCCCGACAGCTTCACCAACCTCAACCTCTACCTCACCGTCGACCCCGTCGCCGGCACCGTGCAGGCGGCCTACAGCCTCGGCACCGCCGGTCCGATCGTCGAACTGGCCTCGACCGAGGCGTTGCCCGCCGCCTGGCTCACCGGCTCGACCCGGCCGGCGGTCGGCGTGATCTCCACCACCGGCGGCGGCGACAGCTACGCCGTGACCTACGACTTCATCCGCGTCGACTTCGTCGAAGGCGACCCGGGCCAGACGCCCTTCGGCGGCACGCCCCACGCCGTCGGCGACGTCGTCCAGGCCGAGCACTTCGACGAGGGCGGCCCCGGCGTCGCCTACGCCGACGAGGACCCGTTCAACAACGGCACGTCCACCACCCGCGCCGGCGAGGGCGTGGACATCGAGCCGACGACCGACACCGGCGGCGGCGTGAACGTCGGCTGGATCAAGGCGGGCGAGCACCTCGAGTACACCTTCGACATCGCCGAGGCCGGGTCGTACGACGTGGACTTCCGCGTCGCGCTGGCCGACGGCGGCGGCGGGACGTTCCACCTCGAGGCCGACGGTGTAGACGTGTCGGGCCCGATCGCGCTGCCCAACACCGGCGGCTGGCAGAACTGGACCACCGTGACGGCGACGGACGTCGACCTCGCCGCCGGGGAGCAGACGCTGCGGATCGCCTTCGACCAGGCCAGCAGCGGCGGCACGTCCGTGGGCAACCTCAACTGGTTCCGCGTCAACCCGCTGCCCGACGACCCCGACCCGGACCCGACCGGCCAGACGCCGTTCGGCGGGGCCGCCGCGACGGTCGATCAGATCATCCAGGCCGAGCACTTCGACGTGGGCGGCGTGGGCGTGGCCTATGACGACACCGAGGCCACGAACCTGGGCAACTCGGACCTGCGTCCCGGCACGGGCGTCGACCTCGAGGCCACGGGCGATACTGGCGGCGGTGTGAACGTCGGCTGGATCAAGGCGGGCGAATACCTCGAGTACACCGTGTCGATCCCGACGGCCGGCACTTACGACCTCGACTTCCGCGTGGCGCTCGACGGCGGCGCGGGCAGCACGTTCCACCTCGAGTCCGACGGCGTCGACGTCACCGGACCGATCACGCTGCCCGACACCGGCGGCTGGCAGAACTTCGAGACCGTCACCGTCAACGGCGTACAGCTCGACGCCGGCACGCAGGTGCTGCGGGTCGCCTTCGACACCGCCGCCGGCGGCGGGTTCGTCGGTAACTTCAACTGGTTCCGCGTCGCCACGCCCGGCATCGACCCGCCCGACAACGCGTTGGACCTGGGCGACTCCAACGAGTTCAACTGGGTCAACGCCGCCCCGATCCCCGGCCCCGACCGCTTCGAGGCGATGACTTTCACCGCCGACAACCTGGTCTACGTCTTCGGCGGCTACGCCGATTTCCTCAGCGACAAACTCAACGATAGCTGGGTCTACGACATCCGCGAAGACGAGTGGACCCAGCTCTCGGATATGCCCACGACGGTGAACCACCTCAACCCGGTCTACGACCCGGTGCTGAACCAGGCGTGGTTCGTCGGCGGCTTCAAGGGCGAGTTTCCGGGCGACCCGACCGACGACGCTTGGATTTACGACGTGGCGACCGACACCTGGTCTGCCGGTCCGTCCATGCCCGACGAGCTGAGCAGCGGCACCACCGCGCTCGTCGGCCGCGAGCTGCACTACGTCGGCGGCTTCCCGACCCGCGACCAGGACGGCGTGACCGACCACTACGTCCTGAACCTCGACGACTTGGATGCCGGCTGGAGCACCTCGGTCGCCGCGCCCGTCGGCCGGGGCCACGCCACGGTGGCCGTCGTCGGCGACTCGTTCTACGTCTTCGGCGGCCAAAACGACCACCGAGGCGACCCCGACGACTTCAACTTCGTCTACGCCTTCGACACCATCACCGACACCTGGTCGCAGAAGGCCGACATGCCGTTCAGCTGGTCGCACAACGAGCCGAGCACCTTCGTCGCCAACGGCCGGGTGCTCATCGGCGGGGGCCGCAACCGCGAGCCCGACGGGCCCGACCGCGAGACCGTCAACGACTTCTACGCCTACGACCCGCAGGAGGACGCCTGGGTCCGCCTGCCGGACCTGCCCGATTCGCTGCTCGCGCCGTTCCTCACCGCGGTCGACGATCCCAACGACGGCGGGTCCCACCCCAGCTCCAGCTGCGGCTGCGCCCAGTGTCAGGCCCTCTTCGGCGGCACCGGCGTGACCGACGGGCTCAACGGCACCAGCGAGACCTTCGCCGCCGACTTCGACGACGTCTGGTACACCCTCGACGACCTGCCCGCCGACCTCGGCGAGGTCGCCGGCGGCGTGATCGACAACAAGCTCTACGTCGTCGGCGACGGCGACGACGGCACCTACGCCTACGACTTCGAGACCGGCGACTGGTCCAACGTCAACGCCGACCGCCCCGACCCCGCCAAGGACCAACTCGCCCAGGTCGTCGACGGCAAGCTCTACGTCATCGGCGGCGTGGACTACAGCCGCAGCAATCCCGCCATCAACGACGTCCAGATCTACGACCCCGCCACCAACCAGTGGTCCGCCGGCGCCGACGTGCCCATCAACGTCTTCGCCGCCCAGACCGCGCTGATCGGCGGCAAGATCTACCTCAACGGCGGCGTCTCCGACGGCCAGACCACCGACCACACCTACGTCTACGACCCCGCCGCCGACACCTGGACCCGCCTCGCCGACGCCCCGGTCGGACGTAACTCCGCCGCCACCGGCACCGACGGACAGAAGATGTACATCTTCGGCGGACGCGTCGGCGGAGACGCCCCGGGCAACGGCTTCGACACCGTCCTGGTCTACGACCCGGCAACCGACACCTGGGAGTCCAGCGACGACCCGGCCCCCGGAAGCGATCCGATCGCTCCGCTGCCCCAGCGTAGAGGGGGGATCGTCAACGCCCCGTTCGTCGCCGGCGAGTTCTACGTCATCGGCGGCGAGACCGATAACGACCCGACCGCCAACGACGTCGGCCTCTACGACCGCGTTGACATCTACAACCCCGTGACCAACACCTGGCGTGAGGGGGCGCCGATGATCACGGCTCGCCACGGCATCTACCCCGTCGGCTACGCCGGCGGCATCTACATCGCCGGCGGCGGCGTGGTCAAGGGCGGGTCGAACTCCGACGTCTTCGAGGTCTACTACGCCGACCTGATCTGACACGCCTGTACCCGCCCGGCCACGCCGCGATCGAGAACGGCTCCACGCGTGCCCCCGATCCGCCCACGCTCCCCCGGCACCCTAGCCGAGCGCGGCTACCGCTGCCGCGTCGCGGGCAAGACCCATTTCGGCCCGGTCCCCGATGCGTTCGAGCCCACCTCGAAATGCCCGGCTCCGGGGCCGGCACCGACCTGCGGCGCGACGCCGCCGGCGTACCGATCAACCTCACTATCCAGATCACTCGACCCAGGTCCGCGATCCACCAAGACTTCCGTCTCGAAACCGACAAGTAGAGCGGTCCCGATCGGTCAATGTCGGACCGACATCTGGTTCAGGTGTCGCATGAGTTGCTCGGCTTACAGGTCTTCATTTGCTTTCAGGTTATTTAAGGCTTCCTGCCAGTTGATGCGGCCAAAAAATTCGGCCGCTTCGAGAGGCGTCCGTACCCCCGGTGATGCGCCCGGTAAGTCTTGCGGATCGATCCCGTTCCGATCAAGCCACGCGACAAAGTCCTGGGCAAAATTGGCGTCGGTCAGGGGGCTGGCGACCGCGCTGTGCAGCCAGGTGTAGCCGTTGTCCAGGGTGACGTCGGGCGAGTTGCCGAAGTCGTCGGCGCGGGTCACGAGCAGGGCGAGCGAATCCGCCGCGCCGGTCTGGGCGGCCCGGTGGAGCCAGGCGCGGTGCGCCTCGCTGACGCCGGGATCGAAGCGGCCGGACACCTGATCCGCGAGTCGGCCGAGCCGATCGGCAACCGCCGCGTCGCGGGGGGACGACTTGGATAATTCGGCGTTGATCTCACCGATCAGGCCGGCGAGCGGGTCCGGGGTCGGTTGCGGCGCTGGGGGTGCGGGCGGAGCGACGCGGACCGCAGAGGTTTCGTCGATGAGCGTTTGCTGCTCCGCAAGCGACGTGGACCCGATACGCTCCCCTTGATTCGAGACACGAGGTTCGGTTGCCGCTTCTGCCGATTCGCGGATTGGAGTGGTGCCGGTGTCGTTTTCGGCGAGCCGATCGTCGGCCGATTCGGTGGGACCCGCTTCCTGCGTCGAGGCAGTGGTTTCTTGATCCGCGTGATCGGGGGTCGTGTCCGCGACGGTCTCGGGGTCGTCGCTGAGCAGAACATTCAGCCCGTATGCCGCCCCGATTCCGGAGCCGAGGATCAGCAGCGACAGGACGGCCAGCCGGCGGCCTCGTCTGCGGGTGGGGCGGGGTGCGGCCGTGACGGCCGAGGTCTCGGGACGGCCCGCGGCGGCGGCGGGGCTGTGGATGGGCTCGTCGCCGTCACGGATTGCCAGCAGGTCTTCGTGCAGGTCCTCCATGGTGGCGTAGCGTTCTTTGGCGCGGCGGCCCAGTGCGTGGGAGATCACCCGGGCGAGGCGGGGGTCGAGGCCCGGGTGCGCGAGGGTGGGCGCGACGGGTTCCTGCAGGCGTTTCTTTTTCTCCAGGGCCGCGAAGTCGGTGGCCTCGTAGGGCCGACGCCCGGTCGCCAGTTCGTAGAGCATGACGCCGAAGGCGTAGATGTCGGTGGGGACGTTGCCGGCCTTGCCGTCGAACAACTCGGGCGCCATGTACATGGCGGTGCCGACCTTGAACCGGTTGGTTTGCGCGGTGGGTTTGTCGGTGACGGTCGCCTCGTCGCCGGTGTTGTCGCGGGACAGGCCGAAGTCGACGAAGACGGGCTCGCCGTCGTCTTTCAGCAAGACGTTGTGCGGCTTGATGTCGCGGTGGCTCACGCCCTTCTGGTCGTGGACGTATCGGACCGCGTCGGCGAGCGGGATCGACAGCCGCAGGACCTCGTCGAGGTCGAGGGGTTGGCCGGCGGCTTTGATCCGGTCCGCGAGGGAGCCGCCCGGCAGGTGGGTCATGGTGTAGTACGGCGGGTCGTGTTCGTCTTCGATGTCGAAGACCTCGATGATCGCGGGGTGCGACATCGACCGGAGCTGTCGGGCCTCTTTGACGAGGCGGCGGCAACGCGCGGCGTCCCGGGCGAATTCGGGGAGGGGCGTCTTGAGCGCAACATCGGGTCCGCCGGACAGGGGCCGGGCCAGGTAGATACGGCCCTCGCCGCCCTCGGCGTAGGGCTTGCGAGACGCGGGGTCGGGGCTGCCGATGAGCCGGTACTTGCCGAGCAGCGGCGCCTCGTCGTCGGGCTCGCGCAGCACGCTGGTCGTGTCGAGGTCCCCGTCGTCGGCCGCGGGCGGCTGCGCTTGGGGCTCGGGCGTGAGCGCGCGGGTCGTGTCGGGGTCGTCGCGGCGGGGTTCGTCGGGGGTGGTCATCTCGGCCTTTCGCTCAGCCCGCGACGCGGGGCGGGTCCGGGTGGCGGAGTCTTCAGTCGGGCTGCGGCACGGCGAGGTCCCGGATCTGTTCGATCCGTTCGCGCGAGGGCGGGTGCGTGCGGTAGTGATTGGCGAGTTGCGTTTCGAGTTCTTCGAAAACCGTCTCGGGCTCGTCGGCCGGGGCGAGCGATTCGTTGGCGGCCCGGGCGAGGAGCTCGAACGTCCCGATCGCGTCGGCGGCGGTGACGCCCAGGTCCCGCGTCTCGACGAAGCCCCACGCGTCGGCCTCGAATTCCTGGTCTTCGCTATAGCCCACGCCGACGTGCTGACTGAGGATGGTCATCACCACGAGCGAGACGTTGTCGCCCGTGAGCAGGCCGAGGCGTTCGGCGTAGGTCCAGGGGCTGTCGGTGTGGCCCAGCTCGACGTGCGCGACCTCGTGGCCGATGACGAAGGTGAGCTGCGCGTCGTCGAGCCGATCCATCAACGCGGTGTGGAGGTAGATGAACCCCCCGGCGGTGGCGAAAGCGTTGAGCGTGTCGGACGCGACCGGCCGGACCTGGTAGTCGAACCCGCGCCGGGCTTTCGCGATCACCGGCCGGGCGAGGCGGTCGGCCCGCTCGGCGTAGGGGCCGCGCTCGATCAGGGCGCCTTCTTCGGCGTAGAAGTCGCGGATCAGCCGACCGCAGCGGCGGAGCTCGTCGTCGTCAAGCCCGGCGGCTTCCTGTACGAGGCCGTCGAGCAGCCGGCTGCCCCGCTGGGCCTGTCGTACGGCCCGGGCGATCAGACGCCGGGTGTTCCGGTCCAGCGTCCCGAGCCGGTCGGTGTCGTCCCCGACGCGGCCGGTGTCGTCGGTATCGTCAGTAGGCTTGGCGGGGGCGGTCTCGTCGGCGCTCGTGGCAATCAGGGGCGAGCCTTGCGGGGGCAGGTCTTCGGCACACCCGGCCGGTGCGATGGCCAGGACGCCGAACAAGCAGACCAACCAACCGAGCAGGTGCGGGCGGCGGGGGCTCACGGGGTGTCTCCCGCGGCCCCGTGGACCAAGGTCATCTTGCCTTCTTCGAACGCGCCGACGCCCAGCGGCAGCGTGGACAGGTCGGCCCGCAGGCGTTCGACGAAGTCGGCGGCCGGCCCCCGGTAATGCACCTCGATCGAGTAGGGCTGATCGGCCTGCCAGGTGGGGAGTTTGGTGCGGACGACCTCGCTGCGTCCCCGGGCGATGTTGCCCACGCGGTTCACGAAGTCGAAGCTCGGCGAGCGCAGGACCACGAGGTCCATGATCTGGATGCCGTTGTCGCCGGCGACGACCTGCGCGGCGGTGGTGCCGGTGAGGTAGCGGGCGGCGTGGGTGGCTTCGTCGGGGACCCGCTCGCCCGGCGGCACGGCGGCCGCGTCGCCCGGGAACACCGACGAGCCGAGGACGCGGTCGGCCTGGAGGTCCACCAGCCGGGCCAGCGTGCGCGGCGGCGCATCGGGCCGCAGCCCCGGGACGATCTCAAGGACGAACGCCCATTCGGCACGGCGGCGGAGGTTTTCCGGCAGGGCCTGCTCGACGTCCTTGACGCTACCCCAAGGGTGGCGGGAGAAGTCGACCTGCGCCGGCTCGACCGCGACGACGTCCACCCCGAGTCCGCGGAGCTGCCGCTCGATCGAGGCGACCAGGATCGTGCCGGCCCCGGACAGGGCCAGGCCCTCGGGCTGGTCCGCCAACTGCCGGATCAGGTTCGGGTCGGCGTACTTGATGACCGCGACCGACGGCTGGCCGTTGGCTTCCAGCGCCGCCCGCCACGCCTCGTTGATCGTCGACGAGGGGTCGCCGCCGGTCAGCGCCCACCAGGCCGGCACCGACGAGACGGCGAAGATCACGTCCCCGCCGGTTTCGCGGAGCGGCTGCGCGGTGAGGCCGGCCTCGGCCATCGCGTCCTCGACGCCGATCACCAGGTCGTCGAGCATGAAGTGCGGCGGGTCGTTGACGCGGAGGTCGGCGGTGGCGACGTCGAGCCCGTTCTCCCGGGTGCTGCGGAGGTTGATGCGTCGGCCCTCGACGCCGACGGCGCTGCCGACCGCGTCCTTGAGCTTGACGCGGTCGCGGCGGTCGATCGTCCCGGTGAACTGGAGCCGCAGCAGGAACGGCGGCCGCAGCGCCGCGGGCAGCCCGCCGCTCACCGCGTTGAGCTGCGGGTCGTAACCCATCATCTCGTTCATCCAGTAGGTCACGCTGTGCTGGACCCAGGCGGCGAGGTTGATGTTGGGGAAGCGGCGGCGGTCTTCGTAGAACTGGCTCGAGATGCTGTTGAGCACCCGCCCGGTGGCGACCTCGACGAAGCGGAGGGTGACGGGCCCGGCCGAGGCCTGGCGTTGCGGGTCCGGGCCGACCTCGACCGTGATGAGGTAGGGGGCCGAGGCGAACTCGACGACCTCCCGCTTGAAGGTTTCGGATGGGTTGTCAGTCACGTTTTGCCGGCGGAGGATACGCTGCGCCCGCTCGGGGCTGACCTCGATCGAGAGGACGTTGATTTGGTCGCCGGTGTAGCGGCGGAGCTGGCTTTCGATCTCCGCACCCAGCGCGCGGATGAGCGGGGGCTGGGTCGGGGCGACCGTGCCCTGGGCGGTGATCTGAACGACGGCGACGCTGATCGACAGGTCGCCGAAGTTTTCGATGAATTGTTGGACCGCCTGCGTGCCGGCCTGGATCGCGTCGGGCCGGGGCGCGGCCGGGATGGTGTTACCGGTCGGCCGGGCGTGGGCGGCGGCGGCGGCGAGAGCCACGAGCAACGCGGCGGCACAACGCAGGGTGCGTGGGTGCTGGTGGAAGGGCATCGGATCGGTTCCTGCGGGGCGGTCGTGGTCAGGTGAAGCCCCGCCGGCTCGGTGGGGAGCCGGCGGGCGTAGGGGTTGGGTCAGCCGGCGGTATCGAGCTTGCTGCCGTCTTGGCCGCTGTTGCGGCGGCGCATCTCTTCGGCATCGACGATCCACTCGCCGAGGTAGGGTTGATAGAAGTACTTGACCTCCGCGCCGCTGATGCCTTCGGTGGTGCGGGTGGCGGGCGCGGCGATGTTGCCGATGCCGGTGTACTCGACGCTGTAGTTTTTCTGGTTGGCGTCGGCGGCGATGCTGAGGTTCAGCACGAGCAGGTTTTCCTGGTTGTAGACGTAGGTGTTGCCGCCGTCTTGGATCGCGTTGCCGCCGCCCGCGCCGGCCGCGGAGAAGTACTGCTCGGCCTCCTTCGGGGTCATCGACAGGTAGTACCACCGGTCGCCGAGGCCTTCTTTGGTCAGCAGGTCACCCATGAACTGCTGGATCTCCAGGGCCCCGCGGGACGAGGTGCCAAGCGGTTTGTTGTCCGGCCCGGTGAGTTCGCCCAGAAGGATCAACCCGCTGCCGCCGCCCCGCAGGTACTGCTCCTGGCTGCGGATCGCGTCGGCGACGTTGCCGCGGATGCTCTGGAGCAGCCCGCCGACGCCACCCTTGGGCAGCTCGGCCGTCTGCGCGGCGGCGATCTCCTGCTCGAAGTCTTCGCTCATCCCGCCGAACATGTCGGCCAGCTCCGGGCTGAACGCCTTGGTGAAGGACTGTACGCCCTGCTGCTGGTTCTGCTGGTCTTCGATGTCGTCCCACGAGTACTGGGCCGACCAGTTGTTCGCGCGGTGGCGTTTCTCGGCGGCGCTGAGCGACGATTGGCAGCCCGTGCCGAAGCAGAGGGCCAGCGCCCCCAGGGTCAGGCAGGCCAGCGGGAATCGGCGGGGGCGGTCGTTCGGTCCGGTCGTCATGCGATGCTCCAATGGCGGAAAAAAAAAGAGAAGTCAACGTTGTCGCGCGGCGGTCGCGTCCCGCCCGGGCTAGCCGAGGCCCGCGGTCTCGGCCATCTGCTTGAGGCCGGTGCGGACCCGGCGGATAGCTTCGGGGCCGTCTTTCTTGACCATGAACACGGTGAGCAGCACGCCGAGCACCGCGACGTGGCCGGCGAGGACCAGCAGCGACAGGGCGTACGCGTCGCCGACCATCTCGTCCAGGCCGTCGAACGCGGGGTACGCCTCGCCGTCGGGCGGGGCCTGGCCGATCAGGCTGCTGAGCGCCTCCATGCCCCAGTAGCAGGCCACGCCCCACCGGCCGATCTGCTCGGCCGGGCCGTCGAGCGTGGCCAGCCCGCCGGAAAACAGGATCTGCGGGATGACCACGGCGATCATCAACAGGACCGCGATGTTCGCGCTGTCCTTGCTGCCCGGCACCCCCGCGGAGATCGCCAGCCCCATCACCGTGCCCACCATCGACACCAAGAATACCACCGGGAACTGCCACAGCATCGTCCCGGCGTCGAAGTCCGCCAGCAGGTGGATCGTTCCCAGGAGCAGCCCCGTCTGGACCGCCCCAAGGACCCCGAGCGGCAGCAGCTTGCTGAGCAGGTAGGGGAACAGCTGCAGCTTGACGAACCGTTCGTGGAAATAGATCGGCAGCTCTTTCACGATCTCTTGCACCGCCGCGAACATGCTCAGGAACATCGCCGCCAGCACGCTGCCGAACAACAGCATGCGTTGCTGGCCGTAGTACAGGCGGTAATCCTTGCTCATGTCCGCCAGCCGCTGCTCGTAGTCGGCGGTGTCGTCGACGATGCGTTGGACCTCCGCGGACAGCCGGGCCGGGTCCCGCGTGGCGGCGGGGTCGATCGCCTGGTCGGGCTCGGCGAACGACGCGGGCGCGGCCAGGACGTCGGGCACGTCGATCGACTGGGCGTAGACGCACAACATCCCGCCGATCAGCGGCGCCAGCGCGATTAGCAGGAACAGCATCTTGCGGTCGAGCGTCAGGAGGCGGACGTAGCGGAGCGTCAGGACACGCAGCTGCAGGAGGAACTCGGCGAAATCCAGGCCCGAGTCGCCCCCGGCTTTCGGGGCCGGGGCCCCGCCGTCGTCGCCGCCGACCCGGGCCTCGCGGTCGAGCCGACGCCCCTCGTCGGTCCCGAGGAATTTCTCCCGCCACTGCGCCGGCTCGGCCTTTTTCTCCAGGCCGTAGATCTCGCGCAGCTCTTCGATCTCGAAGTGGCGTTTCATGTCGGCGGGGTCGCCGTCGAACACCAGCTTGCCCCGCATCAGGCAGATCAGCTTGTCGCACTCCTTGAGCGACTCGAGGAAGTGGGTGATGCAGATGATGGTCTTGCCGTCATCCGCCAGCTTGCGGAACAGCTCCATCATTTCTTTTTCGGTGCCGAGGTCCAGGCCGCTGGTGACCTCGTCCAAGAACAGCACGTCGGGGTTCGACAGCAGCTCGATGGCGATCGACACCCGCTTCTTCTGCCCGCCCGAGAGGTCGCGGATCACCGTGCCCCGTCGGTCGGCGAGGCCCACCACCTCGAGCACGCGGTCGATGTTCCGGTTGATCTCGGCGGCCGAGACGTCGGCGGACAGGCGGAGCCGGCTGCCGTACCGCAGGGCCTCGCCCAGCGGCAGCGTGTCGTGGAAGATGACCTCCTGGGGCACGTAGCCGATGCCCGACTTGAAGGCGTCGAACTCGCGGTACAGGTCGGCGTCGTTGAAGAGGACCCGGCCGTCCGTGCCGCGTCGGCGGCCGTTGAGCGCATCCATCAGCGTGGACTTGCCGCAGCCCGACGGGCCCAGGAGCCCGACGAACGAGTTCGGCGGGATCGTGAAGGAGACGTCGTCGAGCAGGTGCAGCGGCCGGCCCGTCTGGCGGTTGCGCACGACGCGGCCCAGCCCCTGCACGCGGATCTCCATGCCCCGCTGGGTGGGCCCGCTGGTGAGGCTCCGGCCGTCGAAGTCGAAGTGGAACGGCCCGATGCTCAGGCGGTCGCCGACCCGCAGCTCGGTACGCCGGGTGATGGCGACGCCGTTGATCACCGTGCCGTTGGTCGAGTTGAGGTCGCGCACGATCAGCCGGCCGTCGCTGCGTCGGACCTCGGTGTTGAGCCGGGAGATGAGCAGGCTGTCGAGGACTTCTTCACACTGCTCGTCGCGGCCCAGCACGATCCGCGGTCGGTCGAGCTCGATCACGCGTCGCTGAACCGTGGACGTGTCGGTGAGGTCCACCGTCGAGCGGTCGCCCGCCGCGATCGTCTGGTCGATGGACCCGACCCCGCCGGGGGCCGCGGGCTCGGCCAGCCCGACGGTCGGGTCTTCGGGGCCGGGGGGCGAGGCTCCGGGCGTCGTCTCCCAGCGGCTGAGGTCGATGCTCAGCACGACGTCGCCGACCGAGACCCGGTCGCCGTGGGACAGCTTCACCGGACGCCAGACCCGCTCGCCGTTGACCTTGACCCCGTTGCGGCTGTCCAGGTCGGTGAGCAAGACCTCACGGCCGCTCAACTCGAGCCGGGCGTGTTCCCGGCTGAGCACGTCGCGTGGGATCCGCAGGTCCGCCCCCGTGCCCCGCCCGATGGTCAGCGGGCCTTCGGCGGGAACCCAGTCGTGCGACAACTCCCCGTCTTTTGTGCGGACACTCAGACCGACCGTCGATGCCGTCAGCGATTCTGGCCCACCCGATTCCGGAATACCCACCCGTGTATACCCCACTGTCCCGAGAAATTTTTAATACCCATTTCACACAGTAACATATCCGCGAGGCCGGGGCGGCGGTATGTCGAACGATCGGATCGGCACGGCGACACGTCTTGACACCCGGCTTTGCTTGTGTTGGGGTAGGCTGACAGAGGGTATGGGTTGGGGCCGATCCGCGGCCACAGGTACGCGGGTCGGTGGCTGAGGACATGAAGCGGATTATCTCGATCGACGGCGGCGGTATCCGGGGCATCTTCGCCCTGCAGATCCTCGGTCGTATCGAAGCGCTGATGCGGCAGCGCCGCGGCCGCCGCGACTTGGTATTGGCCGACGAGGTGGATTTTTTCGCGGGCACCAGCACCGGGGCGGTGATCGCGACCTGTCTGAGCTGGGGCATGACCGTGGCGCAGATCGAGCGCTTGTACGTCGAGAGCGGCTCGGCGATGTTCGCCCGATCGCCCTGGCGGCTGCGTTGGCGGGCGAAGTACCGGGCGGATCGGCTGGCGGCGTATTTCCGCGAGCTGTTCGCCGAGCCGGACGGGACCCCGGCAACCCTGGGTACGCGGCGGCTGCGGACGCTCCTGCTCGTCGTCGTCCGCAACGCGACCACGGGTTCGCCCTGGCCGCTGACCAACCACCCCGAGGCGAAGTACAACCGCAGCGAAGCCGGCGCGGAGCGCAACCTGGACATCCCGCTGTGGCAGTTGTTGCGTGCCAGCACGGCCGCGCCGACTTACTTCACGCCCGAAATGATCGAGATCGGTGGCCGGACCTTTCTCTTCGTGGACGGGGGCATCACGCCCTACAACAACCCGGCGCTGCTCTCGGCGATGATGGCGACCCTGCCGTGTTACGCGATCAACTGGCCGACCGGGCCGGACCGCCTGCACCTGACCTCGGTCGGGACGGGCGGCACCCGGACACTGCTGCGGAGCCCACGGTCGGAGTCGGTGAGCATCTTCCGGCAGATCGGCTTCGTGCCGCCCGCGTTGATCGGCTCGGTGTCCGACCAGCAAGACATGCTCTGCCGGGTCCTGGGCCGGTGCCTGCACGGCGCGGAACTCGACCGCGAGGTGGGGCGGCTCGACGGCCCCTCGCTGCTGGACGCTTCCGAGCAGAAATTCGCTTACCTGCGTTACAACCGCCGGCTGGACGTGGCGGGCGACGCCTCGCTGCTGCCGCCGCTGGCCAAGGCGAAGCTCGACGACCTGAGCCTGATCCCCGAGCTCCGGGAACTGGGCCGGGACTACGCGGAGAGGCACGTCCACCCCGAACACCTTTTCCCGGCCGACGCCGACGCCGACGACGGCGTCGATACTGCTGCCGCCGCCCCGCGGCCCTCGGCGGACGAGGCGTAGCGTCATGGCGTCACCCCCCGAAGTGAATACGACGTTGGCGCCGGTCTGGATCGTGGCCTTCGTCGGGCACCGCCCCAGCGCGGAGACCGGCCGGTCTCGCGAAGAGCTGGCGGCCTGCGCGGAGCCGCTGAAAGAAGCGTTGCGGTCGCTGAACACCGCGGCCCGGGAGGCGGGCGGACGCGTGGAACTGCTCACGAGCGCCGCCGCGGGCTCCGACCTCGAGGCGGCCGACGCCGCGGAGGCTCTGGGTCTTGCGGTCCACGTCATCCTGCCCAAGCCGGAGGACGCGTTTGGCGAAGACTTCACCGGCCCGTCCGCCGAGGACTGGCCGCGGGCCCGACGCCGGATCGCCGCCGCCCGCGCTGGCGCGGGCCACGGCTCGTTGCGCATCGCCGCGGGCGACAACACCGCACCGGACTGCTACCACGAAGCCAACACCCAGATGCTCAAGGTCAGCGACGTCCTGCTGACGGTCTACAACGGCCGGCCGAGCGATCAGCCCGGCGGCACGTCGGACGCCGTCGCCCAGGCCGAAGCCCTCGGCCGGCCCGTCTTCCGCATCGATCCGGCCGACGCCGGCCGGGTGTATCGGCCCGACGACCCGATGGCCTGGACGCGGATCGACGCGGACAACCAGAAGCTGTTCACCGACGTGCAAAAGGGCCCGCCGGACGCCGCCCCGGGGTCGGCCCCGGCCGAAGCCGGAGGCACCGCCGGCGTGCTCGACGCACTGGACCGACGCGCCACGCACACCGCCACCCGCTTCCGCGGCCGCCTGATTTGGTCCGTGCGTCTGCACCTCGCTTCGGCTCTGATCGCCGCGGTCTCCGCCACACTCGGGCCTTTCCTCGTCGGGGACAAAACCGGCAAGTCCCACGGCGTCGCCGACGTGCCGCATCTTTACTTCGGGCCGCTCCAGGCGTTCACCTCGGTCGAGTTCGTGCTCGTGATGATCGCCCTGGGGCTGACGGTGCGGGCGCACTTCGGCCACTTCCACCACGACTGGCGGCGGGTCCGCCTCGCCGCGGAGATCACCCGCGGCATCCACGCGACCCGCGGCATGCTCGACCCGCTCGAGCCGCTGATCCTGCGGCACGCCCCGACCTGGCGCCGCTTCGCCGTCAGCGTGTCGGTCCTCGCCGGCCGAGACGCCCCACGCGGCGACCCGCCCGCCCGAAGCGACCGGTATCAAGACGAACGGGTCGAGCCGCAGATGGCGTACTTCCGACGCGAGCACGCCAAGTCCCGCCCGCGGGCCAATTGGCTCGGGCGGGTCAGCGCGGTCGCCACCCTGGCCGCGCCGCCCTGCATCCTGCTGGCCCTGGTGCTCAAGCTGTTCTACAAACCCTTTGTCGCCGACGACTGGTTCGCCGCGATGGTCGCCAACGGCCTGCCGGTGATCCTGCCGCTGGTCGCCGCCTTCGCCACCGCCCTGATGGTGGCCGGCGACCACGCGCGGCGGGCGGAACGTTACGAACAGATGATCGGGCGGCTGGAGCAGTCGACGCGGCTGCTCGAGACACTGAAAACCGACGGCGCGGTCTCCCGGACGATCGCCGACATCGAGGAGCTGCTGCTCGACGAATTGATCGAGTGGTACGCCGCCTCCAACTACACCGGCGAATAAGCCGGCCCCCGCCCCCGGCCGCGTCGGCCCGATGCGGTAGCGATATGCAGACGACACCGGTATTTTGCGGCGAGTGCGGCACGATCTGCCCGGTCGGGGTGGAGACCGACGAGCCGCCGCGCTGCGCCGACTGCCTCGCGCCGCTGCCGCGGTCGACCGGCGAAGACGTCTTCATTAGCTATAGCACCCCCCAGCTCGCGCAGGCCCGCCGGCTCGGGCGACGCCTGCACGAAGATGGCATCCCCTTCTGGCTCGCCCCGGAATTCATCCGCCCCAGCGACGACTTCACCCGCCGCATCACCGCCGCCCTGGAGCGGGCGCGGGTGGTCGTGCTGCTGCTTTCGGCCGAGTCGCTGCGGTCGCCCTGGGTCGAGCTCGAAGCCGCCACCGCGGTGTCCCGGCGGCTCAAGCTGATCGCGGTCCGCCTCGGCGGTGTCGCGCTGCCGGCCCACTGGAACTTCATGCTCGGCCAGAGCCAGTGGGTCGAGGCCGACGCCGAATTCAGCGACGAATTTGTCCGCGCCGTGACCCACCAGTGCGGGGTCACGGTCGGCAGCGCGATCCTGCAGCAGGAGCAACTCGAGGCCTTGCAAGACCTGCCGCCCCGCAGCACCGAGCCGCTCAAGGGCGTGAGCCAGGACGCGGAGGTCTACGTCGGGCCCCGGCCCTACCCCGACGACATGGCGGGCTTCTTCTTCGGCCGCAACGTCGAAATCAATCAGATCATCGAACACCTGAACCACCACCCGACGGTGCTGCTGATCTCGCCTTCGGGGGCCGGCAAAAGCTCGCTGCTGAACGTCGGGCTCACGCCGCGGTTCCGGGACGCGGGGCACCAGGTCTATGCGGCGGCCCGGGTCGGGCGGTCGCTGCCCCAAGCGCTGCGCAGCCGGCGGGAAGCGGTCGCCAATATCTTCACGTTTTCGACCCTCTTCGGCCTGGGCCACAAGTCCGAACCGCCCCGGCTCGATGCGACTCTGCGGGAAGCGTTCGACGCCCTACCCCGGCCCGAACCCGGCCGACGACGCATCCTTATCCTCGACCAGTTCGAGGAGATCTTCACCCAGCACCGCGACCGTTTCGGCGATCGGCACGCCTGGGTCGAGCAGTTCGTCGAGATGCTGTGTGACGACGCCGACCTGCGTGTCGTCCTCGCGATGCGGCAGGAATACCTGGCCGACTTCCAGCTGCTGTTCGATGGGGTGTCGCCGGCGTATTACCCCCGCCGGGTGCGAATCGGCCGGCTGCGGGGGCAGGCCTTGCGGGACGCGATCGAGCGTCCCGCGGCCCGCTTCGTCGGGTACGACCCCGCGGTGGTTGACGAGATCCTGCGCCAGCTCCACATCGTCCGCTTCATCCAGCCGGACGGCAGCA
The DNA here is from genome assembly GCA_039201235.1 of Planctomycetota bacterium. Taxonomy (GTDB): domain Bacteria; phylum Planctomycetota; class Phycisphaerae; order Phycisphaerales; family Phycisphaeraceae; genus Algisphaera. The sequence continues at coordinate 37,194 of JBCCRT010000003.1, forward strand.
CGATCGAGAAACCCGGCGAGTTCATCGAGCTGTGCCACCTCCAGATCGTCTGCCAGCGGCTGTGGAAGTCGATGCCCCCGGGCGTCACGCGGGTCGAGCCCGAGCACCTGGGCGTCGTGGCCGAAGCCTATGCCGAGCAGCGGTTCGGCACGTTCGTGAAGGACGCCCTCGAGAAGTTCTACAACAACTGCGTGACCGAGGCGGCCAACAGCGACCTGACCCGGCGGATGGGCGGGTTCCACCCGGACCTGATCAAGATGGGCTGCATGAAGTTCGTCACCCGGGAAGGCACCCGTGTGTCGGTTCAGGAGGGCCGGACCCGCACGGGGCGGCTGCCCAACTGGATCGTCAAACAGCTCGCCGACGCCTACCTGCTCCGCATCGATTCGATCGGCAACGAGCGCTGGTACGAGCTGTCGCACGACCTGGTGGCCCAGGCGATCCAGCAGACGATCGACCCAGGCGTCGACCAGCTTCTGCACGCCTCGGACATGCTCGAGAAACAGCTCGCCCAGACCCTGGAAACCCGGCCGGCGGGCCTCGACGACCTGTTCCCCGAGCTGCCGGAGACGCTGGCGGTGTGTCAGCCGTTCCAGCTGCAGGCGGGGCTGTTTCCCGACGAGGCCGAGTTCGTGATGCGGATCAGCCTCCGGACTGGCCGGGAAATCTCGGCTTGGTCCCAGCGGTTGCGCCAAGACCACCCCGAGGTCTTGGACCGGGTGCTGGACAACGCGACGCGTCACCCCGACCCCGCCGTGCGGGCCCACGCGGCCGAAGCGGTCTGGTCCGACCCCGACGACCGGAGCGTGCCGCGGCTGACGGGGCTGCTGGTCGACGACCCGGCCGCGTCGGTACGCAGCGACGCCGCGCGGGCGTTGCTGCGGCTGGCCGACCGCGACGGTTTCGAGGCCCTGGCCGATCGGATGGTCGGCGTGACCGAGGCGGAGCGGCCGCGGCTGCAGAGGGCGGTGTCGCTGCTGCGGGCCTACGCCGACGTCGCCGAGACACCCACGTTCGAACGCAGCTACCGCCACCTGCCGCGGGGGGCACGGACGCCCATCCGGCTGCGGGCGTGGGGCCGACGGTTCCTCGACGCCCTGCCCCTGCTGCCCGGCGTCTTCCTGCCCGCGGCGCTATTTGCGGCCGCGATCGCCGGCCCCTTCAAGATGCTGCCCGCCGCGTTCGACTGGGCGCTGGTGCAGGACGAACCCGGGGTCGGCAAGGGCTTGTTCCACGGCATCGTCGCCGGCGTGATCTGGGGCGGGCTCATCCCCACCGGCCTCATGCTGTACCGCACGACGTTCTGGCGCGCCGGGAAACCCGCGGGGCTGCTGCGCCCCGTCGGGACGCTCGTGGCTGGCGCGGTCTCGGGCGTGATCGCCAGCGCGATCGTGACCGCCTCGATCCTGGGGGTCTACAGCCACGATTCATTACGGATGATGGGGTGGATCCATACCCAGACGGTCGGCGGCGGATCGGGCGTGTTCCTGCGAGACCTGTTTACGCAGACCCGCATGGGGTGGTCGCACATGATCCTCGGCACGGCGTTGGGGCTGGGCTTCGCCCTCACCGCCAACCTCGTCAAAGCCGACGGCCGGTGGGACGCCTACCTGCACGGCCAACACGCCATTTCGCGGGCCCGGGACGTGTGGGAAGCCGTCGGCCGCTTGACCCGTATCGTTTTGCCCAACGCGTGGCCCCTGCTGTTCACGCAAGGCATCACGACCGTGCTGGTGTGGTGGCTGCTGGTACCGGGCGACGGCACGGAAGGAACCAATCGTTACGTCTTCGTTAACCTCGCAGGCGACGCCGCGACCCAGGCCGTCGGGGCCGTGGCCGCGACCGTCGGCGCCTGCTTCGGGCTGCTGATCTTGCGGCGCGGGCTCTCGCTGCAACCCCGGCGAGACCCGTTTTGACCCCGAGCGACAACGGCGGCACCCGGCTCTTCGGCCACGACGCCCAAGCGGTAATCGCCCTGATCCGGCGACGCGGCGAACGGGCCGCCCGGGGCCAACCCTTCGCCGACCCCCACCGCCTCGGTCTGGTCATCGAGGGCGGAGCGATGCGCGGGGTCCTGCCCGCCGGCGGTGTCTACGCCCTCGCGCGGCTGGGGCTGGGCCACGTCTTCGACCAGGTCTTCGCCACCTCGGCCGGCGTGATGAGCGCCGCGTACCTCTTGTCCGATCAACCCGAGACCGGCATCCGCGTCTACTTCGAACACTGCGCCTGTCGACGCTTCATCGATCAACGCCGCTGGTGGAAGACCCTTGACTTGGATTGGCTTTTCGACCGGGTCATCCGTGACGCCAAGCGACTCGACGTCGAAAAACTCCGCGGAGCATCCGCGCGTCTCCGCGTCGCGGCCACCCGCTACGACACGGCCGAAGCCTGCCTGCTCGATGCCAACCGCGGCGATACCGACACGCTAGATGCCCTCAAGGCCGCAATGGCCATCCCGGTTTTCTACAACCGCACGGTCCCGGTCGGTGCGCACAACTACATCGACGGCGGCTTGCAAAACCCCGTCCCCTTCGTCTCGGCCCTGGAGCACGGCTGCACCCACGTCCTGACTCTGCTCGCCCAACCACACGACTACGTGCGGGACCCGCAGCCTCGATCCAACCGACTCGTCTTCAATCTCCTTTTCGGCAGGTTCGATCCGGCGCGAAACGGGTTGCTGCGGCAATATCACCTCCGGGATCATTCGATCCGGCAGCAAGCCCTGGGTTCAACGCCCAAACCCGCCGGCGTAAGCATCGCAACGATCACCGCGCCAAGGCCGATCTCGCTGTCGCCGTTTTGCACCGACGCCCGGAAGCTACGCGACGCTGCAGACGCTTACCGACGCGCCGTGATGAGTGTTTTCGGAAACGATCCCGACCGCTTGGCACTCCCGCAAACGATGGAGGCGGTAAACCCGCGCCGAAAATCAAAACATTTTTATCCTTCTTCTTCGAACGAAGATTAGAGGGGACGGTCGTACGAAGGCGGTTGGCGTGTCCGGTCTTCTGTTTGAATTGTGCTTGGCAGGCTCATCAAGTACGAAGTATTCAACAAATAGTGCGAGTGTAGCTCAGTTGGTAGAGCCTCAGCTTCCCAATGAGTTCCGGGAGTAATCGTTACTCTTTGATATTAAATAGTTTGCGTTAATCAAGCCCTTGTCTTTTAAGAACTTGGGCCAGTGATCTGAACACCTTAGGGGCACCTGCGGGCTATCCGATGACCACTTGCGAGACCGAGTTTGGTTGGAAAAACGTTTGGAGTGTCTTGGTCCAACGGAGTCAGTCGGCGATCACAACCAACCCGATTCCTTCATAACAGGTTGACCATAGATCCCCTTAGGGTCTCCGGCAGCACGGACGACAACGCATTATCACTCTCGCCGCCCGTACCGCTCACGGGTTGGCGGACGGCGAAGACCCCGCCGACGATCAACGCAAGCAAGCCGCCAAGTCGCTTATCAAGCAAGCCGTCAAGCCTTCCTACAACCTCGCCTTCCGCAACCACCTGCGCGAAGCCAAGCAGCAGTCCGGGCAGGTCATCTACACCATTATTATCGAAGAGGTTTAAACCGATAGTGCTGGCTTTGACAACGCAGCATGCGAATACGCCCAAGTCATCGTGGACAACTTCTAGCTATGAATTGAAGAGTACAAAGTTAATTTTAATGCTTGCAGATTTTTTACTACAGGCCGTTCCGTCAATGCCTTAGCTTCGATGCCCGCTAGGACATCTTCCGCCGCTAGCTATCACCTTCCGAAGGTCTCTGAAACGCTTACGAATCACTCGACGCCCGCCCCTTGTCGGACCGAGACTCGGCACGGACCCGACAACTCACCGATCTCGTGACGCTCATTCGCCACACCATCCACCCCGACGAACCGCTGTTCGTGCCACGCCAAGCTCACCCTCCCCGCGACACGACAATGACGCGTGGTTCATACGTCAAGCCCGGCGGGAGTGGGATCGGAAAGCGCACCTTGCCCAAAAGGATTACGGCCTTCACGAACCAACCCTACTCCGACTTCGCCCACCGGCGGTAGTCGCGCGGAGGCCGGCCGGTCTCTTGGCTGACCGCGCGCGACATGTGGGAAATGGTCTTGAACCCGGAGCGGGCGGCGATCTCGACCATCTTCAGGTCGGTGGTCTGCAGCAGATGCAGCACGCTACGCATGCGCTGGCGGGCGATCTCCTCGGCGACGGTCCGGCCGACGATCCGCTTGAACTTCTCGTCGAGCCCGCGGCGGGAGACGATGACCAGCTCGGCGACTCGCTGGGCGGTGAGGCCCGTCCCCTCGGCCAAGTGGTGGTGGATGTGGCGCAGCGCTTCGGCGACGTCGTGGTCGTCGGTGGCCATCACCTGCGTGCTCATGCGTTCGATCACGCCGAGCGGCCGGACCCGGTGGGGCGTCTCGGGCGCGGGGCCGCCCTCGGACAACGCGATCGCCAACCGGGCGGCCTCGTAGCCGATCCGGTCGTTGTGGGTGTTGACGCTGCTCAGCGACGGCAGGCAGGACTCGCAGAGGATCTCGTCGTCGCCGACGCCCATGACCGCGACCTCGTTGGGCACCTCCAGCCCGGCGATGTGCAGCGCCTGCAACGCCAGAACCGCCAGCCAGTCCGCGAAGCAGAGGATGCCGATCGGCCGGGGCATCTCGCGGAAGATGTCCGCCTGGCGGGCGACGTCCTGGGACCAGTCGGAACGGCTAAGCAGGCTCGGGATCTCGATCAGCCGGTCGGTCATCCCCGCCGCCGCCGCCGCTTGCTCGAAGCCCCGGCGACGCACCGGCCCGTCCACCTCGCCCCACTCCAGGTACGCGAAGTGCGTCAGCCCCAGCGAGCGGAAATGCTCGAACGCCAGCCGGCCCGCCTCGAAGTTGTCGCCGCACACCGTCGGGTACGGCAGCGGCTCGATCGTCTCGATCAGGTTCACCACCGGCACACGGAATTTCTCCGCCAGCGTCCGCAACCGCGGCGACCACAGGTCCAGGATCACCGCGTCCGCCCACCGCGGCACGTCGTCCGGGACCAGGGCCGGCTGGTCGTAAGGCAGCGTCAGCAAGGTCCACTCGCGCCGCTCGTGCAGGTACCGGCTGATGCCGCGGAAATACCGGCGGTCCGGCATCTGCCGCAGCAGCATGGTTTTCGTGTCCCGGTACCAACCTGCGCCGAGCTTTTTGGGCATCGCAAACCACCCCGCACGGAACAAAATCCAGCGTTGCCAGAACTTTAGCGAAAGAACCGCAAAATCCTACCGCCGACTTCCAAATACGGCAACAATTATGCCATATTTAAATGTCGTCTATGCCGATGTTGTGTTTGAATACTTCACGTTGCAGCGGCGATCGCTGCTAAATCTTTTTCTTTTCAAGGCATTTCTTGAATTCTATTAGGAGATTGATCATGCGTCAGTTCGGAAGTTTTCTGGTCGCCGCGGCGGCCGCGTCGGTCATCGGCACGGGGGCTCAGGCTGCGCTTCTAACTCAGAACGCGGGCTTCGAGCTCACCGGCAACGGCAACAACAGCTCCGCGAATAACGGCAACACCATCTTCGGCTGGGACTTCAGTTTCGACAACGATCCCGGCGGCTTTGCCGGCTGGAACGTGTTTATCGACCCCGACGTGCCCAGCAACATCGAGGGCTCGAGAGCGATGCGGCTCAACAACACCACGATTTCGACCGAAGCGTCGGCCCGAGCGGCCGTCGTCGTGGGTACGGAATACATTCTTGAAGTCAATGCCGGGGAGTGGTCGGGAAGCAACTCGGAACAGCAGACTCTGGCGATCGACTTTTTCGATGTCTCCGGGGTTTTAGTCTCCTCTCTCGAATCAACCTTCACTCCGGTGGATCGGGCTGAGGACGACCTGCTGCCTACCGTCTCGGTGCAGGGCTTCGCGCCGGTGGGTGCCGTCACGGCGGGTGTGAGGTACGTCGGCGCGGGCGACTGGAGCATGGTCGATGATTTTCGGCTCAACGTCGTGCCCGAACCCGGGTCGGTCGTGCTGATGGCCGCCGGGGCCGGCCTCTTGGGCCTGCGTCGCCGCCGTGCGGACCACGAAGAGAGCTAATTGGACAATATCCCGTGGGCCGGTAACACGGCCCACGAGTTTTCGATCGGCGGTTCTTCGGTCCGACCCGTGTTTTTCCGACTTCCGCTTTCCGACTTCTGGTTAGTTCCCATTCTCTCGAAGGAGCCCACGATGCGCATTTCTGTTTCACGTCGCAGCGCTTTCACGCTGATCGAGCTCTTGGTCGTCATCTCGATCATCGCCCTGCTCGTCGGCCTGCTGCTGCCCGCCCTCTCGGCCGCCCGCAGTACCGCCCGCTCGTCCGTCTGCCTCTCGAACCTCCGCGGGATCGGGCAGATGATGTACACCTACGCCAGCGAAAACCACGACTACCTGCCGCGGTCGTTAACGAACGACGGCGTACAACAGCACTGGGCCCACAAACTGGTCCAATCGTCCACCGGTGCCGTGCAGGATTTCAACAACGGCGTCGAGTCGGTTCAGGTTCAAGAAAGTTTTCAGTGCCCCGAAACGACCAACGCCAACCGGGCGTCGGGTTTCTTGCTCGATAACCAATACGGGGTGAACCCGCGGCTGCTCCCGGCGTTCAACCTGCCGGACAACGTGAGGGGTACGCCGACGATCGCCCAAGTGCGGATCGACGCGGTGCAATCGGCCTCAGACGTGATGGTGGCCGTGGACGGCGCGCTGCTCAACGATACCACCCCGTACACGCCTTCGGCGTTCGCGCAGTTCGAGAGTTGGGCCATCTACGGCGGCAGCGCCGCCGGCCAGCCGCAGCACTTCTTTCTCACCAGTTATCTCAAGCAGACGGGTAACGGTGATCGATTAGACGATTCGATCTACGGCGGCCTCAATCAGCCCTACAACGCCAACGGCGACATCCATTGGCGTCACGGGAACACCGAGCCGGGCGGCCCGGGCAACGCCAACGCGGTCCACCTCGACGGCCACGCCTCCACCTACCAATACAACGCGCCGGGCGACACCACCATGCTGCTCCGCAACATCCTGTTGACCTTCTAATCAAGTGTGTGACCGGACCGTAGACCTCCAGAGGGGCTTACTGTTTTCCGGAAACGTTCCCGCAGGTCGTGACGATGCGGATCGGTACGGCCCCCGTCTCGATGGCGGCAAGAAGTAAGCAATCACCGGCCGCCGGTGGACGGGTTCGGGCGGCACCCGTTCGGCGGACGGCCCGTCTCGAAGTTCATTGATTCAAGGACCCTTGTTTTGTCCGCGCACCTGTGCATCCTCCACGAAACCCCCGGCCGAGTCTGGACCGCCCTGGGCGAACGGGCGACGGTCGGGCCGCAGCACGTGGTGGTGCGAGCCGAGTTGACGGGGGTGAGTCCGGGAACCGAGCTTCGAATGTTGTCGACCGCCGAGGGGTCGAACGTTCCCTACGTTCCGGGCTACTGTGTGGCGGGCCGGGTGATGTCGGGTGGCAAGGCGGCGGGGCTTGAGGTTGGTCAACGCGTGCTTTGCCCCGGCGGTGAGACGGGCGGGGGCCTGGCGCGGGGCTACGGCGGGCACCAGGCGGTCCACGTTGTGCCGGGCGACAGTGTGCTGGTCGTGCCCGAGGGTTTGTCCGCCGAGGCGGTGGTGCTGAACAAGCTCGCCTCGATCGCCCACCGGGGGATGGTTGCCGGCCGGGCCGCCGCGGGCCAGCGGGTCCTCGTCGTCGGGCTGGGTGTCGTCGGCCAGCTCGCGGCTCGGCTGTGGCACGAAGCCGGGGCGAGGGTGACGGCGGCGGATCGGATCGCGTTCCGCCGGGAGGTGGCGGCCGCCGCGGGGATCGACGTGGCCGCGGACTTGGCGGCGGCCGGAACGGTCTATGACGCGGTGGTCGATTGTACGGGGGTGCCGGCGGTCATGGCCCCGGCGATGCGGGTTCTACGGCAGGACCCGTGGACCGGAGGCGACGACCCTGGGCCGACCTACGTGCTACAGGGCAGCTACGCCGGCGAGGTCTCGTTTGCGTACCGCGAGGCGTTCCAGCGCCAAGTCACGATGGTGGTCCCGCGCGATTCCACGATAAGTGACCAAGGTGCGACGCTGGCGCTGATCGCCGCGGGCCGGCTCCGGCTCGACGACCTGCTGACCCGGATCGCCGATCCGGCCGACGCCGCCGACACCTACGCCGCGCTGTCCCGACCCGAAACCAACGACCGGACGCTCGGCGTGGCGTTCCGCTGGCCGTCGGGCTGACCGCCCGCCGCAGCGTTTTTTCTCACGCACGGCCCGACGGCGTGCCGCTTCGACCCGTGACCCGCACGAGGAATCACTTCCATGACGATCCCCCGCTCCTTGTTTCAACGGATGGCCCGCCGGGCCGTATGGCTCGGTTGCCTGATTGCGGTGCCGACTGCGTCGGTCGGCGAGGTGCTCATCGGCCCGGGTCAGACCTCGATCATGTTCAGCTTCAACGACTGGGAAGACCGGGCGCAGACCACCAGCGACGCCATCACGCTCCGCGGCGAAGGGGTCACGGGCAACGGCGGCATGGGTAAGAATGTCAACCTCGACCTCTCGGGCCGGCAGGACGAGCGTCTGTCCATGACCGTCCAGCAACTCGACGGCAACCGGACTCGGATCGTCAAAGCCATCCTCATCGACGCCGACGGCACGCACGCCGTCTACCACTTCTTGCTCAATCAGGCGGCGACGGGTGAGCCGACCACGCTGCCGCCGCAAGACGGCCGGACGTTGAAGAATCCGATCGGCAACAACAACAAACCCGGGGACACGCCCGGCCTGGACCTGACCAACATCGTGCAGTGGCAGGTCCACGGCGACTGGCAGGGCCAGCCGCTGGCCATACGGATCACCGGACTCCGCGTCGGCGAGGCGGAGCCCGACCGCGACGCCCCGGTCGTGGAGCCGACCTCGAACGACGGCGGGCAAGGACCCGACGCGGCCGAGGTTATCGTCGGGCCCGGCAACTACGAAACGTGGTTTTCCTTCAATACCTGGGAGGATCGGCCGGAGGCGACGGACGACGGCCTAGTCATCGCCGGCCCCGGCGTCACCGGCAGCGGTGGCGCGGGCAAGGTGCAGTCGATCGACCTCGCCGGGCTCGAGGGCGCCCGGCTGGCCGTCACGGTCACGCCCCACGAGGGCAACCAGACGCGGGGGATGAAGTTCGTGCTGGTTGATGCCGACGGGACCCAAGGCGTCTGGGACTTCCGGCTGCCGGCAGATGCGGCGGGCGTCTCGTCAGTGGTCTACCCGACCCAAACCACCAACACCCTGTCCGACCCGCCGAACAACAACAACCGGCCCGGCGACGTCGCGGGGCTGGACCTGGGCAACATCGCGTCCTGGCAGATCCACGGCGACTGGCAGGGCCGGCCGCTGGCGATGACGATCCAGCGGATCGCCGTGGTGGGCGAGCGGACCGCTTCCGAAACGGCCGAGGCTTTACCCGGAATCCCCGCGCTGCGGGTGCCGTCCCGGCCGCGGCCGCGCTCCGCGGACTCGCCGGTCGTCGAGCGCGCCTTCACCGTCGCCCCCGACCTCGTCGCCGTCGACATCCGTGCCCGCCAGGTGCACGCCGCGAAGACCGAGCCCTACGTCGAGCGGCCCGGCGACGAGGTCAAAACCTATTTTCGCAAGACCAACGGCGTAACCAACGTCGTGTTTCTCGAACGCGACGGCAAACCGGTCGGCCGGCTCGTCGGCACCGACCGCGACACCGTGATCTACCACGAAACGATCACCGGCGAGCCGTTCGAAGCACCCGTCGCGATGGACCCGCAGCAGTACCACGTCCAGAGCGACGACGACGCGGCGTACCGCGACGGCGTAACCCCGCAAGCCGTGCACCAGAAAGCAACCGTCATCGACCACGTCGAGCACGACAACCAGCAGGTCGCCATGCGGCACCGGCTGTACCTGCAACTACCTCGGCCGCTCACGCCCGGCGTGACCTACACGATCGACCTCCGCCAGAACAACACTCGCCAACCGACGGTCGATCTGACTTACGACCCCCGCGCCGTCCGCTCGGAAGCGGTCCACGTCAACCAGATCGGCTACCACCCGCGGGACCCGGTCAAACGGGCGTATCTGTCGCAGTGGCTCGGCACCGGCGGCGCGTACCGCTACGACTTGCCGCTGAAGTTTCACCTGATCGACCAGGACTCGGGCGAGTCGGTCTACGAGGGCTCGGTCGAGCTCGCGTTGGCGGCGGACGAAACCGAGCCACGCCGCCGGACCGGCAACCACAACGGCACCGACGTCTACCACCTCGACTTCTCCGACTTCGATCGACCCGGCACGTACCGCGTCAGCGTCGAGGGCGTCGGCACGAGCTTCCCGTTCGAGGTCTCGGAGTCGGCGTGGACCGAGGCGTTCAGGGTCGCGATGGCCGGCTTCCTGCACCAACGCAGCGGCCTCGAACTCGGCCCGCCTTTCACCGACTATGTTCGGCCACGCAACATGCACCCGGCCGACGGCATCCGCATCTTCGAGTCCGAAGCCACCCTGATGGACACACACATGGGCCTGGGCCTGAAAGGCAAGAACACGTTCGCCGCCTTGTTCAACGGCAAGACCGACCGCGTCGTCGAAGACGCCTGGGGCGGGTACATGGACGCCGGCGACTGGGACCGGCGGGTGCAACACCTCTCGGCCAGCACCGCCAAGCTCGAACTGCTCGAGCTCTTTCCCAAGACGTTCGCGGACCTCATGCTCACGTTGCCGCCCGACGAGGCCGGCAACCAACTGCCCGATGTCATCGATGAGGTCTTGTGGAACCTAGATTTCTACCGCCGGCTGCAGCACGACGACGGCGGCGTACCCGGCGGCGTCGAGTCGGCCGAGCACCCGGTCGGCGGCGAGACGAGTTGGCAGGAATCGCTGGACATCTTCGTCTTCGCCCCCGACCCCTGGGCGTCCTACCTGTATGCGGGCGCCGCGGCCCGCCTGGCGTATGTACTTCAAGACCACGACACCGAGCTGGCGGACACCTACGCCCGTAGCGCCGAAAACGCCTTCGCCTGGGCCGAGGCCCGCCACCCCGAACTGGTGAAGCGGCACGGGGAATCGCGGAAGTTCTGGCGGGTCCGCGACGCCCGCAACCTGTCGTCGCTTCAACTCTACCGCCTGACCGAGGAACCGTCGTACCACGACATCTTTATGCAGCAGACTTCGTTCACCGACCCCGACGCGCCGGTCGGCCGGTGGGGCTCGCACCACGACCACGACGCGGCGTTTATTTACGCCCGCCTCGACGATCGGCTGGCGGACCCCGCGATCAAGAAGCGGGCCAAAGCTGCCCTGCTCGAAGAGGCCGACTTCGGTATCGGATACCTCCAAGCCAACGCGTTTAATCTGACCGCGACGCACCGCGACATGCCCTACCACTGGGGGTTATACGGCAGCCCGGACGCGGCGATCTCGCTGATCCGCGCAGACTATTTGGCGGACGATGACCGCTACCTCGGGGCGGCCCTGCTCGCGGCGAACTACTCGGCCGGGGCCAACCCGATGAACACTACATTCATGTCGGGTCTCGGCAGCCGGTTCCCGCTGAACGTCCACCACCTCGACAGCCGGCGGACCGGCCAGGACCCGCCGCGGGGCGTGCCGGTCTACGGCCAGTACGACCCCAAAGACGACCTCGCGCAAGATGACGGCGTGCGCTGGCCGATGACGTGGGTCTTCGACCCCCGCAACATCCCGGCGGGCACGGACTGGCCGGCAAACGAAGCCTACTTCGATGTGTTCAGCAACATCGCACACAACGAGTTCACCGTACACCAGTCGCAGCGGCCCAGCGTCCACGTCTGGGGTTACCTGGCGGCCCGCCCGCGGTGAGATGCGATGACGCAAGACGTCTACTCGAAACTATAGACGCCGGTGGCTCTAAATCAGTTAATCAAAATATCCTTGAATGAGAATTGGAAACCAATGAATACCAACCAATATTGTGTACTTGATTTTTCTCTGCAGTCGACCGTCGAGTTGTCGGCGCCCGGCCTATCCGAGCGTTTTGACCGTGACGGCGTACTGGTCCTGCCCGACTTCTTCGACCACCACGTCCTCGACGGGCTGAACGCCGCGATGGACGGGTATTTCGAGCCCCGCGCGGCCGAGGCCCTGGCCATGAGCGGTGGTCATCAACAGCGCACGGCGAAATTCGCCTGCGATGTGATTTCTTGGGACCCGGTCAAGACCAAGCACCCGCTGTTCGTTGGGTTACGGGAAAGCAGTGCTCTGCGGGAGGTAACCGAGTGCCTCCTGGGGCCGGGGTTCAGCACCCCGGCGAGTCTGGTGATGTTTAGCGTGGGTGGCGGCCGGGGACAGGCCTGGCATCAGGATTGCCCGATCGAGGAGGAGGCCGGCTTCAACCTCAACCGCTTGATTTACACGCGGGACGTCGATCCGGCCGACGGGGCCATCGTCGTGGTACCCGGCAGCCACCGCGCGGGCCGCATCCCGCCGGGCGGGCACCAGGACCCGATGCCGGACGAGGTGATGCTGTGTCCGCGTGCGGGCACCCTGGTCATGCTGCACGGGCACGTCTATCACCGGGTGACGCCGAATGCCGGCACTCGGCCGCGTCTGAGCATCAACCTCCGCGCTTACCCACAAAACGTCGATCCCGACATCAATTGCATCGGCGTATACCGCAACGGAACTATCGATTTTTGCGACCACACCCGCGGGCCTAACTCAGGCGTTGAACCAGAAGCTGCAGAAACACAATCTTGATGGGCTGAGCTCTTCTTCCCGTAATTAGATACCAGCCTCTTCGGTTAAACCTTTTCTGATATTGCAATCTTCCCTGTTTTGAGACATTCAGAAAGTGTGTGAGAAGCCTCGCTTTCGCAGATGAGTCGGGTATGACACGGACGTCTTACTCCTCGGACCTGACCGATCGGCAGTGGTCGATCATCGAGCCGGTGAACCCGCCTGCCGAGCCCGGCGGACGTGAGCGTAGCGTTGACATGCGGGAGGTGATCAACGGCATCCTCTACCTCAACCGCACCGGCTGCTCCCGGCGGATGCTGTCGCACGAGTTACCGCCCTAGGGCACGGTGCATTACTACTACCGCCGGTTCCGCCTCGACGGCTCGTGGCAACGGGTCCACGACAAGCTGCGCGAGAAGGCGCGACGTAAAGCCGGTAAGAAGCCGACGCCCTTCGCGACGATCATCGACTCGCAATCGGTAAAGACCGACGCCCCGAAAAAGGGGGTGCTCATGGGTACGACGCGGGCAAGAAAACCCTTGGCCGCAAGCGGCACCTGATCGTTGACACGCTCGGCCTGATCATCGCGGTGGTGGTGCATGGGGCCGACGTTCAGGACCGCGATGGCAGCGACGAGGTGTTGTTCAAGATCGTCGGTTTGTTCCATCGCTTGGAGTTGATCTGGGCCGACGGCGGGTACGCGGGGCAGTTCGTCGAGGAGGCTAAGTTGTTCTTCGGCCGAGTCATCGAGATCGTGAAACGCAGCGACGATGTGAAGGGGTTCTAGGTGTTGCCCAAACGCTGGATCGTGGAACGTACCTTCAGTTGGCTGGGCAAGTATCGACGACTGAGTAAGGACTACGAGAGCGACCCAAGGAGCAGTGAAGCGATGATCCACCTGGCCGTAATTAACCTGATGCTTCACCGGCTAGAGCCGGGGTAAGGTGGCTTCTCACATACGTTCTCAAAAATAGAGAACCTTGTGTTTCTTTGTAGCTATATCGTACATTGAGCTGATTTTTCTGATTTACGATCAAGGAAGATCATCGATGGCACATCAAGATAAGGTGGTCGTGCGGTTAGACGAGGCTCAGCGGGAGGCGTTGCGGAAGATCGTGCGGAGCTGCAGGCACCCGGCGGCGTTGCTGCGGCGGGCGTACGTGCTGCTCAAGACCGACGCGGACGGGCCGGAGGGCTGGAGCGACGAGCGGGTCGCCGAGGCGCTAAGCACCAGCCGGATGACGGTGCAGCGGATGCGTCAACAGTTCGCCCGTGAGGGTCTGGACGCGACGCTGCACCGCAGGCGGCCGACCGGGCGTCAGTACCGCAAGCTCGACGGCCAGCATGAGGCGAAGCTCGTGCGATCGCCTGCTCGCCGCCGCCGGAAGGGCGCAGCCGCTGGACGATGAAGCTGATGGCCGACCGGCTGGTCGAGCTGGATGTGGTCGAGTCGATCGACCCCGCGACGGTGTGTCGGACGCTCAAAAAAATGAGATCAAGCCCTGGCTTAAACAGCAGTAAGTGATCCCGCCCAAGGCCAGTGCCGCGTTTGTCGCACCAATGGAAGATGTGCTGGACGTCTATGAGAAGCCTTACGATCCCGACTACCCGGTGGTCTGTGTCGATGAAGGCGGCAAGCAGTTGATCGGCGAGGTGCGTGAGCCGCGGCCGGTACGGCCGGGCCGAGCGGCCAGGCAGGACAGCGAGTACAAGCGCGGCGGGATGGCCATCCTGTTCACGCCTTTGAGCCGCTGGCGGGCAAGCGTCACGTCGAGGTAACGGCCCGCAAGCGAAATGTTGACTTCGCGCACTTCATGAAGCAACTGGCCGGCGAGCGGTACCCCGGCGCCGAGAAGATCTTGCTGGTCTGCGACAACCTCAGCACGCACTCACCTGCGGCCTTCTACGGAGCGTTCGAGCCCGCTGAAGCCCGATGCTTGTCCCAGCGCTTCGAGTGGCACTAAACCCCAATGTATACCAGCTGGCTCAAAGTCGCGGAGACGGAGTTGAGTGAGCTCGCCCGCCAGTGCCTGGACCGTCGCATCCCCGACCGGGACACGCTGGCCCGCGAGGTCGCTGCTTGGGAGCGGAAACGCAACGCGGCAGTGACCGGCGTCCGATGGCAATTCACCACCGCCGATGCACGAATCAAACTGAGTAAGCTCTACCCGGCGAGGACGAAACGATCGAGGGCGCGGTCTCGCTGCTTCCCGAGTTGTTCGACGGGACGGTAGTGACCACGAACTTCGACCGGTTGTTGGAGCGGGTGTATCAGGACGCCGGTCGGCCGTTCGAGGAGAAGTGCACCGGCCGGGGGAGCACCGACGCGTTTTTCCGGGCGATCCCGGCCGGAGAGCGGTATCTACTCAAGCTGCACGGCAACATCGATAACGCCGGCGAGCGCATCCTCAGCCGCGACGAGTACAACGCCGCGTACGGACAAGACGAGAACATCGACAAGAACTTCCCGCTGCCGCGTGTTTTGGATCGCCTATTTTCTAGCTACAGCCTGCTGTTTCTGGGGTGCAGCCTCGCGGCAGACCGGACGATCCAGACCTTCTCCCGCGTGGTGGCGGACCGCCAGGCCGCAACGCTACCGAGGCACTACGCGATCCTCCCGGCGTCGGACGATGACGACGATCGGCGGGCCATGGATCAGCGGCTCGCCGAGGCGAACATCACCCCGCTGTGGTACCCGGCGGAAGACCACGACCACGTCGAACAGATTCTCAACCTGATCGGCGCGTGAGACGAACCGGGTAGCTTCCGAACACGGTGAAGCGCGGCCGGCTTGTGGCAGGAAAGGGAACACGGCATGCCCCTGGAACTCGATGCGTGGCGGATCGACGGCGATCGGGCCAAGCCCATGGCGTTCACGCCGCTGGACTTCGAGCAGTGTCTCTAAAACCTGCTGGCCGCCAACATCGGCGTCGCCGATCCGAACCTGCTGCTCATCGGCCGGGAGCTCGCGACCGACACGGGTAAGAAGATCGACCTGCTCGCGATGAACCGCGACGGGCACCTGGTTGTGCTCGAACTCAAGCGGGACAAGACGCCCCGCGACATCGTTGCGCAGGTGCTGGACTACGGCGCGTGGGTCCGCACCCTGGACGACGGCGACATCGCCGCGATCTTCGAGGCGTACCGGCAGAAGCACCATCCCGATCAACCGAGCCGTTCGATCAACGAAGCCTTTAGCGAGCGTTTCGGGATGCCGGCTATGCCGGAAGAGTTGAACGAGGTACACGAGCTGGTCATCGTCGCCTCGCGGCTGGACCCCGCCTCGGAGCGGATCGTCGATTACTTGGCCGAGCAGTACGACGTGAACATCAACGCCGTGTTCTTTCGGTGCTTCAAGGACGAAGACCGCGAATACCTCACTCGGGCGTGGCTGCGCCCGCCGGGCTTCCGCGACCTCTTGGAGGCCGGCGAGGCGGGGACCGGCGGCGGCCCGGGCGGCGGCCCGGGTCCGAAAGGGCCTTGGAACGGCGAGTACTACGTGTCGTATGGCGTCTACCCGCATCGCCGTTGGGAAGACGCGCAGAAGTACGGCTACATCGCCGCAGGCGGCGGGTCTTGGTACACCAACACGTTGCAAATGCTCTCCCCGGGCGACCGGGTTTGGGTCAACGTGCCGGGTCACGGCTACGTCGGCGTAGGGACGGTCAAAGAGCCGGTGGTCCCAATCACCGAGTGTCTCGTGGATGGTCCAGACGGCCAACAGATGACGCTCATGGACGCACCGACGGAGGCGCCAGCGTTTGGCCTGCATCCCGAAAAAATGGAGCACATCGTCCGCGTCGATTGGATCAAGACCGTGCCCCTGAACGGCGCGATCAAGGAGAAGGGATTCTTCGGCAACCAGAACACGGTCGCCGCGCCCAAGGCGGCGAAGTGGGAACACACGGTCCGGCGGCTTAAGCAACGCTTCGGTATCGCATGAATGGCCGACCGTTTCGTCGATCCGGCCCCGAACAGTGGCCAGCAGGTATCAGCCGACATGCGGATCTCACACGCGTTCTTCGCTTGTACTCACCTCGCCTCGCTTCCTGCCTCAATGATCGACGCTCGCCATCGGCACCTGAGGAGGGCGAGAGAAGCAGAATCCAGAATCTCCTGGAGGACCGCGCTCGTCGAGCCAAGACTCACCGTACCGTCCCCGTCACCCACCGGGCATCTGGTGGTCACCCTCCGGTCACCTGTGGTCGTGGGGCGTCTTGGCTGGTAAACTTGGATTTCCAATCGAGTTTTGGTTGGAAACGTGGTTGGAAGGCCTCTTGATCGGCCATAGACCTAATAGATTTGAGATCCGCAAGCCTCTCATTAACAAAGGCTTGCGGTCAAAAAGCGGGTGTAGCTCAGTTGGTAGAGCGTCAGCTTCCCAAGCTGAATGTCGAGGGTTCGAGTCCCTTCACCCGCTTGGTGCCGGTAGAGTTTGGTGTCCGGGAACCGGGGTTGGGGTCGTCGGCCGTCGGGCGAGGTAAAGCGACCACGCATTTTCTTCCTTGAGGTAGGGCAAGGGGGTCATGCCGGCGCGTTGGATCATCTGGAGCCACTGCTCGTGGGCGAAGAGGCCGCAGGTGTGTCGGTCTTCCGCGACCCGCACGTCGCGGCGTGACGACGCGCTGGGCAAGCCGTGGGGGCGGATGAGATAGAGCAGGATCATCTCGAAGGTGTCGTCGGTCGGGTCGGGGTCGTGGACGTAGGTGAAGTAGGTCAGTTCGTCGTCGTCGGTGGTGGTGCCGTCGTCGGCGACGTCGCCGTCGACGAAGGTTTCGCGGGTGTAGGTCGGGGCGATGAAAGCGAGGCCACCGGGGCGGAGGTGGGTGTGGGCCGTGGCGAGGGCGGTGACGACGTCGGCGGGGGTCAGGAGGTAGTCGATCGCGTCGTGGATAAGTACGGCGTCGAAGGTCCGATCGAGGCGGACGTCGCGCATGTCGGCGACGTGGGTTTCGATGCCCGGGATCAGGCGGCGGCAGTGGGCGAGCATGGGGTCCGAGCGGTCGACGGCGACGGCGTGGTGTCGTCCGCCGCGTCTGCCGCGGGCGTCGAGGTGGACGAGGGTGTGTCCGCCGCCGGCGCCGAGTTCGAGGAGGCGCTGCGGGCCGGGGCCGAGGTGTTGGGTGATGAGTCGGTCGAGCGTGTCGGCTTCGGCGGCGTATTGCTCGGGCGGCGAGAGGTGGGGCCAGAGCCAGGCGAGGTCGTCGTAGAGGCGTGGCGGGGGCATGGGGCTTGCCCGTCGGGTCAGGCGTCGGCGAGCCGTTCGCCGAGGCCGAGGCCGCTGAGGTAGGCGCGTTCGATGTTGGTGTGGCTGCCGGCGGTGCAGGCGTCGCCGCAGACGCCGAGGCCCAGGTCGGGGTCGTAGAGCCAGCGGTCGGTCAGGGGCTCGGTGGCGTTGGCGTAGCGCCAGCGGTGGGCCGCGGCGTAGGTGGGGCTGGGCAGCGGCCGGCGGACGGCGCGGGAGAGGGCGGTGATCAGGGTGGCGGCAACGGTCACGGGGTCGTCTTCGAGGTGTTGCTGGGACCAGTCGGACTGGGCGTGGGCCACCCAGCAGTCGCCGGCGTCGGCGATCGGGGGCCGGCCGGGCTTGGTGGAGTTGTGGCAGACGAGGGCCAGCTCGTTGTCCGCGCGTTCGATAAACGCGGCGTCGAACGGGTCGTCGAGCGTGAGCGGCTCGTCGAACGACAGCATCAGCGTCCACGTCGGCAGGACGGTGGCGTCGCCTAGTGGCGTGGCCAGCGCGGGGGCCGGCCCGGCCAACAGTTCGCGGGCCTGGGGCGCGGGCACCGAGACCACGCACCTTGCGAACGGCCCGTGCGACGCCCCCGCTCCGTCGATCGCCGTCCAGCCGGCGTCCGTCTTTTCCAGGGAGGCCACGCGTACGCCTTGGTGCGGCCCGTCCAGCCCATCGACCGAACGACACATCGACGCGGCGATCGACGACATGCCCGGCGTCCCGACGTAACGCTCGGCCTCGCGGCCCGTTTTCCGCAGCGGCCCGTCGTCGTTAAGGTCCACGAACCGGCCGTCCCATGTCGCCGCCACGCCCGCGGCGATCCAGAGGTCTACCTGCTGCTGGAACGTCACGCTCCGGGCGGTGAGGTACTGCGCTCCGTGGTCGAACGCGGGGCCGGACCGCGAGACGCGGGTCGCCATCCGGCCGCCCGGCCCCCGGCCCTTGTCCAGCACCGTGACCGCGTGCCCCGCCGCCGCGAGGGTACGGGCGCAGGCCATACCCGAGATACCCGCCCCGATGACCAGTACGCCGGAAGTCTCGCACATGTCGCGAGCATAGCCGGTCTCACCCGCTGGCGCGGTTGAGGTACTCCCGGCTCTCGGTGTTGATCCGCACGACCTCGCCCTCCTTGATGAACGGCGGGACGCGGACCTTGAGCCCCGTCTCGCAGACGGCCTCTTTCATGACGTTCGTCGCGGTGGCGTTCTTGATACCGGGCTCGGTCTCGGTGATCGTCAGCTCGACCGCGGCGGGCAGCTCGACGGTGATGCAGTTGCCCTCGAGAAACAACCCCTTGATCGACTCGTTGGCCTTGATGAACAGCAGGGTGTCGCCCAGGATGTCGTCGGGGATGGTGAACTGGTCGTAGGTCTCGCCGTCCATGAACACGGCCCCGCTGCCGTCGCGGTAGAGGTACTCGACGTCGCGGCGGTCGAGGTTGGTTGCCTCGACCTCGTCGACGCTGCGGAAGCGTTTCTCGGTGACGTTGCCGTGCTTGATGCTCTTGAGCTTGGTCTGGACGAACGCGCCGCCCTTGCCGGGCTTGACGGTCTCGGTCTTAGTCACAAGGTAGGCGGTACCGTCGAGGTTGAGGACCTGGCCGGGCTTGATGTCGTTAGCTTTCATGGCGGGTGGGGGCTGGGGTTCAGGGTCTGGGGCTTGGGGTAACCGCGACGCTACGCGTCGCCGGGTCGGGGCGGTCGGGTAT
Source organism: Planctomycetota bacterium (assembly GCA_039201235.1). Classification (GTDB taxonomy): domain Bacteria; phylum Planctomycetota; class Phycisphaerae; order Phycisphaerales; family Phycisphaeraceae; genus Algisphaera. The sequence continues at coordinate 56,867 of JBCCRT010000003.1, forward strand.
TGTGCGGGGCGATAGGGGGCTTGTCGAGCCGGCGGCGTTATGCTGCGGCGATGGACGCCACGGAGTTCAACGAAACCTTCCGGCTGCTGCCGACGGCGGCGGTGGTGCGGGACGAGCGGTTCTGTGTGGGCTGCGGCTACAACCTGCTGGGGCAGCCGGTGAAGCTCGAGCCGAACACGGGGCTGCCGGTGGTGATGTGCCCGGAGTGCGGGCGGTTCACGTCGGTTGCGGACGGCACGCGGCGGGGCTCGCGGTGGGGCCACCAGGCGACGAGCCTGCTGCTGATCGCGTGGATGTTCGGGCTGCTGGGGTTCCAGGCGGTTTTGGGTTTCATGCTGTTCATCACCCTCTGGGTCTACTACGGGGTGCGAGAAAGTTACGCCTACCGGGCGAGCGGCGTGTTCGACGACGCGGCCGGTTACTTAACCTTCGGCGTGGCCGCGGGCGTGGTCGCGGTGTTCGGCCTGATAGCTGGTACGGCGCGGGGCTTGGCCCTGCCCCACTGGAACCGGGTCGGGCAACTGGTCTGGCCGCTGCTATGGGCGGTCGCCGGTTTCCTGCCGGCGTTCAGCATGTTGTGGGCGAATCACCGCGGGTGGCGGCAGGAGGTCGCGCTAGCTGTCGGGCTGGAGTGGTTTGCTCTGACCGCGATCGGCGTGGCGGTCGGCGTGGCGACGTCGCTGGCCGGCGGCGTGGTGGCGCGGTGGTGTGCCCGGCGGTTACTGCCGCGGGCGGTGCGGTCGCCGATGGTCTATCTGTGGGCCGAGGCCGGGCTCGAGCCGCCGGACGAGATCGCCCAGCCGCATGCGAGACAGAGGGTGTGATTCAGGCTTTGGTGATCTCACGGACCGCCATGGTGGCGTAGGCCCCGCGGCCGAGGGTGAAAGCGAGGCGGAGGTACGGGCCGTGGTCGTCGACGCCGCCGGAGTACTCGGCGTCGGTGAGGCGTTCGCGTAGCGAGCGTCGGGTGCCGTCGGTGCTTACGCCGACGCGGGCCGCGAAGTCGTCTTCGGTCAGGCCGGCGTCGTGCAGCGCGGCGAGCTCTTGGTCCAATACCACGCCGCCCGGGCGGGTCATGCCGGGGCCCCAGAACGGGCCCGACGGAGAAACCTCCAGCCGTTTGGCCCGGCCGTCGGGGCGGTTCTCCAACTCGGCCGTCGCGTCGTCCACCGCGAAACATGCGCGGTTGTCGTGCTTCCACGCTAAATCGCCCGGCAACAGTTCGGTTAGCGTGCCGTCCTGGAGGCGGGCATCCACCACGGCGTTGAACACCGCCGACTGGGTGGCCGAGACGAGGAAGTCGCGCTGCGTGCGGTCGATCGACCGGACCGCCTGCTCGGGGGTCTTGTGCTGCCGCAGCGCGTCGAGCGCCTGCCGGTCGCCGCGTAGGCTCTTGGGCATGAGTTTGAGGGCGCGGTCGTAGTCGCCCGCCCCGTAAGCCCGCCGCGCTTCCTGCACCTCTTGCCCCTCGATGTCGAGCGGTCGGCCGAGCATCTCGCCGAGGAAGTCTTGCCATTGACCACGCAGCAGCAGCCGGCCGAGGGTGTGCGAGTTCTGCCGGTAGCCGAACCGCTGCTCGCCCAGATAATTCGGAAAGCCCTCGGCGACGAGACGGTCGAGGATCGGCTTGGCTTGCAGCACGGCCGTGGGCGCGACGCCGCGGACGTAGATTACGAAGCGGTTTCCGCCGTGGTGACCGCGTTTGAGCTTGTTGGTGTGGCGGTCGGCCCAGATGACCTGGGCGTAGGGGTACTCGGCGAAGCGGGCCAGCCCCTCGGCGTCCTCGGCCGGGGTCGCCCCCGGCAGGTGCAGCGAGACGTGCTGCCGTGTGACCGCGTGCTTGTCCTTGAGCCCGGCGTAGCCGACGTCGGAGCGTTTGACGCGGAACGCCTTGGCCAGCCGCCGCGCGACGTCGAGCGTCGTCGCCCGCTTCTTCTCGACGAAGAGGTAGAGGTGCTCACCCTCGCCGCAGGGCTCGTAGAGCGGCTGTTCATCAACGAGGAAGTCTTCGGGCCGCTTCTTCAGCACCCCGCCGGTGCCGGGCAGGTCGGCGGTGAGGTAGCTCAGGTGGTCGATTAAAGACATGAAACCGCCAAGGACGCGGAGGACGCCAAGGAAGGCAAAATACAAACGATCGGATCTGGATGCCGTCAAGTACAAGCAGCCTCCGCCAAGACTTGGTTCGGCTGCCCTTGGCGCTCTTGGCGTCCTTGGCGGCTAATCCTCCGGCGCGTCGGCCACCATTTCGCGGAACGCGGCGATGAGTTGCCGGGTGACGGGGCCCGGCCGGCCGGCGGTCGGGCCGCTGCCGAGGTCGCGGCCGTCGAGGTTGACGACGGGGATGACCTCGGCCCCGGTGCCGGTGAGGAACAGCTCGTCGGCCGTGTAGAGGTCGTGGCGGGTCAGGTCTTCCTGGGCGGTGGCGAAGCCGGCGGCGTGGGCGAGGTCGAGCACGAGGTTGCGGGTCACGCCCTCGAGGCAGCCGGCGGTGAGCGGGGGGGTGACGACCTTCGTGCCCTTACCGGATTGTTGCACCACGAACAGGTTGTCGGCGGTGGCCTCGGCGACGAAGCCGCGGTCGTTGTACATCACCGCCTCGAGTACGCCGGCGTCGAGGGCCTCGGTCTTGGCCAGGATGTTGTTGAGGTAATTGAGGCTTTTGATCCGGGGCGAGAGGGCTTGCGGGTTCGTGCGGACGAACGATGAGCTGATGAGCTTGAGCCCCTCGTCGTAAAAGGTCTGGGGGTAGAGCTTGAGCGGTGCAAGGATGATGAACGTCCCGGGGCGGGGGCAGGGCACGGGGTCGATGCCCAGGGTGCCGGGGCCGCGCGTGAGGACGAGGCGGATGTAGGCCGAGTCCATGGCGTTGGCGGCGACGGTCTGCTTGACGGCGTCGAACAGCTCGTCTTCCGAATAGGCCAGGGTGAGGCGGATGGACTTGGCCGAGTCGAAGAGCCGGCGGAGGTGGGTGCGGAGCTTGAGGACCCGGCCGTGGTAGACGCGGATGCCCTCGAACACGCCGTCGCCGTAGAGCAGGCCGTGGTCGAAGACCGAGACGGACGCCTCGGCCGCGGGGACCAGCCGGCCGTTGACCCAGACTTTCCGCTCGGCGAAGGCGGCGAGCGGGTCGCGGGGGTCGGCGGCGGTGTCGAGCTGGGTCACGGCAGGTTTCCGACGGCTAACACTAAAATAGTCTAGCGGAGGGCTTGGGACCGCACCGCGTGCCGCAGAGGCTCAAAATGAACGAGCGCCCCCCCCGCAATCGGAAAGCCCGGGCCGGGGCTTAAAGCCTAATCAGGCGCCGGCCTTCTTCTCGTTGAGCTTCGCGGCGAGGCGGCTCTTGTAACGGCTGGCGGTGTTCTTGTGCAGGGCCGGGGTCGAGGCGGCCTGGTCCAGGGTCTTGTAGATGCCCTTGAGTTGCGTCTCGGCGTCCTCGACGCTGCCGTGGAGGATCGCCTCGCGGTAGTCCTTGATCTGCCGGCGGTAGTCGACCTTGATCCAGCGGTTGCGGGCGCGGGAGCGGGCGTTCTGGCGGATACGCTTGCGGGCGGAGGGGGAGTTGGCCATGTCGGGTCTGGAAGAAGGTTGGGCGTCGGGGGGTCAAAACTGTCGGATCATATAGTGTGCCAAACCTCGGCCGGCGGATCAAGTCGGCGGCGTCCCGGCGGACCCGGCGCGGTTGACAGCAGGGGGGGCCGGGTTACACTCTCCGACTCGGCCGAGCGGGCCGGCGTGTCGCCATTTCTCCCGCTTCCGTCGAAGAATCCGCCTGCGAGCCGCTCCCCGCGGGGGCTCGCTTGACGGCGACCCGCCTGCGGCGTGGGGTTTCGTTCCCACCGTCCAGTCGACGGGCGAAGTTTTACAGAACCGCACCCGACCCGGACCTTGAACGATGAACCGCCAAACGACCCTGGCCAAGAACCACGAAGTCCCGCGCGAGTGGGTGGTGATCGACGCCGCCGACCAGGTGCTGGGCCGGCTATCTACAAAGATCGCCACCGTGCTGATGGGCAAGGACAAGCCGACCTACACGCCGCACCACGACGTGGGCGACTTCGTGGTCGTGCTCAACGCCGAGAAGATCCGTCTGACCGGCAACAAGCTGGACCAGAAGTTTCACGAGAGCTATTCGGGCCACCCTTCGGGCCGGAAGCTCCGCAGCTACCGGCAGGTGCTGGCGACCCACCCCCAGCGGCTGATCGAGGAATCGGTCCGCCGGATGCTGCCGAAGAACCGTCTCGGCAATGCCCTGTTCAAGAAGCTCAACGTCTACGCCGGCGAAGAGCACCCCCACGCCGCGCAGCAGCCCCGGCCGTACGAAGCCGCGGCGACGGCCTAATCCCTCGACCTCTCCCTCCAGCGAACCAAAGCGATCCGAGACATGGAAAACGAAACTACTAGTACTCTCGACGCCCCCGGAAGCTCCGGCCCGCTGGGCGAGTCCGTGGCGATGCCTGCCGGCGAAAGCGACATCGCCTCCGAGACGCCTGTCCGCCCGCTTCGCGAGCCGGCTAAGCCCGACAAGGGCGGCTTCGTCTGGGGCACCGGCCGGCGTAAGGCCGCTATCGCCCGGGTCCGCGTCAAACCCGCTGAAGAGGGTCAGGGCAAGTTTGTGATCTCGGGCCCTAAAGCCAAGAACAAGACGGTCGAAGAGTTCTTCAGCGAGCCGCAGCACCGCCGGGCCTGCGTCGCCCCGCTCGAGGCCACCGGCACGCTGGGTAACCTCGACGTCATCGTCACCACCACCGGCGGCGGCATCACCGGCCAGGCCGAGGCCATCCTCTTGGGCGTCGCCCGGGCTTTGGTCGGCTACGAACCCTCGCTCGAGGCGACCCTCCGCGAGAAGGACTACATGACCCGCGACCCGCGGCAGGTCGAACGCAAGAAGTACGGCCAACGCGGCGCCCGTCGGCGGTTCCAGTTCTCGAAACGCTGAAGTTTCCCCATCCCACAAAACAAAGAACCCGTCGCTTTGCGGCGGGTTTTTTCTTACGCCCAGCGACGCGTAGCGTCGCGGCTGTTTACGATCGTCAACCGGTGATCAAGAAGACGCCGAACATGAAAATCCAGATGACGTCGAGGAAGTGCCAGTAGTGCGCGACGTGGCGGACCGGGGCGTAATGCTCGTGGTCGTAGCGGTGCTGCCCGGCCCGGTAGGTCACGACGGCCAGTGGAGCGATGCCGCCGATGACGTGCAGCGCGTGGATCAGCACGAGGAAGAAGATCACGCCGAACATGGTGTTGTCGACGTTGGCCGAGTCGTGGGCCGAGAGCAGTTGCCACATGCTCGGGGTCTGCACGATCAGGAACAGCAGCGACAGCCCGAGGGTGGTGCCTAGGGCCAGGCGGAACTTGAATTGGCGTTCCCGCTGGACGTACTTGACCGCGAGGTGGATGGTGACGCTCGAGGCGAGGATGATGATCGTCGAGACCCAGAGCGACACCGGCATGCCGATGGTGCCCAGCGGCGGGGCGGTGGCGGGGAAGGCCTCGATGCTGGGGTTGTCCGGGTCCATCACCACGCGGGTCTTGGAGACGCGGACCAGGACGTAGCCCAGCATCGAACTGAGGAACAAGGCCGCGAGGCTGGCGAGGAACAGGGCCATGCCCAGGTCCCCGGTCTTGCGGGGCACGCGGTGCAGCCGGGGTGGGGGTCCCGCGGGCCGGCGACGGGGGGGGTCGCCGAGCGCTTCGGGCGGGAAATCGGAGGGCAGCGGGGCGGTGGTGTCGCTCACGGGCGGACTCTAGGCCGCGGGGGGCGGCGTTTTGACAAGGCGTCGCAGGATGTTTCAAGCCAGCCGTAGCGAAACGCGGGTCGTGGTATTCCTGGGGCCGGGGTCCGGGGTCAGGGGGCCGGGGCGGGAGCAGCGCGGAGGGCGGCGGCTTCCTGGCGTTCGGCGTACTGGCCGGTGTCGATGAGCGAGATCGTGATGAACAACGTCACAAACAACAGCGAAGCGACGAGGATGAACCCGTTGAGCGGGGCGTCCCACCGCAGGTGCATGAAGTACAGCCCGACGAACACGGCCTTGACCATCGCGATCGCCATCGCGACCACCAGGTTCATGGTGTAGCCGAAGTCAAATACCGTTACGCCGACGGTGACGAACGTCAGGAACATCAGGATCAGGAAGACGCCGCCGAGCAGCGGCAGCGAGACGACGTGGTGTCCGTGCCCGCCGTGGTCGTCGTGCAACTCGTTGTGGGTGACTTCGTGAGACATTCTGGTGTCAGTGGATCAGGTACAGCAGCGGGAACAGGAAAATCCAGATCAGGTCGACCAGGTGCCAATAGAGGCCGACGAGGTCGACGGGGGTGTAGTACTCGGAGCTGAACGCGGGGGCGGCGAAGCTTCTGAGCCGGCGGTAGTTGAGTACGCCGCTGGCGATGGCCGCGACGCCGCAGACCGCGATCGACACGATCAGCCAGACCGGGAACGCGACCAGCGAGCCGACAAAGAAGAGGTAGCCACCCACCGCGACCGAAGCGGCCGGGCCGAGGACGGCCTTGGTGATCGGCCCGCCGGCACCCCAGGTGATCCAGCCGATGAGCCCCATGCCGATCAGCACGTGGACACCGTGCAGCCCGGTCATCATGAAGTAGATCTGGAAGAATATGTGGGTGGCCTGCGTGTCGTCGGGGGCCAGCTCGTCGAACTCGGGGTAGTGGCTGCCGCGGTGCTGGGCCTGAATCTCGCCGACGCCGGTGAACATGGACTGGGCCAGGGCGATTTCCGGGTTGCCGTTGACCACGACGTCGGACACCAGGCCGACCTCGGGCTCGGCGGGCCGGGCGATCTGGGAGCCCTCGACGACCGGGGCGGCGGGGGGCACCGGCTCGTAGTCCTGCTGCTCGTTCGGGTTCGCGGGCCCGGCGTCGGGGCTGCCCGCGGCGGATGGGACGAACGTGCCGTCGGGCGTGGGCGAATCGGTCATGTCCACGTCTTCGTCGCCCGAGACGTGTTCGTCGCCGCCTAGCGGCTGGCCGTCCTCGGCGAGACCGATCAATCCGCCTTCTTCGTGGTGGTCTTCGTCGTGATGCTTACCGCTGCCGTGTTGATCTCCCCCGTGGCCTTCGCCCTTGTCGTAGCCGTGGTGCGAGACGTAGTCGGCCGCTTTCTTCGCCTTGTCCGCGTCGGCGAGCTGGCCGCCGGACTGATAAAAAGCGTTGAGCCCGCCGACCCACAGGCTCTTTTCATACTTCGATTCGTATTCGATGGTCTTGATCACCATGAACCCGCCGCCGCCGAGCAGGGTCAGGCTCAGCAGGGCCACGAGTAGTCGGGATTGACCGAGCTGGGCCGCCCGCACGCCCCACGCCATCGTAAACGACGAGGCGAGCAGCACGGCCGTATTGATCGCGCCCCAGTTGGTGTCGAGCGCCTGGTGCGCGAACAGGAACACCTCGGGGTGGTTGCCGCGGTACACGGCGTAGGCGCAGAACAAACCACCGAACATCAGGATCTCGGTGGCGAGGAACACCCACATCCCGAGCTTGCCCGATTCCATCTGCTGCTCGGGCGTCTCGAAATGGTGCGCGAGGTGCGGCGGGTGGGCGTGGCCGTCACCGTGGTGGGCGTCGTCGTGATGCTCGGCGGCGGGATCGCTCATGGAGGGGGTCCGGAGGTTCGAATCCCGAAGGCGGAAGTTTAAGGCAAATCAAGACCGACGGCCGAGCAGCGGACACGGACTCCTACCCCCGGATTCCGCCTTCGCACTTCCGGATTCAATGCGCCGCTTTTTCGACGTAGCCCTCTTTGCGGGTGTAGCCGTCGATCGACGCGTCGTAGTCCCAGCCGTCGAAGTCGTAGGGCTCGACGCCCTCGGGTTCGTAGGTGAAGTTCTCGTGCGGCGGCGGGCTCGGCGTGTGCCATTCGAGGGTGTTGGCGCCCCACGGATTGGCGGGGGCCTTACGCATCGGCGTGGACCAGTCCCGCAGACCGAACGTGGCGATCCGCCCGAACAGGCTGCCCCAGGCGGTGCCCGCCGCGAGAGAATGGACCCAGTTGTAGAGCACGATGAACAGCCCGATCGTCAGGACGTACGAGCCGAGCGTCGAGGTGAGGTGGTAGACGAAGTACTGCGGGTCGTAGTCGGCGTAGCGGCGGGGCATGCCCTGGCTGCCGGCGATGAACTGGATAAAGAACGTGGCGTTGAAGCCCACGAAGACCATCGCCGAACCGATCCGGCCCCAGAACTCGTCGTACATCTTGCCGAACATTTTCGGCCACCAGTGGTACATGCCGGCGAGAAAGGCGAACAGCACCGAGCCGACCATGACGTAGTGGAAGTGGGCGACGACGAAGTAGGTGTCGTGGTAGTGGATGTCGGTCGACAGCGCGGCCAGCGGCAGGCCGGTGAGCCCGCCGATGGTGAACAGCCAGATGAAACCCAGCGCGTAGAGCATAGGCGTGTCGAGGCGGATGCGGCCGCCGTACATCGTCGCAAGGTAGTTGAACACCTTGATCGCCGAGGGGATAGCCACGGACATGGTCAGCAGGCTGAAGACCGAGTTGATCAGCGGCGACTGGCCCGACGTGAACATGTGGTGGCCCCAGACGATGAAGCCGAAGAGGGCGATCGCCAGCGACGAGGCGGCGATGAACTTGTAGCCGAAGATGTGCTTGCGGCTGTGGACCGAGATGATC
>JBCCRT010000004.1:0-61139 GCA_039201235.1 Planctomycetota bacterium
CGCGACCACGAACACGAACCCCAGCACCCCGCCGGGGTAGCTCCACCGCGACTGGATGTACGGCATCAGCAGGTGCGCGACCCACCGGCCGATCGTGAGCATGAACGCGAGGAACCCGAGCGTCAGCCCGATGGTGACCCACACACCGCCCCCGGAAGTTTCCGCGCCGCTGCCGTGGGCCGCGGATACGGGCAGCAGGGCCAGCACCACGGCGAAGCCGATCCAGCCGACCAAGTCGTTGAGCATCGCCGAGCTGATGACCAGCATGCCCATGTCGGACCGGGCCAGGTTGAGGTCCATGAGGATCTTGGCGATCACCGGCAGGGCCGTGATCGACAGCGCGATGCCGACGAAGATCGCCAGCGGCAGTTTCAGTTCTTCCGGGGGGCCGCCGACGCCGAGCAGCCCGGGGGCGAACCAGCCGAGGGTCGAGCCGATCGACATCGGAATCACGATGCCGAACGCCGAGACCAGCGCCATGGCCCGTCCCTGCCGCCACACAGTGGACAGGTCGACCTCCAGCCCGACCACAAGCAGCAGCAGCGTGGCGGACATGACGATGAACCCCTCCTCGGCCACGGCTATGGCCGAGCCGGGGTCCGCCGGGAACAGCCACTCGTAGCCCCCCGGGAGCAAAGCGCCGAAAACGGTTTGGCCCAGCAAGATGCCGGCCAAGATCTCGCCGAGCACCATGGGTTGGCCGAGCTGGCGGGCCCACTCGCCCATGAGCCGGGCGAGGCCCAGCAGGACGCCCATCGCCAGCAGCAGCCGGGTGATCTCCGAGACCTCGAGCGGGCCGGCGGCGAGGAGCGATGCGTGATGGAGGTCCAACCCGATCAAGGCGCGCAGTGTAACGGGACGGGTCACTTAAGTGACCCGTCCGAGGAACTGGGGGTGAGCATCAACGGACCGATTCAATGCCCGGTCGTGCCGCTAGTCACCAGCGCCGCGCGGAACTCGGTGTAGTTCGCCGCCTCGAGGCAGTGGCGGCGGGCGTCTTCCTCGTGGAACGCCTCGGCCACGGCGGCGAGCAGCTCGAGCTGCGCCTCGCCGTCGGACTCGGGGGTGAGGATCATGCAGATCAGCTCGGCGAGCTGGCCGTCGGCGGCGTCGAAGTCCACGCCGGCGTTGGACTGGCCGACGATGACGACGGGTTTCTCGAGCCCGGCGAGCCGGCCGTGGGGCACCGCCACGCCGTGGGGCAGGCCGGTCGAGCCGATCATCTCGCGCCGCCAGACCACGTCGTTGATCTCGTCCGCCTCGAGGCCCGTCGCGGCCGCGGCGACCCCGGCCAGCTCCGCGATCGCGTCGCGCCGCGTCGCCGATTTGAGCTGACCCGCGAAGCGTTTCTCGCTCAGGAAGTCTTCGAGCCGACGCTTCTGCTTCTGCCGCAGGATCGACTGCATCGCGGGCCCGGCGATCAGCGACGTGGCGATCGCCATGACCACGATCGCGACGAACAGCTTCTCGGTGATCAGCCCGTACTCCAACGCGAGCCGGCCGAGGATGATCTCCATCGCGCCGCGGGCGGACATGCCCATGCCGATCGCGGCCGACTCCCGCTTGGACAGGCCGGCCCAGAGCGCCCCGAAGTAGCAGCCGACCACCTTGCCGAGGATCGCGACGATCAGCACGATCGAGACGGCCCAGAGGTCGAAGCCCTCGATGAAGTTCACCCGCAGCCCGATGCCGGCGAAGAACAGCGGCGCGAAGATGTTGTTGATGAACTGCTCGATGGTCTCGAGCGTCTTGGCCCGCAGGTGCTTCGAGTCCCCGATGGCGACGCCGGCGATGAACGCCCCGAAGATCGAGTGGATGCCGATCGCCTCGGTCGCCGCGGCGCACAGCAGCGAGACGCTGAGCACGAACCCCAGCACCCCGCCGGGCCAGGACGAGTGCGCCTGCACGAACGGCAGCAGCTTGTCGATCAGCCACCGCCCGACGGTCAGCATCCCGCCCACAAACAACAGGGTCCACGCCACCGTCACCAGCAGGTCCGGCGGGCCGGAGTCCGGCACCTCCGCCCCGACCGCGGCCGCGCCGGCCACCATCGCCAGCACCATCGCGAAGCCGATCCACCCCAGCAGGTCGTTGACCATCGCCGAGGACATGATGAGCATGCCCATGTCCGAGCGGAACATGTTCAGGTCCATCAGGATCTTGGCGATCACGGGCAACGCGGTGATCGACATCGCGATCCCGAGGAACAACGCGAACGGCAGCTTCTGCCCCGTCTCGAAGTCGAAGCCCAGCAGGCCCGGCACGGCGTAGGCCAGCGCAAACCCCGCCGCGAACGGCACGACCATGCCCATCAGGCTGACCCACAGCGCGGCCTTGCCCTGCTTCCAGACGATCGACAGATCGACCTCCAGCCCGGCGACCAGCAGCAGGAACACCGCCGCCAGCGTCAAGAACATCGACATCGACAGGAACCCGCCGTCGTACTTCTTGCGGACCTCGACCGGCTGCGGCGGCAGGTCGTCGAGCCGGCCCTCGATCTGCCCCTGCGGGTCGGCCTCCTGCTCGAAGTCCACGGGGGCGGTGTCGACGAGCGTGTAGGTCACCGGCTCGCCGGCGTCGTCGAGCTCGTACTCGGGGAACAGCCAGTTGTAGAACCGCACGTTGACCCCGTCCTCGCCGAGCAGGGCCGGGTTGCCCAGCACGGTCGCGCCGAGCACGACGCCGGCGAGGATCTCGCCGAGGACCGTGGGCTGGCCGAACCGCCGGGCGATCTCGCCGAAGAGCCGGGCCGTCCCCAGCAGCACGCCGAAGGCGAGCAGGAACACGGTGATCTGCTGGTACGACAGGGCGCCGGCGGCGAGGGTCAGCGGGTCGGAGGGGGTCATTCGGGGGTCTCGGCGTCCGGGATCAGCCGGTCACTTCCGGGGCGGCTAGTCACTTCCAGGATCAGCCGGTCACTTCCGGGGGCGGCCGGTCACTGTAGACGGCCGCGCGGGATTTCACCATCGCGTCGGCCGGCTGGCGCGGCTGTGCGTTCTGGTTATCGGGCGTGGGCGGACCGCACACAATTCCCGGCGAGGTTGAGTTTCCCCCTGGCAGGGGTGAGGTAAACTTTGACGATGGCTCAGAGCGACCCGGCCCGCAACTCGGACCCGGCCCCGCGGTGCGTCCTCCTGGTGGGCGAGGCCGGGGCGGTGCCGTCGAGCCTGGTCGCCGCGCTGGACCGGCGGGGCATGGACATCCGCATCGTGCGCCAGCCGCCGGCGGTGATGCTCGAGCTGGCGGACCGTCCCGCGGAAAGCCAACCCGCCAACGGCGACCCGCAAGCCGCGGTGCCCTGCCCGGACCGCTCGCTCGTGGTCGTCGAACCGCAGCACCAGCCCAGGGCCGACGAACTGCGCAGCACCCTGGCGTCGTATCACCCGACGGTGCGGGTTTGGGCTTACCACGCCCACGGCCCCGATGGCGGGGCCAGCCTCGAGCCGTACGACCCCCCGCCCGCTCCCGACCCCGACGACCCGCCGGCCAGGCCGGTAGTCAAGGGCGCCAACCAGCGGCTGCGTTCGCTGGTTGTGCGGGTCGATGCCGAGCCGCCGGCCGACCCCGGGCCGCTGATCAGTGAAGATGAACTGGCCATGCTGTTGGGCCCGCCGCCCGACCCCTGACCCCCCCCCACCCCCGCTCCGCCGCCGCGGAGCCGACGGAGCGTGACCCGTGCCCCCTACGGGAGAGAGAACCCCGAACCCCGCCGACGCGCCGCGCCGCCCGGGACGCTCGGCGCCCGAGCCGGGCGTGGTGGTGGTCGTCGCCGACGAGTCGTTGGCGCAGCGGGTCCACACCCTCGCCTGCGCCAGTACCAGCGGCGTGAAGCCACCGGACGCCGACCCCGTGCGGTCCGTGCCGGGCTTCCTCGCGGCGCTCGGCGAGGCGACCCGCGGCCCGATCAACGCCGTCGTCGGCCCCGCCGATGCCCTGGCCGGCATGGCCGAGGCCACCGCCGAAGCTCTCCGCCAGCTCGCGCCCGACGCCCGCCTCGTGCTGGTCTGTACGCCCACCGACGAGCCCGAAGCCCTCGACGCCCTGGCCGCCGGCTTCGACACCGCCCTCGAACAGGGCTGCACCGATCACGCCCTCGCCGACGCCCTGGGTCTGCCCGAGGCCGCCACGCCCCACGAGCCCCGGCTGCGGCCCGTCGACCCCGCCGACCTCTCGACCCTCCAGCTCGACCCCCCGCCCGCCGCGCCGTCGCCCCACGACGACGCCCCGCCCTACCAGAACACCCTCGACGCCGCCCTGCCCCCCGACCTCCACGACCCGCCGGCCACCCCCATCGTCCCCGACCCCGACAACCCCGACCAGAGCCTGGGCGACACCGACCTGGTCCACCACATCCTCCGCGGCGAGGGCGAGCTGCGCCACCTCGCCCTCCGCATGGTCCGCGCCCAGGCCAACATCCCCGGCCTCGGCCTCGCCGACCCCGGCGAGCCCCCGCCCGACGGCCACCTCGCCGTCGAACTGGCCCACGAAGACCACCCCTTCGGCACGCTCCACGCCCCCCCCGCCGCCGGCACCCGCGCCGACCCGCAGCTCGGCGTCCGCCATACCACCCGGCAGCTCGCCGTCTGGGCGCAGTGGCTCATCCACTGGCTCCGCCTCGAAGCCCAGTTCAACCGCCTCCGCGACCTGGCGATGAAGGATGAGCTCACCGGCGCGTGGAACCGCCGTTACTTCAACCACTTCCTCAAGAAGATCCTCCAACGCGCCGCCAACGACCGCCGACAGGTCACCCTGCTGGTGTTCGACATCGACGATTTCAAGGTGTACAACGACCGCTACGGCCACCCCGCCGGCGACGAAATCCTCCGCGGCGTCGCCGACCTCATGAAGGGCTGCGTCCGCGAGCACGACGTCGTCGCCCGCATCGGCGGCGACGAGTTCGCCGTCATCTTCTGGGACGCCGGCGAAGAGCAGCGCCGCCCCCACTCCCGCCACCCCGACGACGTGCTCAACGCCGCCAAACGCTTCCAACGCGCCGTCATCGAGCACCGCTTCCCCAAGCTCCTCGACTCGGCCGAGGGCCGGCTCACCATCTCCGGCGGCCTCGCCGGCTACCCCTGGGACGGCCACACCCCCGAGCAGCTGCTCCACGCCGCCGACGCCATGGCCCTGCAATCCAAAAACCAGGGCAAGAACGCCATCACCTTCGGCCCCGGCGCCGGCGGCCAACAACCCCCGCCGCCGGAATAAAACCCCGACACCTCCGCACCGACTTCCGGGGGCGGGCGGGCTTACCCACCCGCCCCGCTGCTATGATCGGGCGATGCAGGTCATCCTCGACGAACTCCCCGTCAACCTCACCGGCCCCAGCCTCGGCGCGCTGCTCGACGAGGCCCGCGACCGGCTCGCCGACGGCGGACGCGTCGTCGTCGAGGTCGCCGTCGACGGGGCCAAGCTCGACGAAGACGCGATCGACCGCCGCCGCGCCGAGGACGTCGCCGCCTACGAGGTCCGCCTCACCTCCGCCGACCCCAAGGCGCTGGCCGTCGAGACCCTCCGCCAGGTTGACGAACGGCTGACCGACGCCGAGACGGCCCAGCGCGAGGCCGCCGACCTCCTCCAAAGCGACGCACCGCAGCCGGCCCTGAAAAAAGTCGGCGAGTCGATCGAAGCCTGGCTCCAGGTCCAGCAGGCCGTGCTCCACTCCGCCACACTGCTGGGCCTGAACCTCGACGCCATCGACGTCGACGGCGAGCCCGCCCACGCCCTCACCGAACAGGCCCTCGACCGGCTCAACGACGTCAAGGACCACCTCCAGTCCGGCGACACCGTCGCGCTGGCCGACTCCCTCGCCCACGAATGGCCCGCCACCACCGCCAAGTGGCACCGCCTCATCGAACGCCTCATCCAGCAGATCACGCCCAACGCGTAACGCCATGCCGAACCTCGACCACCCCTCGCTGCCGCGGATCAAGGAAGGCTTCAGCCAGGCCGAGCCCCGTCGCCCGCTCTACGCCACCGAGTTCCGCGGCGTCACCACCCTCGTCGTCGAGAAACCACACCTCCACGACCTGCTGGCGTTTCTTAAAAACGACGACGGCTGCGCCTACGACTTCCTCTCCGACATCGCCTACATCGACTACGAGGGCTACCCCAAGAACGCCGACCCCCAGGCCCCGGCCGGGCGGTTCGCCGTGATCTACAACCTCGAGTCGACCACGAACAACACCCGCCTGCTGGTCAAGGCCCTGCTCGACCCGACGCTCGACACCCACGGCACCGACGACGACCCCGCTCTGCACCTGCCGACCTGCACCGACCTCTGGGCCGGCGCCGAGTGGCTCGAACGCGAAGCCTTCGACATGATGGGCATCCGCTTCGACGGCCACCCCGACCTCCGCCGCATCCTGACCTGGGAGTCTTATCCGGCCCACCCGCTGCGCAAGGACTACCCCGTCCGCGGCCGCGGCGAACGAGAGGACTACCGCGTCGTGAAACGCGACGACGCCTGAAACCCCGCGCCAAGCCGCAAGCGGCTTGCCCCGCGTCGGAGCCGCTTGCGGCTTAGCCGTCTTGCAAACGCGCCTTGATCTTCTCCCCCACCGCCTTCGGGTTCGCCTGACCTTTCGACAGCTTCATGATCTGGCCGAGCAAAGCGCCGATCGCCTTGTCCTTGCCGCCGCGGATCTGCTCGATCGCCTTGGCGTTCTTCTCGTCGCCGAGCACTTCGTCGATCCACGCGTCGAGTTGCCCCTCATCGGAAACCTGCAGCAGGCCGTGTTTCTCGGCCAATGCCTCGGCGTCGCCGTCTTCGTCGCAGGCGAGGCCGAAGAGCTTGTCCGCGGCGCTGCCGCTGATCTTGTCGTCGTCCTGCAGCTCGACGATGCCTGCGACCTGCTCGGGCGTGATCCCGAGGCCGTCGAGCATCACGCCCGCCTCGTTGGCCCGCTTGGCCCCGGCATTCAGCAGCACCGCCGCGACGCGACGCGGCTCGGCCGTGTGCCCGCCCGCCGCGACGCAGGCCTCGAAGAAGCGCGTGCTGCTCGGCTCGGCCAAGAGGTTGTCCGCGTCGATCGGCTTGAGCCCGTAATCTTCGACGTAACGCGCCCGCTTCGCCCCCGGGAGTTCGGGCTGCGTGGCGCGCAGGCCGTCGAGGTACGCGTCGGTGATCCGCAGCGTCACCAGGTCCGGGTCGGCGAAGTAGCGGTACTCGTCGGCGTCCTCCTTCTCGCGCTGCGGCGTGGTCACCAGCTTCGCGTCGTCCCAGCCGCGGGTGGTCTTGGCCCGTGCGCCCATCACCTTCCCGTCGGCGAGCCAGGCCTCGACTTGGCGGTGGTGCTCGTGCACGATCGCGCCGTGGACGGCCCGGAAGCTGTTGAGGTTCTTGATCTCGACCACCGGCGTGGCGAACACCTCCCCCCCGGAATTGGTGATCAGCACGTTGATGTTGGGTTCGAAGCGCATGTGCCCGCGCTGCATCACGCCTTGGGTCGCGCCCAGGTGGCGGCACACGTCCCGCAACGCTTTACCGAACGCCACCGCCTCGTCCGCCGAGGCGAAGTCCGGCTCGGTGACGATCTCCAGCAGCGGCGTCCCCGCCCGGTTCAAGTCCACCAGCGACCCGTCACTGAACCCGCCCCCCGCCCCCGGAATCTCGTGCAGCAGCTTGCCCGCGTCTTCCTCCAGGTGGGCCCGCGTGATGCGGATGCGTTTGGTGTCGAAGTCCGGGGCGTTGCCCTCGTTGCCTTCGACCTTGATGTCGAACGCGCCGTCAAAGCACAGCGGACGGTCGTACTGGCTGATCTGGTAGTTCTTCGGCAGGTCGGGGTAGGCGTAGCTCTTGCGGTCCCACTTGGTGTGGCGGCTGATCGAGCAGTTCAGCGCCAGCCCGACGCGGGCCGAGAGCTCGACGGCCGCCCGGTTGATCACCGGCAGCGTCCCGGGCAGCCCGAGCACGACGGGGTCGAGCAGGGTGTTGGGTTCCGCGTCGCCGTAATCGGGGTGCGCGACGTTGGGCGCGGCGGTCCACATCTTGGTGCGGGTCGCCAGCTCGACGTGGACCTCCATGCCGACTTTCAACTGGGTGATCAGGCCGTGCGGTTCGCCGGGGTCGGGGTAAGCCATGCATAGGTTGTACCGCCCCCGGAAGTTTCAAACCAACCCCGGAAGGTTCAAACCAACACCGGGTCTTTCATCCCCAGCGACGCAAACGCGTGCTTCCGCAGCAAGCACGAATCGCACCGCCCGCAGGCCCGTGTGAAATCCGGGGGCAGCGGGTCGTAGCACGAGTGAGTCCGGCCGTAGTCCACGCCCAGCGACAGGCCCAACTCGATAATCTCGGTCTTCTTCAGGTCGATCAGCGGGGTGTGGATCGTCAGGCGTTGGTCGCTGACGCCGGCCTTGGTCGCGAGGTTCGCCATCGCCTGGTACGCGGCGACGAACTCGGGCCGGCAGTCGGGGTAGCCGGAGTAGTCGACGGCGTTGACGCCGATGAACACGTCGCGGGCTTCCAGGACCTCGGCCAGGGCGAGGGCGTAGCTGAGGAAGATGGTGTTGCGGGCCGGGACGTAGGTGATCGGGATGTCGGCCGCCATCGCGGACTCGTCGCGGTCCTTGGGCACGTCGAGGGTGTCGTCGGTCAGGGCGCTGCCGCCGAAGGCGCGGAGGTCGATCTGGACCACGCGGTGCGACGCGACGCAGGCGTGGTCGGCGATGTTTCGGGCGGCGTCGAGCTCGGCGCGGTGGCGTTGGCCGTAGTCGAAGCTCAGGGTGTGGCAGGCGAAGCCGTCGCTCTGCGCGACGGCCAACGCGGTGGCCGAGTCGAGTCCGCCGGAGAGCAGGACGACCGCGGCCGGGGGATCGGCACCGCTCACGTCTCGTCCCCGTCGGTGTGTTCGTCGTTTTCTTCGGATGGCTTCGCCTTGGCGACGACGACGGTGCGGGCGACCATGTCGCCGAGGCGTTGGCGGTAGGGGCTGATGACCGGCAGGATCAGCAGGAGGTAGGCGACGAGGTCGAACGATTTGAGCAGGCCGCGGGCCAGACACGCCGCCACGCCGGGGCGTCGGCCGTCGAGGGTGGCGATGCGCAGGCCGGTCGCCCACTTGCCCAGCGACCGGCCGGTGGCGATCTCGAGGAGGGTGGTGTGGGCGACGACGGCGGCGACCGCGGCGACGCCGGGCAGCATCATGGCCCACGTCGCCCCGACGCCGCGGCCGGGCCAGCGGCTGTAGAGTTCCCCGAGCGACAGGCCGTAGGCCGTGGTCGCCACCAGCAGCCCGGGGGCGAGGTCGATCAGGCCGGCGATCCCGCGGCGGGGCAGGTCGGCCAGCGCCAGGCCCTCGGGCAGGATGAGTTCGTTGGCGGTCGGGTCGCGGCGCCAGAAGGTGAAGAGCAGCACGGTCGAACTGATGACCACACCCAACAGAATCATCGCGTCGGCGGCGCGGGCCAGCGGTCGGTCGGGCCGGGCGTCCAACAACACCGGCCCGAGCGAGGCCTCGCCACGCAGGTCGATCGCCGCCAGGGCCGGCCCCGGCGGCCCAACGGAGGACGGGTCGGCCAGCGCATTACGGACCCGCTCGGCGGCGTCGCGCGGCCCGGCCAGCACCCCCACCGCGCCGCCCGCGTCGATCGCCGACCACGACCCCTCGGGGCCCGCCAGCGTCGCGGGCAGCGACACCGCACCCAGCGCGACCCGCTCGTCGCCGCGGATCGCCCAGGCCTCGGTGGTAAGTCCCGCTTCGCCCGGCCGCTGCTGCACCAGCACGGGCTGTCGGTCCACCCGCCGAAGCACCCAGTCGCCCCGCGGGTGCAGCGGGAAATCGACGGCCGACCACCCGTCGTCGCCGCCGCGGTACAGCGTCAACGTCCGCTCGCCGCGGGCCTCGGCCGCGGCGGCGGCCAGCGTCGGCCGGCCCGCGGCGTCGCCCGGCGCAAGCAGCCCCGGTGTGCCCACGACCCGCCAGCCCGCGGGCAGCGGGACGACCCGCCACGACCCGCGCTCCAGGACCAGCAGCCGGTCGTCCGGGGTCTCGGGCAAGGCCGTTTCGGTTTCGACGGCCGCCGGATCATCGTCGCCGTCGGGTTCGTCGGCGCGGTCGCCCGGCAGCCCGAGGATCAGCCGACGCACCCGGGCCCGCTCCTCGGGGGTTCTTCCCGCCGATTCATCGGTTTCGATTTCATCCAACCGCCGCAGGTCGTCGGCCGACTCGACGCGGACCAGGACCCACAGCTTGCCGTGCGCCGCGGCGGCGGCCCGCAGGGTCGCGCTGCGCGGCAGCGACCCGGCGGGGTGGCGGTTCATCAGCCACTGGCCCTCGATCGTCCCGGGGCGGATGGCGAGGCGCTGCACCGTGCCGTCGGCGAAGACCATCCACAGCGAGCGGTCGTCCGCCACCGCCCCGCCGGGCGCCAGTCGGCCGGTGAGACGGGTGACCGACTCCCAGGCGAGCCCGTCCGCATTCGGCTCGGCGAAGTCGGCGTGGAACACCGCGACGCCGGCGGGCCGCTGGTTTTCCGCCGGGGCGGCGGCCCAGGACCAGAGGTGCCGGCCGTCGGACGCCGCGGGCAGGTCTGCCCGCCACGACCCGCCGGTCGGCTCGGCGTGCAGGGACGCGGCGCACAACAGCGTCGTCAGCCACCCACCCGCGACGCCGGCGGAGCGTGTCCACCCACAACTCGAAGGTTTCATTCCGCGGCGACGCATCGCACCAGCGTAGGCCATGGCGTCACCCCCGGCGAGCCGAAGCGTCGGCCCGGTCGGGGGTTGCGGCGGAGTTGTTACCATGCCGCGCATGCTCAAATACCGCATCCCCTCGGGGTTGCTGATGGTCGCCGGGCTGCTGCTGCTGGTGTGGGCCGACGACTGGATCGGCCGCCGCGGCGGGCCGCCGGGCGTCGTCCTGCTGGGGCTGGTGCTCGCGCTCGCGGCGCTCGCGTCGGTCGAGCTGGCGGCGCTGCTGCGGGCCAAGTGGGGCTTCTGCAGCACGGTCTCGACGTGGGCCAGCGCCAGCCTCGGCTGCCTGATGGTCTACCTGCTGCCGACGATCCCGCACCCGCGGACGGCCGTGGCGATCTTCGGCACGGCGGTGGCGGCGGTGCTGTTCGGCTCGATGTTCCGCCACAGCTTCACCCGCCGTCAGACCCAGGGCGCCGCCGCGGCGGGGGCCAACGCGGTGTTTGCGATGGTGTACCTCGGGTTCCTGCCGGGGATGTACGTGCTGCTGCGGGCCGGGGGGCAGGGCGTGGGCTACTCGGCGTGGGTCATCGCGGCGGTCGTGCTGGTGGTCAAGGCCTGCGACATCGGGGCGTACACCGCGGGGAGCCTGGTCGGCAAGCACAAGCTGATCCCGTGGCTGAGCCCGGGCAAGACGTGGGAGGGCCTGGCCGGCGGGCTGGCGTTGTCGGTGGTCTGCGCGTCGGTGTTCACGTTGTGGGGCAACTCGGTCGCGCCGGGGCGGGCGGTCGCGGTGTGGTACGCCGTACCCGCCGGGATGCTGCTCGGGCTGGTGGGTCAGGTGGGCGACCTGGTGGCGAGCCTTCTGAAACGTGACGCCGGGGTCAAGGACTGGGCCGGCACCATCCCCGGCTTCGGGGGGGTGATGGACGTCTTCGACTCGCTGCTGCTGGTCGGGCCGGTGGCGTACTGGTTGTTGGTGATCGCGCCGGCGGCGGGCGGGTGACGGTGTAGGACAAGCATAACCGGCGGGACAAGTCCCGCCGCTACGCGGTAGAAACGATCACTTTTTGCCGAAGTAGTTGCCGGCGAACTTCTTCTGGAACTTCTCGACCCGGCCGGCGGTGTCGACGAACTTCTGCTTGCCGGTGAAGAACGGGTGGCTGGCCGACGAGATGTCGACCTTGACCAGCGGGTACTCCTTGCCGTCTTCCCAGGTGATCGTCTCCTTCGACCGGGCGGTCGAACGGGTCACGAACGACACGTCGGCGGACACGTCGCGGAACACGACCGGGCGGTACTCGGGGTGGATGTCGGGCTTCATGGCGGGGCTCGGGCAGCGGGGTTCGTCGATCGGCAGCGTCGGGTAATGTAGCCCGCCCCGCTACGACCCGCAAGCAACCAACCGGCCCCGACATGCCCCAGGACGACGTTTTTCTCAACGGCACGATGACGCCCGCGGCCCACGCGCAGGTCTCACTGTCCGACGCGGGGCTGACCCACGCCGTCGGGCTGTTCGAGACGCTGGCGGTCCGCGGCGGCGTCGCCCTCTGGCTCGACGCACACCTCGACCGGCTGGCGGGCTCGGCCCGCGAACTCGGCCTGGCCGAATCGCTGGACGTCGCCCCGCTGCGCGACGCGGTCCATCAGACGGTTTCGCACAACACGCTGAGCGACGCCCGGCTGCGGCTGACCGTCACCGGCGGGACGCTGTCGCTGCTCGACGCCGCCCGCGGCCGGTCGCCGCGGGTGCAGACCCGGCCCACCATCGCCGTCGTGCCCGGCCCGCTGACCGGGTACGACGAGAAGTACTACGAGCAAGGCATCACCGCGCTGATCCACGGCCCGGCCGCCAACCCGTTCGACGAAGACGCGGGTCACAAGACGCTCAACTACTGGGCCCGGCTGCGGTCGCTGCGCCGCGCCGCCGCGGCCGGGGCCGGCGAGGCGATCTGGCTCAACGTCACGAACCACCTCGCCTCCGGCGCGGTGAGCAACCTGCTGCTGGTCAAGGACGGCGAACTGCTCACGCCGTTTGCCCGCGGTGAAGAAGTGCCCGAAGCACTAAGAGCCCCGGTGCTGCCGGGGGTGACGCGGGGCGTCTTGCTGCGGCTGGCCGCCGACGATCTAGGCCTCTCGGTGAAACGCAAGATGCTCAGCGTCGAAAACTTGCTGGAGGCCGACGAAGCGCTGCTGACCAACTCCGGCTGGGGCGTGCTGCCGGTATCGAAGGTTGAGCGGCGGGAGATCGGCGGCGGCCGGGTCGGGCCGGTTACGCGGTCGCTGATCGAGGGGTACGCGGCCGAGGTCCGCCGGCAGGTCACGGCCGAGGGTTAACGTGACTGATCCCGCATCCGGCGTCGTTCGGCGAAGAACTCACGCATCAGCTGGTTCATCTGCGCGTCGCCGTTGGCCATGCGGTCGCTGATGCGGTCGCGCATGCGTTCGGCCCGCTCGGCCTGCTCCTCGGGCGTCCGCTCGGGCCGCTCGCCCTCGTCGGGCCGCTGCGGCCGATCGCCGCGTGGGCGCTCGGGCCGCATCGTCTCCATCAGTTGCTCTCGTTCTTCCGGGGGCGTGTCGGCGTAGGTGACCATCATCTCCCGCATGCGGATCATCCACGCCTCACGCATCGCCTGCGACAGCTGCTCGTCTTCCTGCCGCAGGGCCCGCCGCTCGTCGCGGTTCAGCGAGCCGTACTGCTCGCGAATCACGTCGTAGTAGACCCGCTTGTCGTCGGTACTCAGCCGCTGGAACCGCGGCGAATCGACCACGGCGCGGGCCTCTTCGATCGTCTCGGGCAGCGGCGGCGGCGAGAAGTACCACGCCGCCCCGGACGCGGCCGCCAGGACGACCACCCCAAGAGCGGTCGCCGCGACGATTTTCCGGCGTCTTTTCCGACGTTCACGCGGTTCATCGACCGTACGCACTTCGAACCGGGTTGCCATGTGTGCTCTCGCTTCTCGGGAAAATTTTTACTTGACGACGATATCGACGTGGCCGTCGCCGAAGAGGATGTTGCGTTTGAAGTGCCGCTTGGGCACGAGCACGGTGTCGCCGCCGATCAGGCTGAACTCGGTGCCGCCCTCTTCGCCGTCGAAGTCGCTGGCGATCTCGATCTGGGACTCGGTCCAGCCGAGGCGTTGGATGAAGCCACGGCTCAGCACGTCCGTCATCGCCGCACCCGCTACGTTTGGGCTGTAGGCGTAGCTCATACCCGCCAAGGGGTACACCGTGTCGTCGTCAGGGCAAAGGTACAGCGGGTTGGTGTCGGGGGCGTCGCCGACGGTGACGTAGGCGTCGAGGACTCGGTAAAGCGGCGGCGACGTGCTGATCGCGACAAACGGCTCGGGGATCGGCCGGGCCTCGGGGTACAGCTCGTCGTGATCGACCAGGTACGAACTCAGCACCAGCCCGAGCTGCCGCAGGTTGCTGGAGCAGGTCACCCGCTGGGCCGACCGCCGGGCCCCGGCCAACGCGGGCAGCAGCAGCCCGATCAGCAGGGCGACGATCGAGATCACCACGAGCAGTTCGATCAGGCTGAAGCCGCGGCGGCGGGTGGGTTCGGGCATGGCGAAGCGGTTCCGGGTGGCGGCGTGTCGCAAGGTTCAACGTCGGCCGCGAAACATTATTGCCGGCCCGCCGGCTCGAATTTCATCACGAGATCGAACACCTCGGTCCCCAGCTCGCGGGCCACCCCGCTGTCCTTGAGCATCGCCAGCTTGAGCGTGTCGCAGCGCAGCTCCGCGTCGAGGTTGCTCTCGACCGCCCGGCCCATGCCCTCAAGCACCACGAGGTCCACGCCCCGGTCGCCGCACGCCGCCGCGAGCCGGGGGTCGACCCGCGACAGGTCGATCAGCGGGGCGTGGTTGCCGCTGGGCGTCAGCGTCAGCCGGCCCCCGTAAGCGGCGTCCCGCACCACCGGGTCGAACGTGGCCACGCGTTCAACGAGCCCGGTCAGCTCGTCGTGGGTCACGTCGTTGAGCGACGGCGTGGTGTTGGCGGTGAGGATGACGTCGGTGCCGCGTCGCAGCAGGTCGCGGGCCAGCGGCAGCATGCCGAGGGTCACGTCGGGCCCGGCGTTGTCGACGAAGAGCAGGGCCGTGCGGTGCGACGGGCCGGCGAGGCGGCCGAGCCACGCGTCGAGGTCGTCGAACCGCCACGGCCGGGGCCGGAGCTGCGCCCGGACGGCGTGGAAGTCGACCCGTTGGTCGGTGAACATCGCCACGGTCTCGGTCGCGCCGAGGTCGTAGATGTTGCCGGCGAACACGCCGCGGATGACCGCTTCGCTGCGCTCGGCGTCGGGCATCGCGTCGAGCTGGTTCAGCAGGTCGGGCAGCAAGGCCAGCGCGTGCTCGGTGTCGCGCCGCTTGGCGAGGCGGTAGGCGTCGTCGATGCCGACCGACCGCAGCACGTCCTCGCGGGCGGTGCAGATGTCGAGGATTGTCAGCGGCGCGAACGCCGCGGGGTCGGCGGCGAGGCGGTTGAGGTGGACATCAAATCGCTGCCGGGCTTCCGCCGCGGCCGTTTCGATGATCTCCGCGTCCACGCCGCGGTCGTCGGCCTCGGCCCGGTAGGCGTCGAGCAGCGTCGGGAAGTGCCCCCGGAATAGGGCGAGCCAGTAACGGCGGTTTTCCTCGCGTTGCGACAGGTCCAGCGGGCACGGCCGGTACCCCGCCGGGTCCGCGAGCAGCGGCAACGGCACGAGGCCTCTGGTGTCCTGGTGCGGCGTAAGCGTCATCAGAGCGACGCGAAGTTGTGCAGCAGCCGCAGGCCCACCCGCTGCGACTTCTCGGGGTGGAACTGCGTCGCCCACAGGTTCTCGCGGTGCAGCGCTGCGCAGAACGGCCCGCCGTAGTCCGCCGTCGCCGCGACGTCGGCGGCCTCTTCCGGCACGCAGTAGTAGCCGTGGACGAAGTAGACGTAGGGCTCTTCGTCGAGCCCGGCGAACAGCGGGCTGTCCCCGGCCGGTTCCAGCCGATTCCAGCCCATGTGCGGAACTTTCAAACGTTGACCGCCGCCGCCGCGGTCTTCGTCGAACCGCACCACCCGCCCCGGCACGACGCCGAGCCCCGCGATCGGCTCGGCGGGCGGCGTGGCCTCTTCCGTCGAGCTGTCGAGCAGCAGCTGCATCCCCATGCACACCCCCAGCACCGGGCGGCCCGCGGCGATGAACGCCCGCAGTGGGGCCTCCATCCCCCGCTCGGCCAGCTGACGCATGCCGTCCGCGAAGTTGCCTACCCCCGGGAGGACCAGCTTCTCGCAGCCGGCGACGTCATCGGGCTGATCCACGACGACCGACCGCGGGCCGCCGACGCGGTCGAACGCCTTCTGCACCGACCGCAGGTTGCCCATGCCGTAGTCGAGGATGCCGATCATGGCGTGGGGGTCGGGGTCCGGGGATCAGGGTTTGGCGTTTTAAACCCCCCTCCCTCAGGGAGGGGTTGGGGGAGGGTGGCCGCGATGACCCGTTACCCGATGCGGAGTTGCTTGTGACTCGTCACCCTCCCCCGGCCCCTCCCTGCGGGAGGGGGGTGAGAGGGCTCGGCAACTACGCCCCGCCGAGGATGACCACGATCTCGACCCGCCGGCTTAGGGCCTTGGTTTCCTTAGGTTGCTGCGCCCCGTAGCCCGCGGCGTACATCAGCTCGGCGGGCAGGCCTTGCTCCTCGAGGTAGCGGTAGACCGCGGCGGCTCGCTGCAGGCTCAGCTCAAGATTGTCGTCCCAGCCCGAGCGGGTGATCGGGTCGGTATCGGTAAAGCCCTCGACGCGGACCCGCCGTCCGGCGTACTCGCTCTGGATGATCGACGCGATCTGGGACAACGCGTCCTCCGACGCGTCGTTGAGTTCGACCTTGCCCGAGGCGAACAGCAGGTCGCCCGGCACGGTGACGGTCACGGTGTTGGCCCCGACCTCGGCGGTGACGCCCGAGCCGATGCCGTCGAAGGCGGTCGCATCGACCACCGCCGGGCCGCCGGCCATGTCGCGGCGCAACGCCTCGTTCTCCATGTTCAACGCGTCGTTGGCCCGCCGCAGGTCGTCGATCAGGTCCTGAGCCTCTTTGTTCTGCGCAAACAGGGCGTTGCGTTCGTCGGTGAGCCGCTGCATCTCGGGGCCGCAGCCGGTGGCCAGCAGGACGACGCCCAGCACGCCGAGCAGGGAGGTGTTTCGCAAACGCGGAGCGGTCATCGACGTTCCTTTCGCAGTCGGTTGCCAGTCGGTCGGGGTCGCGAGTTCTCCCCCCGACATGCGGGGCAAGATAGCAGAATCGCCGGCCCGGGCCGAGGCGAGTGTCACCCCGCACCGGGGCCGGTCGTCGGCGTCACGTCGATGACGTTCAGCGCGCCGGGCAGGACCTCAACGGCGAGCGGCGTCGGGCCCGCGGGGTCGCCATCGGCTTGGACCGGGGCGGGTCGGCCGCCGACCGATCGCAGGCTCACGCGCTCGGCCCGGCCGTGGGCCACGCGGTCGCTGCTCAGGTGGGTCCGCCGGATCACCTTGAGGTGGTAACCCAGCAGCCGCAACAGCCCCGGGTCGCGGAAGACGACCCAAGACAGCCGGCCGTCGTCGGCCCGGGCGTCGGGCGCGAAGTCGAAACCGCCGCCGTAGCGCGGCAGGTTGAAGACGTAGGCCTGGTGCCCCCGGACCGCCCGCCCGTCGGCGACCAGCTCGATCGCGGGGTAGCGGTAGCCCAGCACCGACCCGATGATCTTCGGCAGGTACGTGATCCGCCGCACCCGCCGCACCCGGCCGTCGGGCAGGTTCTTCCGCCAGCGGTCGAGCCGGCGGATCACCTCGGCGTCGAGCCCGGCGCTGGCCATCAGCGTCAAAAGCCGGCCGTCGACCTCGGCCTTGGCGGTGTAGTCCGATTCGCAGCCGCCGGGCTCGACGCGCAGCCGCGCCAGGTCCACCGCCCGGGTCCGCCCGCCGCGGATCGCCCCGACCATCGGCCCGGGGGCGAGTCCGAACCCGAACTCCTGCGCGAACAAATTCTCGTTGCCCACCGGCAGCGTCGCGAACGGCACCCCCAATCGACCCGCCGCGTCCATCTGGTTCACCACGTCCGCGATCGACCCATCGCCCCCCGCCGCCACCACGCACGACGTCTCGGCGTCCAACGCCCGCAGCCGGCCGTCACGTTCTTCCAACGACCACACGACCCGCGCATCCAACCCCGCGTCTTGCAGCGCCGCCTCCAGCCGGCCCACCCGCTTGTGGTTCGGCCCGCTGCCGCTGTAGGGGTTGGCCAACACCAGCACCGACCGAACGCTCACGCCCCCGCACCCCCGGAAGTTGCGCCACCGCTTTCAGAGTCGTCTCCGTCGCCGCCGGTCAACGCCTCGACCAACCGCCGCAGCGCCCCGATCTGCTTCCGCTGGTTCTCGGTCGTCTTGAACAGGTCGTTCACCACCCCGTCGAGCTCGCCGAGGTGGCGTTCGAGGTGGGCGATCTTCTCCTCGACCGTCACGAGGCGTGCTTGGGCGGGTACCGGGTTCGACATCACCGCAGAGTTTAACCCTGCCCCCCGCCGCCGTCGGGGAAGCGTGCGTCACGCCAGGTACACCCCCGCCACCGCCGCGGTCGCCGCCGACGCCAGCGCCCCGCCCAGCATCGCCCGCAACGCCAGCCGCGCCAGGTCCGTCCGCCGCTCCGGCGCCAGCGGCGCGATCCCGCCGATCTGGATACCGATCGACGCGAAATTCGCGAAGCCGCACAACGCGTACGCCGCCATCCGCGCCGACCGCTCGTGGACGAACCCGCCGGCCTCCGCCCCCCCCAGCGCGGTCAACCGGCCCAGCTCCAGAAATCCGATGAACTCGTTCACCGCGATCTTCGTGCCCAGCAGGCTCCCGAAGAGCTGACAGTCGTGCCACCCCTGCACCCCGATGCCCCACGCCAGCGGCGCGAACACCCAGCCGAACACCCGCGCCAGGGTCAACGGGTCCCCCGCATCGACCACCTCACCGCCCTCGCCGACCGTCGGCCGCGCCAACCCGAACGCCGCCTCCCCGAGCCAACCCAGCGGCCAGTCGATCAGCGCCACCAACGCGATGAACGCGATCAGCATCGCGATCACGTTCAGCCACAGCTTCAACCCGTCGGCCGTGCCGTTCGCCGCCGCCTCGATCAGGTTGTGCGCGTCCCGCCTGATCTCCAGCCTCACCTGCCCCGCCGTCGCCGGCGTCTCGGTCTCCGGCAGCACGATCTTCGCGATCACGAACGCCGCCGGGGCGCTCATCACCGACGCCGTCAACAAGTGCCGGCCGAACTCCACCGCGTCGTCGCCGAACAGCCCGATGTACACCGCCATCACCGACCCCGCCACCGTCGCGAAGCCCCCGGTCATGAGCGCGTTGAGCTCCGACCGCGTCATCGTCGGCAGGTACGGCTTCACGACCAGCGGCGCCTCGGTCTGACCGACGAACACGTTCGCCGCCATCGCCATCGCCTCGGCCCCACTCACCCGCATCGTCACCATCATCACCCGCGCGAAGCACCACACCAGCACCTGCACCACCCCGACGTGATACAGCACCGCCATGAGCGCCGCGAAGAAGATAATCACCGGGAGCCCCTGCGCCGCGAACGCGAACGCCGGGCCGAACTCCCCGCCCGCCGACGACAGCCCCCGGCCGAACAACAGAAACGCCGCCGGCTCGACGCTCTGCACCAGCCGCTGCACGCCCGCCGCCAGCCCGCCGAACACCGCCAGCCCCACCGGCGTCCGCAGCACCAGCCAGCCCAGCAGCAGCTGCAGCCCGATGCCCCACACGATCAGCCGCCACGGCACCCGCCGGCGGTTCTCGCTCATCAGCCACGCCAGGCCCAGCAGAAGCGCCACGCCCAGCAGCCCACGCAACACCAGGATCGTCAACCGTCGGCCTCCCGGACCCGTGGGCCCAGCTTCGTGTCTCGCCGCGCGGCAGGCCCCGACACGGCCCGGCCAGCATAAACGCCTCGCTACGATGACGCCGTGATCGAACCCGCCGCGACGCCGCTCGTCCCGCTGCTCGACGCGCTGCACTGCGGTGCGGCCCTCGTCGACCGCCGCGGGTTCTACGCCCACGTCAACCCCCGCCTCGCCGAACTTCACCAACGCCCCGCCGAA
This sequence comes from Planctomycetota bacterium, assembly GCA_039201235.1. Classification (GTDB taxonomy): domain Bacteria; phylum Planctomycetota; class Phycisphaerae; order Phycisphaerales; family Phycisphaeraceae; genus Algisphaera. The sequence continues at coordinate 19,744 of JBCCRT010000004.1, forward strand.
GACCTCGTCGGCCGGCCCGTTGCCGACGCTTACCAAGACCCCCAGGCCGCCGCGTTCCTCGGCGAGCTGCTCCGCGACTTCGACCGCCCGACCGAGGGCGAGTTCTTCGTCGAACAACCCGGCGGCGCCCGCGCCCCGGTCGTCTTCGCCGCCCGCCCGCTCGATCTCGCACCCGGCGACACCGACGCCGGCCGGTCCGTCCCGACCTTCCTCGTCGTCACCGTCCTCGAGATCGCCGACCAACGCGAAGCCTTCGACCGCGTCGCCGAGCTGTCCGACACCGTCCTCGAACGCGCGATGCGGCTCCGCGACGACAACCACGATCTGGAAGCCGCCGTCCGCCAACGCACCGCCGAGCTCCACGACGCCAACATGGCTGCCCTCACCATGCTCGCCGTCGCCAGCGAGGCCCGCGACGAAGACACCGGCCAGCACGTCCGCCGCATCGAACGCTACACCGCCGCCGTCGCCCGACACCTCGGCCTCTCCGAATTCGAGGCGCAACGCCTCGGCCGCGCCGCCATCCTCCACGACGTGGGCAAGATCCACATCCCCGACCACATCCTCAAGAAGCCCGGCCCGCTCACCGACGACGAACGCGCGACCATGCAGCAGCACACCGTCATCGGCCAACGCATCCTCGGCGACCGGCCCTTCTTCGCCACCGCCCGCCTCATCGCCCGCCACCACCACGAGAACCACGACGGCACCGGCTACCCCGACGGCCTGGCGGGCGACGACGTCTCCCTGCCCGCCCGCATCGTCCACGTCGTCGACGTCTTCGACGCCCTCGCCAGCCCGCGCATCTACAAACAGGCCTGGCCCCCCGAACGCGCCCGCGCCGCCGTTGCCGAAGCCCGCGGCACCGCCTTCGACCCCGACACCGTCGACGCCTTCCTCGCCGCCCTCGACGCCGGCGAGCTCTGACCCCGAGATATCAAAGAGCGGGCACCCCACGCCCCACCCCACCCGCTTCGCGGCCGCCGCGGCGGGGTGGTGAGGTTCGATCCGTTTATTCGCCGCCAAGCACGCCAAGATCGCTAAGGAAATCAAAGTCAATTTTTCAGTGACTTGATGTCTTCCTTGGCGATCTTGGCGTCCTTGGCGGCAAACGGATCGATACCTCCGGGCGTGCGCCCCCGGCCGAGCCGCGGCTGCCGTGGACCTTGGGGGTTCCCGACAAGGTGGGTCCCCAAGTATCGCCGCCGACACGCGTCGCTCAGCCCGGCAGTCCGCCGCGGGCGGGCCCGGCCTTGTCTGGGTTCCGGGGGCCGCCGGCAAAACGGGGGCCGACAACCGGGGACGCCGCGCAACGTCTGTGCGCGGAATTGTCGCGGACCGGCCGTCCGGCGCGGGCGCAGCCCCCGGAGGGCCCATGGTTTGAAAATTTTTTTGTGTCTTATGAGTTTTGTCGCAGACCCGCGTCGACCTGTGCGCACGGACGTGACGCTACATTCTGGTGAACTGGCCATGGTGCAGGTCCCCGAAACCCCGCTGATCGTGCCGGCCCCGCAGCGGATGCGGACGGGTGGACCCAGTGCCGGCCCGCCGCGTGACATCCCCACGACACAGACGATCGACCCGGCGACGGCGAAACATCCGCAGGGCTACCGGCTCGCCGTCGAGGCCGATACCGTTACGCTCGTCGGCCACGACGAGGCCGGCCTTTTCTACGGCCGGCAGACGCTGGAACTGATCCGCCGGCAGTGCCCCGACCGGCTGCCGCGGCTGACGATCGACGACTGGCCCGACCTGGCCGTCCGCGGGTACATGCTCGACGTCAGCCGCGACCGCGTGCCGACGATGGCGACGCTCCGCGACCTGATCGATCGGCTGGCACTCCTCAAGTTCAACCAGTTGCAGCTCTACACCGAGCACACCCTGGCGTACGCCGGGCACGAGGCGGTGTGGCGAGACGCGTCGCCGATCACGTTCGACGAACTGGCGGGGATCGAGGCGTACTGCGCCGAGCGGTTCGTCGAGCTGGTGCCCTGCCAGAACTTGTTCGGGCACATGCACCGCTGGCTCACGAAGCCGGGCTACGCGGACCTGGCGGAGACCCCCGACGGCTGGGACACGCCGTGGGGCTACCGCGAGAACAAGCCACATTCGTTGAACCCGGGCGATCCGCGGTCGTTCGCGCTCTCGGCCGACCTGATCGACCAGCTCGCGCCGCGGCTGCGGTCGGGGCTATTCAACATCGGCTGCGACGAGACCAACGACCTGGGCCAGGGCCGCAGCCGGGCGTTGGTGGCGAAAGTCGGGCGGGCGGAGGTGTACCTGGCGTACCTCACGAAACTTTGCGGGCGGGTCACGGCGCACCGCAAAACACCGATGTTCTGGGGCGACATCGTGCTGGACCACCCCGAGCTCGTGCCGCGGCTGCCCGAAGACGCGGTGCTGCTGAACTGGAACTACGAAGGCTCGAAATCGTTCGGCCCAGAGTCCGAAAAATTCCGGGGGGCGGGGGTGCGGTTCTACGTCTGCCCGGGTACGTCGAGCTGGTGCTCGCTCGGCGGGCGGGGCCGCAACGCGGTGGACAACCTGCGTGACGCGGCGGCGGCGGGGGTGACGCACGGGGCCGAGGGCGTGCTGATCACCGACTGGGGCGACCACGGGCACTGGCAGCCGTTCGCCACGTCGTGGGTCGGCCTGATCTACGGCGCGGGCGTGGCGTGGGCGTTGGAAGCCAACCGCAGCGAAGAGCCGATTTCCGCCGCGATCGGCCTGATCGCCGGCAACGAAACCGACGGTGAGCTCGGCGATGTCCTCTGGGATTTATCGAACGTCTACCTCGGCGCTGGGCCGAAGTTCAGCAACCAGACGTTCTGGTTCCACCACTTGCGCAAGCCATCTTCTTCGTTCGCCGACGAGCCCTGGAACGTGCTGACGCCCGACGACGTCGACGGCGTCCTCGAACGGCTCGACGCGGTGTCGGGGCGGATCGAGAGCTACCGGCCCGGCCACCCCGAAGCCGCCCGCCTCGCCGACGAAGCGGCGTGGTGCGCCGCGGTCTCGCGGTGGGCGTGCCGGAGGGTCGGCCGGCTGGTCGAGCGGCGCGACGTCCTCGACACCCCGGACGATCTCGCCGAGTTCGCCGCGTTGGTCGAGCGGTTCCGGACGGCCTGGACGAAGCGTTACCGACCCGGCGGGCTGGCCGACTCAGTCGAAAAACTCACCGCCGTGCTGCGGACCGCGTGACCGCCGCGCCAGTCGTCACGGCCCGAATGAAGCCTCGTCGTACCGCAGCCGCACCGTCGTCGGCAGCAGGTGGTTCGCCCCGCGGTAGGCGTGGACCCGGCCCGAGACGAGGAACACCGCCTGGTCGCCGCGCTGCACGACCGTGTCCTCCATCAACTCCAGCAGCTTGCAGGGCATGAGCCGCATCGGGGCCTCGGCGGCGGCGGGGTCGACGCCGTCGGCCTCGAAGGCGAACAGCATGTTCGTGTCCCCGCCGGTGATCCCGCGCACCAGCCGGCCGGCGCGGTCGATCAGGTACTCGCCCTCGCGGCGCAGCGGCTCGGCCTCGTCGTCGTCGGGCCGGATGCCCTGCAGCGCCTCGTCGAGCTCGGCGTCATAAGCGGTCACGGCCGGGACGGTGTCGGGCCGGGTCGGCGCGGCGTCCCGGTCGTCGAGCATCCGCTCCATCAGTTCGATCGGGTCCCCCCCCCCGGAAGTTGCCCCGCCGTTGCCGAAGGTGGCTGGAGTCTGGGGGTCGAGCGGGGCGGCGTCGAACGGCTGCTCAAACCCGTCCGGCGGCGTGGACGCTTCCGCGGCTTCCGCCGCCGCCGCCTCGGCCGCAGCGAGGTCGTCGGCGTCGGCGGTCCGGCGGGTGCCCGAGATCGCCGTGGGCAACAAGTAGTTCACCCCGCCGTAGGTGTGTACCTGTCCCGTGAGCGTGAAGCCCGCGTCTTCGCCGCCCCGCTGCTCGAGCGTGTCCTGCATCGACGCGAGCCGCTGGCACTTCTGCACGATCATCGGCCGCAGCCGCGGTTCGTCGGCGTTCGACGGGTCGTCGAAGGCGAAGACCCAAGCCGCGCCGTCGGCCACCGAGAGCAGCCGGCCCGGCCGCTGGATCACGAACTCGCCCTCCCGCCGCAGCTTCGGCAGCGGGTCGCCCGGCAGCACGCCGACCACGGCGGCGTCGAGGTCCAGCGTCCCGGCCGGGACGTCCGGCGTGGCGCCGCGGCCCGTGGGTACTGCGTCGGCTTCGGTCTCGTCGACCGCCTCGGCTTCCATCTCCGCCACGAGCCGGTCGATCATCTCCCGCGGCGACTCGCGCACGGGCTGCGCCGCGGTCTCCGTGAAGAGGAAAACTACGGGCAGCAGCATCGCCCACCGTGGCAGGTGCATGGGGCTCGGCGTCACCGCATCACTCCGTATCGGGGCCGTTGCGGGTCTGCGACCGCAGCGGCCGCTGCGCCGGCGGCACCGACGGCTCGGGCATCGCCGACGGATCGACCCGCCAGGCCCGGCTGTCCACCGCGGACCAGCCGAAACGCAGTTCCCATTCGAGGTTGATCGTCACCCAACCCCGGCCGCTGTCACTGGGGCGGAGCAGCTCCACCTCACCGGTCCCGCCGCGTGACCGCACGGCGTACACCTCGACCACCGGCAGGTCGTCGCCGCCGGCTTGCGGGACAAAGCCCGACGCTTCTCCGTCGGCGGGTTTGTCGTCCGGGGGTACGGGATCGCCGTCTTCGTCCAATGCGACCGGCGCGACACCGACGGGCAGCCGGGCATCGCCGCCGAGCTGCGCGGCGACCTGGGCGTAGGTCGTATCGGTCGAGCGCTCGGGCAGCCGCAGGACGTACGGCCCACCGATCGGGTCGCGTTGCAGCCCGTAGCGGATCGCGACGACCGCCATCTCCTGCACGTCCCCGGCGTTGGGGTTGTTGCGGGCCCAGTCGCCGTCCTGTGGCGGGATGTTCACGTACGACGGCGGCGTGCAACCGGCGGTCAGCCCGGCGAGGACCGACAGGATCACCCAGTTCCGCGTGATTGGTTTCGGCATCGGCATCGTCCTTGATTGCGGCGAAGGTCCGAACAGTTTAACCGCCCGGGCCGAGCAGGACGGTGATCTCGAGCGTCTGGGGCGCGGTCCAGCGTTCGACGCGGGGGCCGGTGGCCTTCCAGCGGTAGAGGGCCGAGAGCAGCGGGCCGTCGACGTTGGCGAAGCCGGTGGACGCGGACAGCTCGGCGTTGAGCACCGTGCCGTCGAGATCGAAGGTGATGCGAGCGACGGGGTTGACCGGGGTCGACGACACGCGGGCGGCGGCGGAGAAGCGGGGGCGGAAGGTCTGGACTTCGAGCCCCGGGCCGACGAGCGTGCCGCCGGGGCGGACGGCCAGGTTGTTTTCGAGCGTGGTCGCGTCGGCCTCGCGGTCGGAGCGCGGGGCGGAGGTCGGCCGGTCTTCCGGCTCGGCGGCGGCGGGCTTAGGGGTTGTTGGAGAACGGGTAACCACCTCCGACGGCGGGGCGTCGGCGGGGCCGACGGTGAGCGGGCCGGCGTCGGGGTCGTCGGGCAGGTCCGCACCGCCCACCGCTTCGGGGGGCGATGCTTCGGGGGGCGACGCTTCCGGGGGTGCGGCTTCCGGGGGTGCGGCGTCGGGCGTCGGCTCGGCCTCGGCCTGTAGCTCGGGCTGCACCGTCGGCGACGACCGGGCCAGCACCTCCTGGAAATCGTCGTGCGCGATCCACGCCACCGTCAGCCGCTCCGGCTCGTCTTCCCGGCCCAACGCCAACGGCTCCGCCGGCTCGGCCTTGGCCTCGGTCACCACCCGCACCGGCCACGCCGACGTGTTGTTCGCCTCGAATCGCCCCTCGTTGATCACGTTTTCGTCGTCGGTCGAGACGATCAGGTACGCCGCGTCCGAGGCCAGCACCCCCGGCTCGATCACGAACGGGTGCGGCCCCGCCCGGTACGCCCCGCGCCCGGGCAGCACCGCGAGCCGCGGCTGGCTGACCAGCGGCACGTCGTCGGCCGACAGCACGTCGTCCGCCGACAGGTACACCCGGTCGGCCCACAGGTCGTCGGGTGAAGAAACCGGGCTGCGGTTCACCACATCGAATCGCACCGTGGCCGGCCGGCCCACCACCACCCGGCTCGGGGCTCGGACGTTACGGACCGCGAGGTCTGGGTACGTCGCCGGGCGGACGGTGAGGGGGTGGTTTGTGTGCCCCGCCTCGGCCGGCCCGCGGTACACCACGAAGTACGTGCCCGGCGGCACGTCCAGCGGCAGCGACACCTCCCGCGGCGGGGCGTCGCGGGCCTCGCCCGGCCCGAGCGGGCGCGCCTGCGTCCACGTCGTCAGGCGGTACGCCTCTTCCTCCAACGTCGGCGTCGGCGAGAGCCAGAGCTCGTCCCGCCACCCGCCCCGCCGCCAGCCCGCGTCCGGGGCGTTACCCAGCCGCAGCCCGACCGGCAGCGTCCCGCCCGCCACGGCCTGCTTCGGCGCGTCGATCGACTCGACCGCGAGCCGCGCCGCCTCCGCCGGCTCGATCCACAGCCCCCGGCTGTCGTACGCCGCCGGCCCGTCCGCTCCCGCAACCCGGGCCACCAGAAACCCCGGGCCCGACAACCCCGGCGGCGTCTCGGCCCGCAGCTCGAACCGGTCTCGCCACCCCCCGGCGGCCCCGGCCGTGAAGACCACGCGATCCAACCTTGGGTCCGCCTCGTCGAACCGCCGATCCGCCGACCAACGCAGCTCGATCGTCCAACGCTGCCCCGACCGCTCCGACCCGCCGCCGCTCCGCGTCACCTCGACGGGCACCCGCAGCGGCCCCGCCTCCTCGACCGCGTCGGGCGCGCCCTCCGTGATCCGCAGCGTCAGCTTTCCACCTCCCGGAGTGCGGTCCGAAGCGCCCGCCAACACCCGCACGCCGACCGGCAGCGCCGCGGCGTGTACCAGCACCGCCGCGGCGAACGCCACCGGCAGCGCGACCACTCCCCGCCCCCCGCTCGCGGGACGGTCACCCGCCACCGGCAGGCCCTTCTTCCACCGGCGGACCCACCAGGCTCACGTTCCGCAGCCCCGCCCGCTCGATCCGCTGGATCAGTTCAAAGACCACCGGCCCGCGGTCGGCCGTGCCCTCGGCCGCCTGGCTGATGTACAGCGTCGGCGACGCCGGGTCCGCCGCCAGGTCGCGCAGCAGCGTGTCCAACGCCGCGCCGCCGATCGGCCGGCCGTCGTAGATCAAGTCCCCTTCGCCGTCGATCGCCAGCACCTCGACTGCCGACCCCGCGGCCGACCCGCCGCCGCCGGCCACCGGGCTCAGCTCCACCGCCAGCGTGTCGGCCCGCACCATCACCACGAAGCTGTAGATGAAGAACGTCAGCAGCAGGAACACCACGTCCAGCAACGGCATCATCTCCAGCCGCGGGGCCAGAACGTCGCTGCCGCCGGCTCGGGTCCGCGTGCGGTTCATGGTCTCATCTTACGCCGAGCTCCCGTATGCGAAGCCCACGGACAGGGGCTGTGGGCGCCCAGCCATGCAATGGCCGGGCTTCCAAAGGGGGATCACCCATGGCCGTCACGCGTCGCCCATCAGCCGGTCGCGGGCGGCCTCGTATTTCGCCAGCGTGTTCCGGACCACGTCGTCGGGCAGCGCCGGGCCGGGCGGCCGCTTGTCCCACCGCCCGGCGGCGACCAGCGATTCGAGGTGATTGCGGACATACTGCTTGTCGAAGCTCGGCGGGTCCTCGCCGACGCGGTAGCCGTCCGCCGGCCAGAAGCGCGAGCTGTCCGGAGTGAGCGCCTCGTCGATCAAAATCGGCTCGGCCCCCGCCCCCGGAAGATCGGTACCGGACACGTTGACGGGGATCCCGAACTCGAGCTTCGTGTCCGCCAGCAGGATGCCGCGCGGCTCGGCGTGGGCGTGCGCCAGCCGGTACACCGCCAGGGTCCATTCGCGCAGCTTCTCCATGAGTTCGCCGCCGACCAACTCGGCCGCCCGGTCGAACGTGATGTTCTCGTCGTGGCCCTCGGCCGCTTTCGTCGCGGGGGTGAAGATCGGTTCGGGCAGCCGCTCCGACCGCTGCAGCCCCCCCGCCCCCGCCCCCGCCCCCGGAAGTTTCACGCCGCAGACCTCGCCGGTCGACTCGTATTCGCGCCAGCCGCTGCCGGCGAGGTAGCCGCGGGCGACGCACTCGATCGGCACCACCCGGCACCGCCGGCCCAGCATCACCCGGCCGCGCACCGCGTCACGCTGCGCCCCGCTCAGCCCGGCGATGTCGTCGGCGTCGGTCGAGACCAGGTGGTGCCCGAACCGATCGCCGAGCTCCTCCCCGATCAACCCGAACCAGAACGCCGACAACTCGGTCAGCAGCGCCCCCTTGCCCGGCACCGGCGTGGGCATCACCACGTCGTACGCCGAGATCCGGTCCGACGCGACCAGCAGGGTGACCGGCTCCCCGTCGTTCGTCACGGCGTCGTAGACGTCGCGGACCTTGCCCCGTCGGGGGTTGGCCAGCGGCAGGTCGAACTGGAGGGCGGGCTGGTTCATACGGCGTCTCCGAGACGTCAACGTTAACGCTTTGCGGTCGGGCCGTCCGGGACGCCGCGACCGGGCCTATGCTATCTGTTGCAACAGATATCCGGCCCGCCCGATGACCCCGCCCACCCTCCAGAACGAGCTCAAGAAGCGGCAGCCCTTCGACTGCCCGGCCGAGGAGGCGTACATCAACCTGGTGCGGACCACGGGCATCCTCGGCGGCGAGTTCGCGGCGTTGTTCAAGCGGCACGGGCTGTCGGAGTCGACCTACAACGTGCTGCGCATCCTGCGGGGCGTGAAGCGGGGCGAGTCGGCCGAGGGGCTGCCGAGCCTGGAGGTCGCCGAGCGGCTGGTCACGCGGGTGCCGGACATCACCCGGCTGGTGAACCGGCTGATCGAGGCGGGCCTGGCGTCGCGCTGCCGGGCCGACGACGACCGGCGGGTCGCGCGGGTGAGCATCACCCCGGCGGGCCTGGACGCGCTGCGCCGCCTGGACCGGCCGGTGCGTCGGCTGCACACCCGCCAGCTCGGGCACCTCGACGCCGACGAGCTGGCGACCCTCAACCGCCTGCTGGAAAAGGCGCGGCAGGGCCCGGGCTGAACGCCGGCTGAAACACCACCCAAATCAGGCCATCGGGGTTGACGCGTCCCGGCGATCGGCCTATCAATTGTTTAAACAAGTTTTAGCGGCCGGCGTCCGGCCGCCCCACCCCCAAAACCAGGAGAACTACCTTGTCCGAATCCAACGTCCGCCTCCACGAACTGCTCGACACCATCCGCAACGGCCGCATCATGGACGCCATGCGCGAGTTCTACGCCGACGACGTCGTCATGGCCGAGCCCCGCTACGGCGAGACCGTCGGCCTGCCCGCCAACCTCGAGCGGGAAGAGAAGTTCGTCGCCTCCGTCAAGGAATTCAAGGGCTTCGAGACCCCGGCCGTGGCCGTCGGCGACGGCGTGGGTATCTACGAGAACGTCATGGACTGGGTCGACACCGACGGCAACGACGTCCACGTCGAGCAGGTCGTCGTCCAGAAGTGGAAAGACGGCAAGATCGTCCACGAACGCTTCTACTACGACACCGGCAGCTGAGCCGGGGATCGGTTAGCCTTCTCCCGTGCCCGCCGGGTCGTCCCGGCGGGTTTTTTTCTGTCACGCCCGAAGCGAACCGCCGTGTGGAAGGTCAAGCTTATCCTGCTGTTCGCCGCGTCGCTGACGGTGCTGTCCAACGCGGTGATCGCCCCGGCGTTGCCGAGCATCGCGCGGGCCTACCCGGAGGCGTCGGACGTCGCGATCAAGCTGCTGGTCACGCTGCCGGCCCTCGCGATCGCGCTGCTGGCCCCGGTGTCGGGCGTGATGGCGGACGCGCTGGGACGTAAGCGGCTGCTGCTCGGGTCGGTCGTGGTGTTCGTGCTGGCGGGCGGGGCGGGGCTGGTGTTGGACGGGGTGCCGGCGTTGCTGGTCAGCCGGTTCGCGCTGGGGGTGGGTGTGGCCGGGGTGATGACCGCGTCGACGACCCTGGTCGGCGACTACTTCCGGGGGCCGCAGCGCGAGGCGTTCATGGGGCTGCAGTCGGCGTGCATGGCCTTCGGCGGGCTGGTCTTCGTCAGCGCCGGCGGGGCGCTGGCGGGGCTGGGCTGGCGGTACCCGTTCGCGGTGTACCTCGCGGCGTTGCCCCTGCTGTTCGTGGCCGCGGCCGTGCTGCGCGAGCCGGACCGCGGCGCGGCGGACGCGGCGGCACCGGCGGGGGACGACGACGCCCGGGGGTCGCCCGCCACCGTCGCCCTGATCTTCGGCCTCGGGCTGGTGGGGATGGCGATGTTCTACCTCGTGCCGGTGCAGGTGCCGTTCCTCGTGGTCGAAGACTTCGGCGGCAACGAACTCACGGGCGGGCTGGCGATCGGGGCGTGCACGTGCACGTCGGGCGTGATTGGACTGCGGTACCGGGCGCTGGCGGCGCGGCTCGGGCCCTGGGGCATGGCCGCGGCGACCTACCTGCTGATCGCGCTGGGCTACGCCGCGGTCTGGCGGTCGCCGAGCCTGCCGTGGCTGCTGGCGGCGTTGGCGTTCACCGGCCTCGGCATGGGGCTGATCATGCCCAACGTCAACGTCTGGCTGCTCGCGGTCGCCCCCGAGCGGCTACGGGGCCGATTGGTCGGCGGGCTGACCGCCGCGATCTTCCTCGGCCAGTTCCTCAGCCCGGTGCTGACGCAGCCCGTCATCGACCGCACGGACCGCGTCACGGCCTTCGGCGTCGTGGCGGCGGTCGCGTCGGTGATTGCGTTGGCGTTGACCGGGCCCGCCTGTCGGCACCGGCCGAGCCGTCGCTGAGGGCGAACACGAGAGGCGTGGCTTGGCTTTCTCTCCCTCCGGGAGAGGGGACCGAGCCGGGCGTGCTAAGCCGACCAGTGGCCCTCGGCGGTCATCGCGGCCTCGGGGGCGTCTTCCTGCTCGGCGAGCCAGCGCTCGGCATCGATCGCGGCCTTACAGCCCATGCCCGCGGCGGTCACGGCCTGGCGGTACACGCTGTCCGCCACGTCTCCGGCCAGGAACACCCCCGGGACCTCCGTCGTGCTGCGGTAGGGGTCCGCCAGCTTGAGGTAGCCGGCGTCGTCGGCCGGGAGCTGGCCGTTGAGGAAGCCGGTGATCGGCGTGTGCCCGATGGCGAGGAACAGGCCGCCGAGCTCGTAGTCGCGCTGCTCGTCGGTCTGGTTGTTGAGCAGGCGGACGCCGGTGATCTTTTCGTCGCCGAGCACGTCGACGACTTCGGTGTGCCACAGGACCTCGATCTTCTCGTGGTCGAGGGCCCGCTTCTGCATGATCTGGCTGGCCCGCAGCTCGTCGCGGCGGACGAACATGACGACCTTGGACGCGAACTTGGCGAGGTAGGTCGCTTCTTCGACGGCCGAGTCCCCCCCGCCGACGACGCCCAGCACTTGGTCGCGGAACATGGGCAACGCCCCGTCGCACACGGCGCAAGCGCTCACCCCCCCGCCGGCCGCGGCGAGCCGCAGCTCGTTGTCGAGGCCCAGCCAGTTGGCCTTGGCCCCGGTCGCGATGATGACCGCGTCGGCCAGGACCTCGTGCGGCGTCTCGCCGTCGCCCGTGACGCGGAACGGCCGCCGCGACAGGTCGACCTTCGCCACGTTCTGGAAGACGTTGAACAACCCGTAGTTCATGTCCAGCTCGTCGGCCGACTTCGCCCCGGCGTCGGTGACGACGCGGGTGTCGAACCGCAGGGCCTGTTTGAAGAAGTCGCCCATCATCTCCGGGCCGGTCCGGCCGTCGGGGTAGCCGGGGTAGTTCTCGACATCGGTGGTGAGCATTAGCTGCCCGCCGGGCATGAGGTCCTTGCCCGCGGCGCGGCCGGGGTAGACCAGCGGCCGGAGGTTGGCGCGGGCGGCGTAGATCGCGGCGGTCCAGCCCGCCGGGCCGGAGCCGATGATCACAAGCTGTTCGCGGGGCGTCTCATCGTTGCAGGGGGATTCGTGGGCCATGCCAACATCCTAGAGCATCGAACGCGGGGGTTCGCGGGCGGCGACCGCGGCGGGCGGCTGCGCCCGGTAACCGACCCCGATCTGCCCGGAATGATTCGCGGCCGAGCCGATCGATTCCCCGCGATTGGGTGGGGTGACCCGATCGACACGGGCGCACCGACACCGGGTCACTTGCCGTCGGGCCCCGACTTCCGACCGGTCGCCGTCGCGCTCACGCCGCATCGGCGACCCCTGCCGCGGACCCGGAACCGAGACCACCTTCGGTTGTCAAGGCACGTCCCGCCTGCCGACCCGCGGCGCGGACGGCCCGGTGATCGCGGTGTTCGACCGCTGGCACCTGCCCGACCTCGGCGCGACGCGCTACGTCTGGCTGCCGGTGCGGTTCGACGGCGACGCCATGACCATCCCCCGGCGCGACTACCTCACCGGCCCGCTCACCGGGTAATCGCTCTGGCCCGGACGCCCTACCATGTCCACGCCCGGTGTCCGCCGACCCCCCCGTCCGGTCTCGCCATGCGTCCGCTGTGTTTCCGCCGCTTCCCCCACCACATCCGCAAGGCCCGCTCCGGCCTGGGGTGCGGCTCGTTCGCCGGCTTCCACGTCACGGGCCGCGGCTGCCCCGAGGTCCGGCAGAGCAACGACTTCACGCTGAGTTGCGTTACCGGGGGTCGGGCCGTCTTCGAGTCCGAGTGCAGCGGCCGGGTCTCGCTCAAGCCCGGCGCCCGGGTGCCGATCCACCCCCAACGTCCCGTACACGTACCGGCCCGTCGCGGCGGATCCGTGGTTGGAAGTCTGGTTCTCCCTTTCAACGGCGAGGCCTTCGAGCTGAGGCGGCAGCGCGGCCTGCCGGGCGAGTCGATGAAGGTCCAGAGCGTGCTGCCCGTCGACTACGGGCACCAGCGCTTCGAGGTGGTACTCGCCGTGGCGCAGCGGTTCGGACGCACCAACACGCTGCGGGTCGACTGCGAGTTGTCCAGTGTGCCGACCGAGATCGACGCCCCGACCGCGCGACCCCCGACGAAGATCGGGAGTGGATGATGCGAGCCTAGGCATACCTCGACGTGGAGAACCTCCACCGCACGCCCGGAATCCTGAGCCCGCCCCCGGAAGTTCAAGCCCGAGAAGCCCGACCCTCAAACCGCCCGGAACTCCGCCCGTGACTGCCCCGCCCACCCGCGCGACCGATACGACGCACCGCCTCCGCCTCGCGGAGCGGGTGCAGGCGGCGCGGCTGAATGTGCACGCGGTCGTCGAGAAGGCGGTGTCGGCCGGCGAAACCCGAGACGGGCACGTCGCGCCGCGGCCCAAGCTGCTGTTCGTCGACGCGGGCCGGGTCGACTACCACCTGCCCGACGCGGACCTGGTCCTGCGCGGCGGCGACGTGCTGTACCGCCCGGGCTGGATCGAGGCGCGGTGGGAGGCGGGCAACGAGCAGCCGCTGGGGCTGTGGTATGTCGAGTGGGAGTTCGACTCGATGCAGGTCGTGCTGCCCGAGCCGTTGGTGGCCTACGGCGTCGGCGCGACCGTCGGGCTCGGCCTGCGGGAAACGCTTGCAACTTCCGGGGGCGGGTGGCGGCCCACGGACCCGACGGTCTGGCTCGAGGCCGAGGCCCGGGCGATGCTCACGCGGTTCCTGCGGCACTCCGAGCGACCCGGCGGCGGGTCCAGCGGTGAGCCGCCCGAGCCCCGGGCGACGCCTCGCGACGACGACGCGCGGCGGTGGGTGCGGCGGCTGCAGCAGGGCTTCGCCCGCCCCGACGTCCTCGACCGGCTCTACGCCGAGGCCCGCGTCAGCCCCAGCCAGGTCCGCCGGCTGTTCAAGGCCCACACCGGCCGATCTCCCAACGCGCACCTCATCGACCTGCGCATGAAGGCCGCGCACTTCTACCTCCGCCACGGCGTGCATGGCGTCAAGCAGGCCGCCACCGCCGTCGGCTACACCGACCCCAAGTACTTCACCCGCCTCTACCGCCAGCACTGGGGCCACCCCCCCAGCCACGACGTGCTCTGAGGCCCGCCGACAGGCCGGCCTTGCGCGTTTTCTCCACCATAATCCCCGCGGTGTCCACCCGAGATCGGCCGGTGCCGATTAATTTTTTTGCTTGCCCCTTCACCGCTTTCGGATCGTGACACACGCCCGCCGCCGCCCGAACCCAAAGGACCCCGTGAATCAGCCTACCGACCGTGACCCGTCTCCGGGCCTGAACCGTGCGGAACACGACTGCGACGTGTGCGTGGTCGGCGGCGGCCTGTCGGGCCTGTGCGCCGCGATCGCCAGCGCCCGCCGCGGGGCCCGCACCGTATTGCTGCACGACCGCCCGGTCCTCGGCGGCAACGCGTCGAGCGAGGTGCGCATGTGGGTCTGCGGCGCCCACGGGCCGGACCAGAAAGAGACCGGCCTGCTCGAAGAGGTTCTCTGCGACAACGCCGCCCGCAACGGCCCGCTGAATTACTCGATCTGGGACAGCGTGCTCTACGAAAAGGCGATGTTCCAGCCCAACCTCACCACCCTGCTCAACACCGCGGTCTGCGACGGGCAACGGGAGGGCGACCGGCTCGCCTCGGTCCGGGCCTGGCAGCTCACCAGCCAGACCTGGGTGACCGTCCACGCGAAGCTCTTCGTCGACTGCAGCGGCGACAGCATCCTCGCCCCGCTCAGCGGTGCGCGGACCCGCTGGGGCCGGGAGTCCCGCGACGCGTTCGGCGAGGATATCCAGCCGGCCAAATCCGACCGCAAGACGATGGGCAACTCGCTGCTGATCCAACTGCGGCGGACGGACCGGGAGGTGCCGTTCGTGCCGCCGAAGTGGGCGTACCGCTTCGACACGCCCGCCGACGTCCACCACCGGCTCGGCGACGGGGTCAACGGCCGCAACTTCTGGTGGATCGAGCTGGGCGGGCTCGACGACACGGTCCGCGACGCCGAGGCGATCGCCCGCGACCTGTACCGCACGGCCTGGGGCGTGTGGGACTACATCAAGAACCGCGCCCCCGAGCGCGACCGCGCCACGAACTGGGCGCTCGAGTGGATCGGCGCGCTGCCGGGCAAGCGCGAGAACCGGCGTTACGTCGGCGACCACACGCTCACGCAGCTCGACATCGAGGCGGGCACCGGCCGGTTCGCCGACGTGATCGGCCACGGCGGCTGGTCGATGGACGACCACCACCCCGCGGGCCTGCTCTACCCGGGCGACCCCACGATCTTCCACCCCGCGCCGCCGGCCTACGACATCCCGTGGCGTTGCCTCTACGCCGCCGACGTGCCCAACCTGCTCTGCGCCGGCCGCAACATCTCGGTGACCCACGCCGCGCTGTCCTCGACCCGGGTCATGGCGACCTGCGCCGTCCTCGGCCAGGCGGCCGGCACCGGCGCGGCCCTGTGCGTCGGCCGCGGCACCGAGCCCCGTGACCTCGCCGACGGCGAAGCACGCACGCAGCTGCAGCGCTGGCTCATGGACGACGACCAGTGGCTGCCGGAAATCAACCGACCCGCCGACCCGGTTATGGCCGGGGCCAGGCTCGCCGCGACCGGCGACGACCCGGCCCGGCTTACCGACGGGCAGGACCGCGACCGACCAAAACGCAAGGGCCGGTGGGAGGGACCGCTGGGCGAGCCGATCGCCGTCAGCTGGCCCGAGCCGCGCGACATCGGCGGGCTGCGGCTGGTCTGCGACAGCAACCTGCGGGACGGCAAGAAAATGCCCGCGTCCTACCCGCAGCCGGCCAAGGACCACCGGGTCGCGCCGGGCATGCTCCGCGGCTTCCGCGTCGAGGCCCGCCGCGGCCACGACCGCTGGGAAACCGTCTACCACGAGACCGACAACCACCAGCGTTTGGTCCGCGTCCCGCTGCGAGTCCGCACCGACGCCCTGCGGCTCGTGCCGACCACCACCTGGGGCGAGCCGACGGCCCGTCTGTACGGTTTCGAGGCGGTCGAGTCGCTCGACGTTTCCCTGCCGCACATCGAAACCGAGTATTTTCGAGACCGCGTCGGCGAGGTCCCCGCCGCCGACCTCGCCGACCCCCCGAAAGCCGGGAGCCCACGGGCCCAGCCCACGGGGATGGGTGCCTGACCCGGAGACGGCGGTCCCCTCCAACCAACCAGCAAGGGTTCTTTTCGATGACACCCGCTCGACCGAGACTTGCCGCTGCGTTCGTCCGCACGCTTGTGTTCGGCTGGTGCGGCTTCGCGTCCGTCGCCGCCGGCGCGGCCGAAACCGACCCGATGGACACGGCCGGGTTCTTATACCAGCACAGCCCCCGGGCCGAGACCGATGCCGGCGGCGGGGCGGTCGCGTTCCGCAAGGTCGACAGCGGCGACGCGTTCGTACGCTGGTCGCTGGCCAAGCCCGGCAGCATGCCGCTGACCCCCGACAACGAGCAGGTGCAGGTCGACTTCGCGGGCTTCGCGGACGGTAGCAGCGTCGACCTCGTCGTGGTGATGCAGCAGCCGTCGGGTCGACTCCAGAACGTCACGTGGCGGAGCCGGCACCGCGACGCGGGACCGGTGGTGCTCGAAAGCGTCAGCGACCTGGCCCGGCGGCACGGCGTGACGGACGTGAGCGGTTATCACCTGTTCTTCCGCATGCGGTCCGACCCCACGGGCACGGCCCGGATCGAACGCATCCGCCTCTCCGCGCGGGGTGACGACGGCGCAAACGTCGACGCCGCCGGGCCCGCCGCCGGCATCGGGACGGTCGGCTACGACGAACTGATCCTCGACCTCAGCGCCGCGCAGCCGGACGAAACGGGCATCACCCTCGACCGCGGCGGGGTGTCCCACGAGTCGCTGCGGGTCGGCTCACGGCGGGAGACCGCCTGGGTCGCCCGCGAGCCCTTCGGAGTGGGCGAGTCGTGGCAGCGGTCGATGCGTTTCGACATCACCGACCCGGCGTTCGTCGACGGCCGGCGCAACAGCGTTGACCTCGAGGTGACCTATATGCTCGACGCCTGGGGCAGCGTCCGCTTGGTCGCCGCCACCAACGACGGGCCGCGAGAGATCGGCACGATGTGGGGCGACACCAAGGGCCGGTGGAAGACGGGCCGGGTCCGGCTGAATAACGCCGCCTTCGACAACGCGATCGAGGGGCGGTTCGACCTGCGGCTGGCCGGCGACAACGGGCCGCTGGTGGTCAAGCGGGTCCGCCTGCTGGGCTACCGGCCGACCGAGGACGTGCGCTGGGACCGCGTCCTCGAGGTCACCGAGCGGTCGTTCGTCAACTCGCTCGACACGCCGCTGTTCGTCGCCCGGCCCGGCGAGGACGTCGGCGTCCGATACACCCTCCGCAACCACGCCGCGGTCGCGCCGGAGATGGCGTACGACTTCGTCGTCGAAGACCGCCACGGCGAGGCGGTCCACCACGCCGTGGGCCGTCTCACCATCGAAAGCGGCGGCGCGACCGACCTCGAGCCGAGGTTCTCGACCGACGGCTGGCCCCTCGGCCCGTACACCGCGCGGCTGACCGTCGGCCCCGCCGACGCCTCGCCGGGCGGGCCCAAGCTCGCCGTGTCCTCGCTCGTCGGGGTGATCGACGGCGCGCCGCTCGCCAAAGCCCGGCCCGGCGAGTTCCGCTTCGGCCTCGACACGGGCCACAGCGTCACCAGCCCCGAAGCCCTGGCCTTCTACCGCATCATGGGCGTCGACCTGCTGCGGTCCGGCACGTTCGACAGCCGCGAGCTGCGACTCGACAACATCGAGGCCGCTTTCGCGACGCTCGAGGCCCAGGGCGTCGGGGCCATGCTCTTGATCGACCCGCCGGGGCAGATGGACGACATCGATGAGCCGACCCGCCAACGCCGCCTCGCCGAGCTGCTGCCGCGGATCGAAACGATCGCCCGCACCATGCGCGGCCGGATCACCTACTACGAGCTGGGCAACGAGCCCGACCTGCCGTTCTTCTACCCCGGGCCGATCGAGTCCTACGTCGACAGCTTCGAGCGTATGAGCCAGGCCATCAAACGCGGCAACCCTGACGCGTTGGTCATGAACGGCGGGCTGTGCTTCTTCGGCGAAGACGGCGACCGCCGGGCCCGACGCTTCATCGACCTGGTCGACCCGCGGTGGCTCGACCTCTGGGCCTACCACGGCCACGGCCCCGGCGTCGGCGCGGAGCGCGACGCCTACCAGCGGCAGGTCGACGCCGTCATGAACAGCGCCAACCCCCGCGCCGCCGCGCTCACCGCCGAGGGCCAGATCGGCTACCTCGACACCGAGACCGGGTTTAACGCCTCGCTGCCTAGCCAGCACGTCGTCCAGGCCCGCACCGGCGTGCAGAAGACCGTCTTCGCCCAGGCGCAGGGCATGCCGTCGCTCATGTGGTTCCGGCTGTTCATGGGCAACTCGACCTACACCCTCTCCCACCACCGCGTCGAGCCCCGTCCCACCGTGCTGGCGTACCGCGCGATGGTGCAGCGTCTGCGTCACGCCCACTTCGTGCGGATGCTCGACCTCGGCACCGCCGACCTCGAAGCGTACGTGTTCGAACACCGCGATGAGGTAGGCCGGCCCACCGGCCGCAAGGCCATCGTGGCCTGGAGCGGTTCGCCGGCGTCGCACAACGTCAGCCTCCGCTTGTCGAGCGGCGGCGCGGACGTCGAGCGGGCCGACGCCTACGACCTGTACGGCAACGCCACACCGCTGCGGGTCCGTGGCGAGACGGTCGCGGTGACGGTCGGGCTCGACCCGGTGTACGTGGTCTGGGAGTCCGCCACGCCGATCGAACAAGTCGCCTGGGCCCCGCCCGCCATCACGCCCTCCGAGGTGCCGGCGCTCGACCCGCAGGGGACGACCCGGACACGCTGGCTGATCCGCAACCACGAAGACCGGCCCGTCCGCGCGGAACTCGTGGCCGAGGCGGTGTCGGGCTGGACGATCGGCATCGAGCCGACGGACACCACGGCCCAGATCCCCGCCAAGGGTCAGGCCGAACTCGACATCCTCCTTGACGTCAACGCGGAGCCCGGACCCAGCCTGCCTCGGTGGTGGCATGTGTTCGTCCCGGTCTCGGGCTCACTCATCGAGAAGCCCACCCCGCAGAAGTGGGCCGAGGTCCCGGATTCGCTGCCGGGGGGCAGCGGCGGGTCGTCGCCCCAGCGTGTGTGGGTCCGCGACGGCAAGATCGACCTGGCCGAGATCACCGGCGGCTACCGGGAGAAGATGCCCGCGATGCTCTTCGCCACGATCGAGTCGGACAAGTCGCAGACGATCCGCGTCGGCGCAGCGGCCGACTGGTGGATGCGTTGGTACGTCAACGGTCAGGAGGTCTACTCGACGATGGACCGCGGCAACCGCGGCGCGTTCTCGCCCGACACGCACCAGTTCGAACTGCCGCTCAGCGAAGGGTCGAACACCATCGCGGTCCAGGTGCTCAGCGGCTCGGCGGGCTTCCAACTCGTCTTCGGCGACGACGCCGACATCGAGTTGGCGACGTCGGGCGGGGTGCCCCGAGACCGGATCGATGCTCAGCTGCTCATCGACGGCCAGCCGGCCGGATCGGTGACCGCACCGCTCGAGTTGGCCCGTCAACTCCCGGCCTACCGCGACCTGGACAACGCCTCACGGCTAGCGGACTGGGTCACACGCAAACCGGTCACGGCATTGAGACCCGAAGAGGTCACGAACTTCCACGAAGCGTTCCCCGACTCGAACCGGTGGTACGGCGGGACGACCGACCTGTCCGCCGTGGTCTGGGCGAGCTTGGTGGCCGACGCCGACGCGGTCGACATCGTGGTCGCGGTGCGGGATGACCAGGACACCCCGGCCGTGTCACCGCGGACGATCGACGCCAGTGACCACCTCCGACTCTCTCTACTCGGCCCCGATTCCGCAGCGATCGGCGGAGTCTTGATCGGCGTCGATTCGGCAGGAAAAGTGTTAACGAGCGTGACCGATACGACGGCCGAAGCACCCGCCGTGTCGCGGCTCAGCGTCACCCGTGAGGGCGACTACACCCGTGTCTACCGGTTCCGGCTTTCGCGGTCAGCGAACGCCGCAAAGTCGTTCAACCTAGACATAAACGACTACGAATCGGGCATCCGCAAGCAGGAAACCACCACGGGCCCGATCCCCTTCGGAGCCCAGTCGCCGTAAGCAATGCACCGGTAAAAAACTACCCACCCGACATAGACCCCACGACGGCGGACGACGATCCACCGTAGCGATATCCCTATGCCTGATCTTCAAGCACAGCAAGCCGAACCGCTGCACCGCCCCGCCGTTCAGGCCGGGAGCGAACGGCAAGACCACCTCGCCCGAAGCAAGCCGCCCGCCCCCCCCGTTCATCTCGACCCCGGGTCCACGGGCCAGCGCATGCCCGCCCGCGCTTGCATCGCCCGAGCCGAGAGCCGCGACGCAGCCCTGGCCATGCTCGACCATCCCGAGACCAGCCCCTGGTCGGTTTCCCTCAACGGCGAGTGGCGGTTCGATCTGTTTCATACACCCGAAGCGGCTCCGAGCGATTGGTGGCGGGGCGCCGAAACCGCTTCCGACCAGACGATCACCGTACCTTCACACTGGCAGCTGGCGGGCCGTATCACGCCCAGGGGTGGCACTCACGCAACCGTCAGCCGGCCGCACTACACGAACTGGCGGTACCCGTTCCCGATCGATCCGCCGCACGTCCCGACCGACGACAACCCGACCGCGATCTATCAAAAAGTCTTCCGCGTCCCCCGGTCCTGGCGGGGACGCCGGGTGGTCCTCAGGTTCGACGGGGTCGAAGGGGCTACCGAAGTCGCCTGTAACGGCCGACTCATCGGGCAGCACAAAGGCAGCCGGCTTGTCGCCGAATTCGATCTCGCCGACCACCTGCGCGCGGGCGACAACCACCTCGCGGTCAAGATCGTCCAGTTCGGTGACCACAGCTACCTGGAAGACCAGGACATGTGGTGGCTCGCGGGCATCTTCCGCGAGGTCACGCTGCTGGCAGAGCCTCCGCTGGATACCACTAGCCTGCGTCTCGCCGCCTCATTGTCGGAATACGACAAAGGCCTGCTCAACGTGACCGGCCTTAAACCCGGTGCGGCGATCGCGGTATCGATCACATACACCCGTGGGAAACAAACCGAGCGTTTCGAGACAACGGTTGATGGATCAGGCAGGGCCGGTCTAGAGACCCGCGGCAAGGTCTCAGCCTGGTCTGCCGAGTCACCGGAGCTATACACCGTGCTGATGGAGATCGAGTCGGGCGGTGACCGCTGCATCGCCGCGGCACGGGTCGGCTTCCGTCGTGTCGAGATCACGGCGGGCGGCATCCTTCAAGTCAATGGCCGGGCCGTGAAACTACGCGGGGTCAACCGGCACGAGTGGAACTGGGAGCGCGGCCGCAGCGTCACCCGACAGGACATGCTCAGCGACGTGCTCGCGATGAAGCGGGCCAACATCAACTGCGTCCGCACCGCCCACTACCCGCCGCACCCGCACTTCCTCGAGCTCTGCGACCGCTTCGGGCTCTACGTCATCGACGAGTGCGACCTCGAGAGCCACGGCATGGGCCACGCGTCCGACCGACCGTTCGCACTGTCCGATGACCCCGCCTGGCGTGACGCCCACCTCGACCGCATCCAGCGAACGGTCGCCCGTGACATGCACCACGCCAGCGTGATCATGTGGTCGCTCGGCAACGAGTGCGGCTGGGGCTCGAACCTCGCGGCGATGGGCCGGTGGTGCAAGGCCGAAGACCCGACCCGACCCGTTCACTACGCCGGCGACTGGCGCGGCGAAGTGGCAGACGTCATCAGCCAGACCTACCCGCCGCCCGACCGCGTCGCCGCCGCGGGCCGGGGCGAGGTGTTGCCGGCCCCGTACTGGCGGCCCGGCGGTGAGCCCATCGACGACTACGCCGACAAAGCCTTCTTCGCCTGCGAGTACGCCCACGCCATGGGCAACGGCCCCGGCGGCTTGGCCGAATACGATGCCATGTTCGATAGATATGACCGGCTCTGCGGCGGCTGCGTCTGGGAGTGGATCGACCACGGCATCCGCACCGAACTGGACGATGGCCGGATACGCGTCAGCTACGGCGGTGACTTCGGCGAAACCCCCCACGACGGGAACTTCGTCTGCGACGGGCTGCTCTTCGCCGACCGCACCCCCTCGCCCGGCCTGCACGAAGTCAAAGCCGTCTTCGCACCGGTCACCGTCACGCAAGTCACAGACCACACTTACCGCATCAAGAACCACTACGCGTTCCGAAGCATCGCTGATCTTTGTCTCAATGTTGAGCAGATTGCAGATGGCCGGGTGGTCACCCAAGACGTACTTCCGATTCCCGACATCGCTGCCGGAGAATCAGCGGACATCACTTGGCCGCACACGCCGACAGGAAAGGGCGAGCGTCATCTCAACCTGTGTTTTACGCTGGCTGAGGCAACCGACTGGGCACCTGCCGGACACGAAGTCGCGTCCTGCCAGTTCGTTTTGCCGTCTGGCGAGCCGGTGCCGACGCCATCCGTCTCGGCGTCCCTACGCCCCGAGCCGGCACATCACCCAGACGGGCATCTCCTGTGCAGCCTGTTCCCGGCGATGCTGACCGAGCCCCGGGTCGAGCTCTGGCGTTCACCGATCGACAACGAATGCCGCGGCTCGGCCGAAGACGTGGCCAAGGCGTGGCATCGGTTCGGGCTGCACCGCCTGCTGCGTCGGCTCGTGGGTGTCGAGGCAAAGCCCGACGGGTCCGTGGACGTACGGGAAACGCTCGGGGCGGCCGGCGAGGACGCCCGGTGTTCGATGACCTACCGCTACACACCGATCAGCGGTGGCGCCCGCCTCGGTGTGACCGGTGGGTTCGAGGGTCGGTGGCCCGAGACTTTGCCGCGCATCGCGCTGGCGTTCCAGTTGCCCGCGACGATCGAAAGGGTGGGGTGGTTCGGTCGGGGGCCGCACGACAACTACCGCGATGCCTGCTCGTCCAGCCCGGTCGGGCGTTACACGCTGCGGGTCGACGACCTGCACACCCCACATGCCCGGCCGCAGGACAACGGGTTACGAACCGGCGTCCGCAGCGTCGAGTTCTTCGACCGGCAGGGGACGGCCCTCCGGGCAGACTTCACGACGCCCGGCGATCTACAGGCCCACCGCTACCGCACCGCCGACCTGGACCAGATACGCCACGACTGCGACCTGCCCCGGCGTGACCGCGTCTTCGTCCACCTCGGACACCTCCACAACGGCCTCGGCAGCCACTCCTGCGGACCCGAGTTGGCGAACACACACCGACTCCGACCGCAAATCTTCTCGTTCAGCATCAATTTCACCGCGTAAATCTATCGTTTTCTGTCTTTCTATTTTTCCCGTCCACCAAGGTTTGACCCATGAATCTCAATCAATCGCTGCGACGTGTCCTCATGCCCGTCCTTAAACCCGTCTCAAAGCTACACGTCACGAGCCCCTGGACCAGCGTCAGCCCCGCCTACGAACCCCTCGAACCCCGGATGCTGCTCTCGGCGGTCAGCGCCCACGCCAGCGACGGATTCGTGGACAGCGTCGGCATCGACCCGAGGTTCACCACCATCCCCCTGGCCGGCGATACCTCGGTGACCCGGCAGCGGATCGACGAAAAGATCGGCTACCTCGACGAGCTCGGCGTCCGCCACGCCCGCATCTCCGGCACCAGCGCCGGCACCGTCCAGGTCATGCAGGACCTCGCCGAGGACTACGGCATCCAGACCATCCTCTTCGCCGACACCCCCCACGGCATCACCGTCGCCCCCGAGTACTGGACCGGCACCATCTTCGGCAACTCCCGGCGCGACATCGTCGAACTCATCCGCGACGACCTCGGCCCCGGCGTCATCTCCTACATCGAAAACCACAACGAGCTCGACATCTTCTTCGACTCCGCCGGCAAACGCTGGTTCGTCGGCGACAGCCAGACGCTCAACGACGACCCCAGCTGCGCCCGCGGCATCGCCATCGGCGAGGTCGTCCTCTACAGCGGGCCCCGGGACGCCGACCCCATCAACCCGCCCCCGAACGTCGACCCCGACATCACCATGGCCGGCTCGGGCTATTCCTTCGGCACCGCCCAGCCCGAGGGCAACGGCTTGCGCCTCACCGGCAGCGTCAGCCCCGGCGACGGCAACCTCACCCGGGCCCCGCAGTTCTCGGTCAAGTCTGGCGGCCTCGCCCCCGGCACCTACACCCTGAGCTTCGATGTCCAGACGGACGACAAACCCGACAAGCTCGCCGTCGAGTTCCGCGGCTCCAACGGCAGCCCCAGCCAGTTCAACGTCGCCGTCCCCCTGAGCCAGATCACCACCGGGCAGTAGACCCGCGTGACCAACACCGTCGTCGTCGAGGGCGAAAACTGGACCGGCACCCTTGAGCTACAGCCCACCATCTTCGGCAACGCCGGCGACGCCGCCGACAGCTACGACCTCGCCTTCGACAACGTCTCCCTCGAAGACAGCAGCGGCAACGAAGCCCTCTCCCGCGTCTACGACTTCGGCAGCGACGCGGTCGGCAGCCTCCCCGCCGGCGTGAGCTATACCGGCGCAGGGTCGTTCGATCTCGCCCAGGTGCAGGACCTCGACGGCGGCCCCGGCACCGGCACCGCCCTCAACTTCTCCGGCGCATCCTTCTCGGGCTACACCCCCGACCAGGACGGCGCCGGCGGCCAGTCCACCAACGTCTCGGTCGAGGCCGGCGGCTCCACCGTCCGCCTCACCGGCAACGCCTGGAAGAAGACCGCCTTCAGCGGGAGCGTCGACGCCGACACCGTGCTCAACTTCGAGGTCAACGCCTCCAACACCGGCGAACTCATCGGCATCGGCTTCGACACCGACGACGAGTTCCGTACCGACCAACGCATGTTCGTCATCGACGGCAGCGACACCCCCCCCGTCCAACTCATCGACCTCGTCGGCGACCACGGCTTCCCGGAACACCAGGCCGGCGACGGCTGGGTGAGCTACACCATCGACGTCGGCTCGTTCTACACCGGCCCGATGCAGTGGCTGACCTTCATGGCCGACGACGACAACGGCGGCGCGGCCGACGTCCGCTTCCGCAATATCCGGGTCTACGAAGCGTGAGCCAGCCGCTTTCCCGACACCGCCGCACAGAAAATCACTTCCGGCAGAAACGGTTTAACCCAACAAATCAACTATCAAACCTTTAGCCAATGAAAGATTACATTTGATAACCTTGCCCGGCTAAAAATATGCTCTCAATCGGATCGGTATCCCGCGAATCGGTCAAGGGCCACCCGCGGCAGGTCGTCGAGCGGCTCCGCCAGATCAAAGAACCCTCTCGGGTCTGTTACGAAGCGTCGGCTCGAGCGCCGACACCCGCTCGGCCAGCCGCAGGTAACGCCGAGTCGGCGAACGCAGGATCGCGAACCGCGACGCGAACCAGTCTTAGGCCGTGTCCGCGCGGCGTAGCGGCTTGCCGGGCTCGGGGCACAACGCGTCGTCGCGCCAGCGCTGTCGCTCGGTCCAGACCGCGGCGGCCGATGGTGCCGCCTGCTGCTCGGCAACCCGCCCCGCTGACCCGCCGCATCGAGCGGTGTCCGGTAGCCCAAGGTCGCCGACCGCGGGCTTCTGTGCGTCACCGGGACCTCCCGCCGATGCGAGTTGTCATTGCAAGACGCCCCGCTCGCGCAGCAGGGCCATGATCTGTTCGACGCAGGCCTCGATCGACAGGTTGTGGGTGGCGAGACGGAGGGTCGGCGACGCGGGGGGCTCGTAGGGCGCAGCCATGTCGCCGAAGGCGGCCATGTTGGAACCCTCGGCCTGCGCCCGCTGCTTGCAGACTTCCGGGGGGGCGTCGGTGAACACCTCGAAGAAGCGGTCCGGGCCGACGATGTCGCGGGCCGCGGCGCGGTCGTCGGCAAAGGGCGAGAGGAAGGCGCACACGGCGATCAGGCCCGCGCCGTTGGCGGTCTTGGCCAGCTCGGCGGCGCGGCGGAGGTTCTCGCGGCGGTCGGCATCGCTGAAGGTCAGCCCGGCGGAAAGGCCCATGCGGGTGTTGCGGCCGTCGAGCGCGAGCGGGGTGTAGCCCTCGTCGAACAGCCGGCGTTCGAGGGCGTAGGCGATCGGCGACTTGCCCGAGCCGGTGAGCCCCGTGATCCAGACGGTGGCGGGTTGCTGTTTGAGGCGGGCGGCGCGTTCTTCGGCGGTGATGAGGGTGGCGTGTTGGCGGGCGTCGGTGGCCAGCGACTCGGCGAGCCGGCGGCGGGCGGTCTGCTCGGCGGTCGCCGACTGGTCCAGGATCATGCCCGCGGCGACGGTGTTGTGTGTCCGCCGGTCGATCACGATAAACCCGCCGGTGCCGCGGTTTTTCTTGTACGGGTCGAACGCGACGGGCCGGGCCAGCTCGACGACCACCCGCCCGATCTCGTTGAGCCCCAGGGTATCCGCGCCGTCGTCCTTGCGGAGCGTGTTGACGTCCAGGCGGTAGCGCAGGTCGGCGATCACGCCGGGCGTCTGGCGGGTGGTGTGCTTGATCAGGTACTGGCCGCCCGGCGTCATCGGCGTCTCGCTCATCCAGACGAGCATCGCCTCGAACGCCTGGCCGGACCGCGGCCGGTTGTTGACGTGGACGAGCATGTCGCCGCGGCTGACGTCGATCTCGTCCTCGAGCGTGACGGTGACGGACATCGGGGCGAAGGCCTCGTCGACTTCGCCGTCGAAGGTGACGATCGACTTAACGCGCGAGGTCTTGCGTGAGGGCAGGGCCATCACCTCGTCGCCGGGGCGGACGATGCCCGAAGCGAGCGTTCCGCAGAAGCCGCGGAAGTCGAGGTTGGGGCGGTTGACGTACTGCACGGGCAGCCGCAGGTCGATGAGGTTGCGGTCGCTGCCGATGTAGACGGTCTCGAGCAGGTGCATCAGCGTGCCGCCGTCGTACCAGGGGGTGTGGTCGCTGGGGTTGACGACGTTGTCGCCGTCGAGCGCCGAGACGGGCACGAAGCGGACGTCGGGCAGGTCGAGCTTCGCGGAGAACGCGGCGTAGTCCTTGCGGATCTCGTGGAACCGCGCTTCGGAGAAGCCGACGAGGTCCATCTTGTTGACGGCCACCACGACGTGCTTGATGCCCAGGAGCGAGGCGATGAACGAGTGGCGTCGGGTCTGGGTCTGCACGCCGTGGCGGGCGTCGATGAGGATGATGGCCAGGTCGGCGGTCGACGCGCCGGTGGCCATGTTCCGGGTGTACTGCTCGTGGCCCGGGGTGTCGGCGATGATGAACTTGCGGCGGGTGGTCGAGAAGTAGCGGTACGCCACGTCGATGGTGATCCCCTGCTCCCGCTCGGCCCGGAGCCCGTCGGTGAGCAGGGCCGGGTCGAACGCCCCGCCGGTGGTGCCGAACTTCTTGGAGTCGACCTCGAGCGAGGCGAGCTGGTCCTCGTAGACCATCTTCGAGTCGAACAGCAGCCGGCCGATGAGGGTCGACTTGCCGTCGTCGACGCTGCCGCAGGTCAGGAAACGCAGGAGCTCCTTGTCCTCGTGCAGCTTGAGGTAGGCGTCGATGTCGGTGGCGATAAGTTCCGACCGGTGCGACATCAGTAGTACCCCTGTTTCTTCTTCTCTTCCATCCCCGCCCCCGGGTCCTTGTCCACGGTGCGTCCCTCGCGCTCGCTGCGGGTGGCCAGGAGCATCTCCTGGATGATCAGCGGCAGGTCGCGGGCCTCGCTGCGGGTCGCGCCGGACAGGGGGTAGTCGCCCAGCGTGCGGAAGCGCACCCATTCTTTAGTCGCGGTCTGTCTTAATTCCGGGGGCATGCGGTCGTCGTCGACGGCGATGAGGTTGCCCTCGAACACGACGACCTCGCGCTCTTCGGCGAAGTAGGCGGGCACGAGCCGGATGCCCTCGAGGTGGATGTACTGCCAAATGTCCAGCTCGGTCCAGTTCGACAGGGGGAAGGCGCGGATCTGCTCGCCCTTGTGGACGTTGGCGTTGTAGACGTTCCACAGCTCGGGCCGCTGGTTCTTGGGGTCCCAGGCGTGGTTGGCGTCGCGGAACGAGTAGACGCGTTCCTTGGCGCGGGACTTCTCTTCGTCGCGCCTCCCGCCGCCGAACGCGGCGTCGAAGTCGTACTTGTCCAGGGCCTGCCGCAACGCGCCGAGGTTCATCACGTCGGTAAACACCTTGCTGCCGTCTCGAAACGGGTCCACGCCCTGCCGCAGCCCGTCCTCGTTGATGTGGACCAGGCACTCCATGCCGAGCTCGCCGACGATGTACTCGTCGCGGAACTCGTACATCGACCGGAAGTTCCAGGTCGTGTCGATCTGCAGCAGAGGGAACGGCGGCTTGTCGGGGTGGAACGCCTTGCGGGCCAGGTGCAGCATCACGCACGAGTCTTTGCCGATCGAGAAGAGCATGACCGGGTTGTCGAACTCGGCGACCACCTCGCGGATGATGTGGATGCTCTCGGCCTCGAGCTGCTTGAGGTGGGTCAGGTGGTGGGCGGCCAAGGCTCGGTCTCGCGGTCGGGCGGTCGGAGTCGGCCGTTGGCGGTCGGCCGGGCCCTGTAACGTAGCCCAGGCCCCTCGCCGGGGCCAGCGGACCCGCGGTTTCCGCCCCGCGGCCCCGCACTGGGTTCGGGTCGTAGCGGCTCGGCCGCGGCATCGAGCGATCCACCCCGCGGCGGTAAGGGCTGCGGCAGGCCCGGCGGATCGGCCGCCGACGCGTGCCGCAGGACCAGGCAAGCCATCGACCACGTCGTGGACCGTCCCGCAACCCCCAAAGCCACCTTAAACCGATCTGATCACCGCCGGTGATGGCCGTTCTTGCCGAACGGTGCAGTTAAAATTCGGGGATGGCCATCGCCGATCCCGCCGCCGCCCGGCCAGACCCGAGACCGGCTCCGACGGCCCCACCTGTCGCGTCGCGATCGGGGCCGCCGCGCGGCGCCGCGGAGGACGTCGATCTCCCGCGGGGCTGGCGGAACCTGTTCCGGGTCTGGCCCGCGATCAGCGTGGGGGCGATGCTGCTCGCGCCGCTCGTGCTGTCGCCGGCGGCGTGGGGGCGGGTGGTCCACGACGAGCTCGGCGTCCTGGAGCTGCTGACGGTCGCGTACCTGGTGCCCGTGGTCGGGATCATGGTCTGGCTGGCGACACGCAGGCGCGGCGCGGGCCGGCCCGCCCCGCTGCCGGGGCCGGCCCGGCTGTGGTTCGCGGGGCTGGCGGTCGCCGCTTTCTATTTCATGGGCGAGGAGGCGAGCTGGGGCCAGCACCTGCTGGGTTTCGAGCCGCCGGCCTCGGTCGCGGCCAACAACCTGCAGGGCGAGTTCAACCTTCACAACGCCGACGCCTGGTACCACGACCTGCTCAACGAGGTGCCCCGCACGCTGGCGGGCGTCGCCTGCGTCGCCGGCGCCGGCGTCCTGCCCTGGCTGGTCCGCGACCGCCGGCGCCGGGCCCACGCCCCGCAACGGTCATGGTTCTGGGTCGTGCCCACCACCGCGCTGGTCTTCCCGGGCCTGCTCGCCTGGGGCTGGAACTTGCCCGAGAAAATCATCGACGACGCGGCCTGGGCGGCCGAGGGCTCCTGGGCCTATTATGCTTTGGTCGCAGCGGCCGACGAAGCGAAGGAGTACCTGCTCGCCCTCACCCTGCTGCTGTACGGCATCTCGGTGGCGGTCCGCTACCGGCGTTGGTCCGCGGTCGAGCGGGACTGGGGCTCTAGAGAAACACGTCGACGTCGAAGTCGCCGCGCTGCACCATCGCCTCGGCGAACGTCGGCAGGTAACCCGTGTGGCGCAGCCGCGGCTGCTTCGGGTCCTTCAACGTAAAGACGTCTTCGAGGCGGATCTGGCCCGTCTCGGGGTCGATGTCGGTGACCTCGGAGACCGCGGTGACGCGGCGGTGGCCCGACGCGAAGCGGGTGACCTGCACCACCAGGTCCACGGCGGTGACGATCTGCTCGCGGATCGCGCGGATGGGCATCTCGACCGCCATCAGCACCAGCGCCTCGAGGCGTTTCATCGCGTCGTGGGGATTGTTCGCGTGGACGGTCGAGAGCGAGCCGTCGTGCCCGGTGTTCATGGCCTGGAGCATGTCGAGGGCTTCGGGGCCGCGGACCTCGCCGACGATGATGCGGTCGGGGCGCATGCGGAGGCTGTTGCGCACCAGCTCGCGGATGGTGTACGCGCCCTTGCCCTCGACGTTGGCGGGCCGGCCCTCGAGCTTCACGACGTGGGGCTGCGGGAGCTGCAGCTCGGCCGACTCCTCGACGGTGATGATGCGTTCGCTGGGCCGGGCGTACGCGCCCAGGACGTTGAGCAGCGTGGTCTTGCCGCTGCCGGTGCCGCCGGCGATGACGATATTGGCCCGGCCGACGATGCAGCCCTGCAAAAACCGCGCGACGTTGGGCGACAACGCGTCGCGCTCGACCAGGTCGTCCATCGTGAACGGGACCCAGCCGAACTTGCGGATCGTGAGGCAAGGCCCGACCAGCGACAGCGGGTGGATCACGGCGTTGACCCGGCTGCCGTCCGCCAAACGGGCGTCGACCAGCGGCGTCGAAGTGTCGACCCGTCGGCCGACCGGCGCGAGGATGCGCTCGATGATCGACAGCAGCACTTCTTCAGAGAAGAAGCCGCGGGTGGTGGGTTGGATGACGCCGTTCTTCTCGATGTAGATACGGTCGGGCCCGACGACCATGATCTCGCTGACGCTGGGCATCGCCAGCAGGTCGGTCAGCGGCCCGAGCCCGAGCATGATGTCCTGGATGTCCTTGGCGACGGTGCGCTGCACGACGTAGCGGGTCAACTCGCGGTCGAGGGCCGGGTACTGCTCGGCGAACAGCTCGTCGAACGAGTCCTCGGCGACGGCCAGGTCCTCGCTCACGCTCGACGGGTCGAACAGCAGCGGCATCGTGTCGACCAGCGACGTGACCAGCTCGGCGATCTGCCGCTCCTTGTCGCCGTCGAGCAGGCGTTGGTCGCCGGCCTGGTACTCGGTCTGCACCTTGCCCTGGCACTGGCGCACGACCTCGGCGGTGACGAGCCGGCGGAGGTGGTGCCGGCAGGCGAGCCGCACCATGTCGGGGTCGAGCGTCGCGACGCGGTGGCCAAGCACCTCGTCGAGGTGGATCAGCACCTGATTCAGGAACGCCTCGTCGTCCTTGCGGATGCCGCCGGTGACGCGGAGGTTCATCCGCTCGAGCAGCTCGGCGTGGACCCCCTGCTCCAGCTCCATCAGCCGGTCCTGCAGCCGCTGCTCGTCGGCTTGCGGTTGGTCGATGCTCTGGCCGTCGCGGCCGACGATGGCGATCGTGAACTGGCCGATCTGGATCTCGTCGCCGAAATCGACGAAGCGGGGGCTGCCCTTCTGCACCTCGCGGTTGGCGACGCGGGTGCCGGCCTGCGAGAGCGCCTCGACGACCATGCGGTTGCCCCGCCGCAGGATGCGGGCGTGCCGCGGCGCGACGAAAGGGCTGCGCAGCGTGATGTGGCACGCGTCGTCGCGGCCGATGTTGATCGGGTCGCCCTCGGCCTCGAGGGTGTGCCGCAGGTTGCTGCCGTGGTCGGTGAGCCAGAACTGCATGGGTGGGGGCTGGGGTCCGGGGTTTAGGGTCTGGCGGATCGTCCTAGCTGCGAGGCAACGCGTCGCTGACCCGACTGCTAACGGCCCCGCGCCTGCTCGGCAACCGCCAGCCCCAGCCGTTCCAGCAGCCGGGGGTTGATCCCGCCGTCGGGGATGAACGTCGCGCCGCGCTCTTCGGGCGAGCGCAGCAGCACGGTGTAGGTGCCGATCTTCTGCACCTCCTGGGTGATCTCGTTAAGCAGCACCGCCTCGTCGGGCCGGGCCTCGACGGTGAGCGAGTCGAAGTTGCCCGACGTGCGGTTGGTACCGGCGGCCCGCTCATCGACGATGTTGAGTGCGCCGACGCTGACCACCCGCACGTTTTCCATCACCACCATCATCTCCCGCCGCCCGCCGGACGCGCGGACCGGCGCCAGCAGGTCGACCCGCATCTCGGCCTTGAGCGGGTCGGGCAGCAGCTTCGAGACCACCGGCAGCGACACACCCCGCATCCCCTCGGTGATCAGCCGCCGGGCCGCGTCGGCCGTGAGGTCGTCGAACATCCGTGTCGTCAGCGGCTCGCCCAGCTCGGCCGACCGGGTGAACGGGTCGCCCAGGCGCAGCGGCTCGCCCGCCGCGTTGGGCTCGACCACGTCCGGCAGCGCGTCGCGATACCGCACCGGCAGCCGCTGCAGCTCGACGTCGTCCATCGACAGCACCTGCCCCACGTCCTTGGCCACCCGCAGCCGGAAGAACGCGAACTCGCCCTCCTGCGCCCCGGCCCGCACGCCCACGACGTACAGGTTCACCAGCACCACCGCCGCGACCGCGACCAGCAACGCGACCACCACGAGCTTCGGGCTGCCCCCCGCCGGGCCGCCGGGCGACGCCGGCTTCTTGGGCAAGGGGACGGTCGGGGAACCGGGCATCTGACTCATGGTGTCTTTGTTTCCTGAGATTTGTCGGTCTCGTATCGTAACCACAGGGTCACATGGTGCCGGCCCCTGCGCTCCGCGACCCGCACCGTCAGTACGCTCCCGCTGCCGTCGGGGTCGAGGTACACCCGGGTCGAACCGCCCGCCGGCCCCGCCGCGACCCAGCCCCGCCGCGTCACCGCGTCGTGGTAATGGCCGGCCACCGACCCCGCATCGGCCGGATCGACCCACCAGTAAGAGACTTCGTCGGTCAGCCCGCCGTCGGACAGGCGGTACCGGCTGTGGTGTTCGGCCCCCGGCACCGGCGGCAGGCCGGCCGGCTCGCGTTCCAGCGGCCGGTGCGCCGGGTTGAGCCGCAGCCCGTCGGCGTCCCGTGGCGCCGCTAACAGGCCGCGCATCAAGTCAGCCCCGCCGCGGACGCCGGGGGTCTCGTCGTAGCGCAGTGTGCCCGCGGAGACCGGCGCGACGTCGGCCGGCACGTCGGCGAGCCGTGATGCGATCGACCAGCCCGCCCACGCCGCGGCGACGCACAACGGCAGCAGGACCAGCCAGGCCCGCCGGCGACGCGGGCGAGCCGGCGTCGACGTCGGGTTGGCGTCGTCGCTCCGGGTCATGGGGGTCAGCCGGCCTCGGCGGGCGCGGCGTCCTCGAGGTCGCCCAGCAGCTCGACCAAACGCGGATCGTTGGGGCGCAGCCGGCGGGCCGGCTGCAGCACCGCGCGGGCGGCGTCGACCTGCCCCTCGTCCAGGAACTCGCGGGCCTGGCTGATCGCCTGGTCGAACTCGGTGTCGGCCAGCCGCAGCTCGATCTCTTCGCCGGGGCGCTGCTCCTCGGCCTGGAGGTAGAGCCTCCGAGCGCGGCCGTAGTCGCCGGCGGCGCGGGCGGCGTCGCCGCGGCGCAGCAGGTCGGCGTACGACTCCAGGCCCGTGACTTCGACCAGCAGCGTGGCGGCGGTCTCGTTGTCGGGTTCGACGGCCCGCGCTTCTTCCAACCGGGCGCGGGCCTCGGGCAGGTCGCCGCGGTCGAGCGCCCGCCGGGCCAGACCGAGCTGCCGGCGGACGCGGACGGCGTCGAGCTTCTCGCCGATGGCCGGGTTGTCGGGGGCCACGGCCAAGGCGCGTTCGTACGCCGCGACCGCCGTGTCGAAGTCCGACACCGCCGCGGCGGCGTCGCCCTCGGCCTCGATGGCGGTCAGCTCGGTGGCGGCCTCGATCTGCCGCCGCAGCCGCAATGCGTCGGCGTTGTCCGGGTCCTTTTCCAACGCCTCGGCGAACCGCTCCCCGGCGGCTTCGAACGACCCGTTTTCGAACAAGGCGGCGCCGGCGGCGGTCAGCCGGCGGGCGTCGAGCCGGTCGATCCGCGTGGTCAACGCCTCGTCGGGCCGCAGCGCCGCGGCCTCCCGCAGGGAAGCGATCGCCTCCGCCAGCCGGCCGGTCCGCTCCGCCTCGGCGGCGGCCGCGATCGCAGCGTCGTACGCCGCGTCGTCCCGCAGTTCGCCGAGGTAGGCCGCCGCTTCCTCGGGCAGCTCGCTGAGGTCCTCGAGCAGCGCGATCGCCGCGGCGCGGTCGCCCGCCTCGGCCTGCCGGCGGGCCTCGGCGAAACGCTCGGCGGCCAACGCTTCCGAGCGGCGGCGGTCGATCAGATCGTCTAACGCGTCGAGCCGGTCCTCCTGCTCCTCGGTCAGCTCGGACTGACGGAAGTCCGCGATGTTCTGCTTCGCTTCCCGGAACGCCTGACCCTCCAGGGTCAGGTTGACCGCGGCGACGAAGGCCTCGAAGTTGCGGTTCTCGACGGCCTCGTCGAGCAGCTCGTCCATGCCCGCGGCGCGGCCGCCGTTCTCGCGGTACTCGGTCCAGGCGTCGACGGCCGCGGCGTAGTCGCCGCGGTCGAACGCGAGCCGGCCCTCGGCCCGCCAGACGCCGAGCTGCGCCTTCTGCCCGACCGGGCTGTCGTCGGGCCAGGCCTCGGCGACGATGCGGTAGTTTTCCAGCGCCGAGTCGGTGTCGCCCTCGTCGTAGGCGGCGATGCCCGAGTTGATCATGGCGTTGGCTTCGTCGAGCGCCTGGGCCTGCGCGGCCGAGCGCTTCTGGTCGTTGATCAGCAGCAGCGACGCGCCGACGACGGCCCAGAAGCCCAGCAGCCCGACGAGGATCAGCGGCAACCGGCTGCGGGTCGGCAACGGCGCGGTGTCGCCCGGCGTCGAGGCGGCGACGCCGCTGCCGGCGGCCGCGGTCGCCGACAGGTCGACGTCCGGCCCGTCGCCGGTGAAGTGCCGGCGGATCGCCTCGACCACGTCGTCGGCGGTCGCGACGCGGCGGGCCGGGTCCTTCTCCATCATCCGCGCCACGAGCTGCGTGAGATGCGGCGGCAGGTCGGGCAGGTGCTCGTCCAGCGGCGGCGCGGCGACGCGGAGGTTGGTGTGCCACTTCATCCACCGCATCGCCTGGTTGCGCTGGTCGCGCAGGACGTTGCGGAAGGCGACGTCGAAGTTCGGCCGGCCGGCGAGCATCTCGTAGGCGATCAGGCCCAGCGAATAGACGTCGGCCCGGCCGTCTGCGGGCTCGGACCGCAGCAGCTCGGGGGCCATGTACCGCACCGACCCGAGCGACAGCGAGTCCTGCGCCTCGATCAGCGCGCTGAGCCCGAAGTCGCAGATCTTCAGCCCGCCGTCGTCGCCGAGCAGGACGTTGCTGGGCTTGAGGTCGCGGTGGACCACGCCGGCGTCGTGGATCGCCTCAAGGCCCTTGGCCGTCGCGGCGACGATGCCCAGCGCCTGCCGCTCGTCGAGCGGGGCCCGCTGGCGGTCGAGCAGGTCTTCTAGCGAGGTCGAGGGGTAGAACTCGCTGACCAGCATCAGCCCGCGGGGGTCGTCCACGGCGTCGATGAACTGGATCAGGTGCTTGGGTTGGCTCGCCGAAACGCGTTTGTGGATCGCCGCCTCGTCGCGGATGCGTTTGCGCAGGGCGTCGTCCGAGTCGTCCTGGCCGAGGATGATCTGCTTGACCGCGACGTGGCGGTCCAGCAGCGGGTCGTGCGCCTTGTAGACCACGGCCGAGCCGGTCGCGGCGATGGTCTCGACGACGGTGAAGGCGTCGACCTTGTCCCCCGGTTTCAGGCTCAGCGTGGTCACGGCCGCGGGCCGGCCGGACGGTTGGGGCGAGACAGATTCGGCCATAGCCCGGAATTTTAACCGCAACCGCCCCCGGAAGAAACGAAGATTGGTGGTACAGGCTTCCAGCCTGTGGGGCTGTCGGTCACGGCCCGTACGCCGACCACGGGCTCACCCAGCCCAGCAGCTGCTCGGCCCCCGCGACCGCCACGCCGACCGCCACCGCCGCGGCGAACGGCACGGTGTGCGTGCGCGACGCGTCGGGCAGCGTCGGCTTGACCCGGGCCGACGCCATCAGCAGCGCCCCGGCGATGCGCCCCAGCGTCTGCCGCACCGCCCGCCGCCGGACCATCACCACCACCGCCATCACCGCGGCGACGAGCACGGCGTAGAGCGACACCGCCAGCACCATCTCCCACGACGCCGAGATCGCCCCGACCGCGGCCATGAGTTTCATGTCCCCCCCGCCGAGCCCGGCCGTGAGCACCAGCACCGCGAACGGCACCAGCCCGCAGAGCATGCCCACCCACGCCCGCCCGGCCCACGACACCGCCAACGCCGCGTCGCCCTGCACCGCCCCGGCGATCGTCCAACCGACCAGGCCCACCAAGACCGCGGCGTACGTCAGCCGGTTCGGGACCCTGCCCGTGCGGACATCCCACACCGCGGCGGCCGCCGTCACCAACAACAACGATACGTAGAGGCCAATGGGCACGACACCAAACTACTTGAAGACGCGACGCTAGCAGCACACATGGTTTATTCGGTTTAATCGAATCAACTGCGGCTAACACGTCCTGTCGATATCGATGGGTCAGCAGATTGTCGGAACAATCGCCAAGTACGACTAAACTTGATCAACTGCGATATGAAGCAGGCACCGAAGAAAAATATGGCGAACGGAGCGAATCTGGCAAAAAATGTATCTGCACTGTAAGTCGGAGCTGCCCTCGCGGCTGAGAATGCTATCTAAGGCACGGCTAGCAGAAAAAGGCTTTGACAAACTAAAGATATTGTCAGGAGCTTTCGCATAACACACGTACCGGACAAGCTATTTTTTTGTCACCCGGCCCGCACTCGAACGTCAGGGCGTCGGGTCGGTGTTGATCGCGTCGTCCGAGCCGCCGCCGACGTTGACCTCGCTCCAGCGGTCGGTGGCCCAGGTCTGCATCTCCTTGCGGAACACGATCAGCAGGCCCAGCAGCGGCAGCACGATCGCGGCGATGATCAGCAGCTTCTCCAGGCCCTCGGCCCCGCGTTCGTCGCGGTGCAGGCGGGTCGCGGTCCGGCGGACACGATTGAACAATGCGGGCAGATTTTTCATGGGAACAACCTCGATCGGAGAACGTCTTGGGGACGCGTCACGGCAGGGGCAAGCCGTTGAGCGTGGTGGTGAGTCGATAGTGAGCGAACAGAGTGCCCAAACCCAGTTGGATTATAAAGTATGCCGGTAAAGCCACAAAGGCGAGCAGCAGCGTCCATTCCAAGGCCGTGGCCCCGCGTTCGGCGTGACGACGACGCCACACGGCCCGGCTACGCAAGAACAGGTTACGCAGCGGGTTGCGCCGTCTCGTCTTCGTTTTCCGAGGTAAAACGCCTGGCTGCATCTTTCCTATCTTATCGGATGAAGGGAATTCAATCCAGACCCACGACGGCCCGGATCGCCGGGGTGACGGCCCGCTGCTGGTCCGGGTCGAGCCGGCCGGCGAGGACCGAGGGCGTGCCGGTCCAGGAGAGCCACATAGCCTTGCCGCCGCTCTCGTCGTCGATCTGTTTCATGGTGAAGATGTCGCGGAGCTGGTAGTAGCTCTGGTCGCCCAGGGGCAGGACCTCGCTGATGTGGGTCACCAGCCGCCGGCCGCCGATCTGCCGGGACATCTGGACGACCAGGTCGATGGCGGAGCTGACCTGGCTTCGCAGCGCGTGCAGCGGCAGCTCGACCTTAGACATCAGGGCCATGGTTTCGAGGCGGTTGAGCGCATCGGCGGGGGTGTTGGCGTGGAGGGTGCCCATCGACCCGCCGTGGCCGGAGGTCATGGCCTGGATCATGTCGAGCGCCTCGCCGCCGCGGACCTCGCCGATGATGATGCGGTCGGGGCGGAGGCGCAGCGACGAGCGGAACAGCTCGCGGACGCCGACCGCGCCGCGGCCGAACGCGTCGGCCGGCTTGGACTCCAGCGAGACGACGTGCTCGCGCTGCAGCTGCAGCTCGGCCGAGTCTTCGATCACGACGATGCGTTCGGAGGCGGGGATGAACGCCGACATCGCGTTGAGCAGCGACGTCTTGCCCGAGCTGGTGCCGCCTGCGACGAGCACGTTCTGCTCCGCCATCACCGCCACCCGCAGGAAGTCGCGGGCCTCGGTCGTCAGCGACCCCAGCTCGATGAGCCAGTCGATGTCGAGCATCATCCGGCTGAACTTGCGGATGCTCATCACCGTGCCGCGGCGGGCGCAGGGCGACTTAGCGACGTGGACCCGCGAGCCGTCGGGCAGCCGGGCGTCGACCAGGGCCCGGTCGTCCGCCAGCGACTTGCCGGTGTACTGCAGGATGTTGTTGACCGCCGCCTCGTAGAGTTCGCGGTCGTCGAACTTCGCCGGGGTCAGCTCGAGCCGGCCGTCCTGCTCGACGTAGATCTCGTCGGGCGCGTTGACCATGACCTCGGTGACCGAGCTGTCCTCGAGGTACGGCCGGATCGGCGCGAGGTAGTGCTCGATCGTGCGGGCAAACAGCTCGGGCATCGCCATACGGCATAGTCTACCCGCGGCCGGATGCTCAACGAAGGCCCGGTTGACAGCGTTTAACTTCGGGGGGGTCAGCCCGCGGCGGCGAGGGTCGTGACGTGCTCGAAACGCACGGCGACGTGCTGGCTCTCGTCGTGCCCCAGCCGGCGGACGACGGTGCCCTGGACCATGTCGTCGGCGAAGATCAGGACCTGCCCCGGCCGGCGTGCGAAGCCGACGCGGACCGACTCGCCCGGCTCGACCCGGCAGCGGCCGTCCAGCCGCATCAGGCACCCGCCGTCCGACACGTCCATCGTCTGACCGGACACGGACCGACCCGCCACGCCGCAGCGGAGCCTCACCGGCCGGTCGCAGGCCACCCGCACGTGACGCCGGCGGTCGCGGGCCAGCAGCGGCATGATCATGGCGGGTCCTCGGAGAACCGTAAAGGGGCCGACATCCCGCAGTCCGTTGCGGTGAATCGGTTCCGACCTGAGACCGATATCGGAGGGCGGACACCGCCGGCTTGAAATCGGGTTCCGGGCCGGGCCTACGCCTATGCTTACCCCATGGACACGGTGCGTGGTGAAACCTTTCTCGCGGCGGTCACGCCGGCCTTGCGGCGCGGCGACGCCGAGGCTTTGTCGCGGACGGTGCGTGAGCGGTGGGAGCCGCAACAGCTCTGCCCGCTGCTGCGGCACGCCGACGACGAGGTCCGCCGGGCGGCCGCGGTCACCCTCGGCATGGTCGGCGGCCGGTCGGTCGTCGGCTGCCTGGTCCGCTGCCTAAGCGATCCGAGCGAGCAGGTCCACCGCGACGCCGAGGACGCGTTGTGGTCGGTCTGGTTCCGCAACAGCGGGGTCGAGGCGGGTAAACGTTTCCGCCGGGGCGTGCTGGCGCTGACCGACGACCGGCTGGCCGAGGCGATTGAGCACTTCAACGCCGCGCTGGACCTCGACCACGAGTTTGCCGAGGCGTACAACCAGCTCGCGATCGCGCACTACCTCGGCGGCGAGTGGGCCGCCTCGATCGCGGCTTGTCGGCAGACGCTGGCGTTGATGCCGTCGCACTTCGGCGCCCTCGCCGGGATGGGCCACTGCCACGCTCACCTCGGCCAAAGCGACGAGGCGAAAGATGCCTACCGCCGGGCCCTCACCGTCAACCCGCGGATGCCCGCCATCCGCTCGGCGCTCGCCCGCCTCGAAGACCAGAAGCCGGCCGATGGGCCCGGCCCCGCCGGCGACGGCACGACCCTCCTGCACTTCTCGCCCGACTCGCGGCGCTCGGCCTGACCCGACCACGCACCGCCGCTACCAACCCGAACGACCCACGCCCGCCGAGATCGGCCCGCTATCGTGAGCGCTATGTCGAACCCCGCCCCCTACGCCGACCTGCTCTCGCACCAGAAAGCCGCCGCCCTGCTCGGCTCCA
Source organism: Planctomycetota bacterium (assembly GCA_039201235.1). Lineage (GTDB taxonomy): Bacteria > Planctomycetota > Phycisphaerae > Phycisphaerales > Phycisphaeraceae > Algisphaera. The sequence goes on from JBCCRT010000004.1 coordinate 59,396, forward strand.
CTGCCGGCCTGCTCGGCTGGGACCAGGAAACCAAGATGCCCCCCGGCGGGCTCGACCACCGCGCCGACCAGCTCGCGCAGCTCGCCGAACTCCTCCACGCCCGTGCCACCGACCCCCGCGTCGGCGACTGGCTCGACGCCTGCGAAGACAACACCGAACTCACCGCCGACGCCGCGGTCAACCTCCGGCACTGGCGCCGCGACTACGACCGCGCGACCCGGCTGCCGGCCGACCTTGTGGTCGAAACCTCCCGCGTCACCAGCCGGGCCAAGGCCGCCTGGGCCGAGGCCCGGCAGCACAACGACTACGCCCGCTTCGCGCCGTGGCTGGCGAAAGTCGTCGACCTCTGCCGGCGGCGGGCCGATTGCTACGGCTACCCTGCCGATGGCGAGCCGTGGGACGCCCTGGCCGAGGGCTACGAACGCGGTATGACCGCCGCGACCGTCGAGGCGGTGTTCCAGCCGCTGCGCGAGCGACTCGTCGCGCTGATCGACCGACTCCGGGATGCGCCGCGCCGGCCCGACGACGCGTTCAATCGTGTCAAGCTGCCGGTCGACCGGCAGGAGGCGTTCGTGCGGGAGATGGCCGCGGCCGTGGGCTTCGACTTCGACCGCGGCCGGCTCGACGTCTCGGCCCACCCGTTCTGCTCCGGCTCCCACCCCGGCGACGTCCGGCTGACCACCCGCTTCCACGACGACAACCTGATCGACGCCCTGGGCAGCACCCTCCACGAGACCGGGCACGGCCTCTACGAACAGGGCCTGCCCCCGCAACACTCGGGCACGCCGCGGGGCGAGGCCGTGGGCCTGTCGATCCACGAGAGCCAGTCCCGCCTCTGGGAGAACCAGGTCGGCCGCAGCCGCGCGTTCTGGAAGTGGGCGACGCCAAAACTGCACCGGCACTTCGGTGACGCGCTGGCTAATTACGACGCCGACGCCGCCTACGCCGCCGCCAACCGTGTCGCCCCCAGTCTCATCCGCGTCGAGGCGGACGAGGCCACCTACAACCTGCACATCATGGTCCGCTTCAACCTCGAACGCCGCCTGCTCCGCGGCGACCTGTCGGCCGACGACCTGCCCGAAGCCTGGAACCACGCCTACCAAGAGGCCCTCGGCGTGTCGGCTTCCGGGGGCGACGACGCCAACGGCTGCCTGCAGGACATCCACTGGTCCATGGGCGCCCTCGGCTACTTCCCGACCTACACCCTCGGCAACCTCTACGCCGCCCAGTTCTTCGAGGCCGCCGCCCGCGACCTCGGCGACCTCGACGCCGCCTTCGCTGTTGGCGACTTCGCCCCCCTTTTGGGCTGGCTCCGTGAACACGTCCACGCCCCGGGCCGAACGTACGACTCGGCCGAGCTGTGCGAACGCGTCACCGGCCGGCCCCTGTCCGCCGAGCCGCTAATGCGCCACCTCGAGAGCAAACTCCTGCCGCTGCACGGCCTGTGAAAGCGGAGAACTTAGCCACGGATGAACGCGGATAAACAGGGATGCTGGAACCGGACGCTCCGCCGCGGCATCCCCGTTCATCCGTGTTCATCTTTGGCTATACTTAGCAAGTTCTTTGACAACTGGGGCCGACTGGTATCGACCGGACAGGGAAAGTCGGTGGTCGCACGTCGAGGTGTGCGTACGCCTCGTTAAACCACGCACAAACACACAAATGCCAACGATGACACCATCGCTGGTCGCATCGGCTTCGCGCCGGCGCGACTCGCGGCCTAATTTCGGTTAGGTCACGAACC